>NZ_JAAIFP010000024.1:0-158474 GCF_010747435.1 Paenibacillus sp. ALJ109b
CTCCAGGGAAGGGGCCGTGTGGTCCGCCCGGGTAACCGCCACCCGGGTATCCGCCAGGCCACCAAGGTCCGCCAATCGGGAACGGGAGAGGAAACGGGACGATGGGCGGGTATGGGTATGGATATGGATAAGGGTAGGGATAAGGTGGGGGTGGGTAGTAAGGGTAAGGATAACCCACTGATTGCGGGGATGAAACCGAACTAGGACCGTACGCCATGTTGCATGCCTCCAATGACTCATTTGATGATATCAGCCTATGCCACGATGTAAACAGATGATACAACGGAATTAACATCACGAAACAAGTATAGAAGGGTGAGATGAGTGTTGACCGTTTCTTTTCATACTGATATCCAAGAGGCGCTGCATACGAACAATTAATTGACGAATTGATCGAGAAGACTGCTCGTTTTTTACTGGTTGATAGAGGACGGTACAATGAAGACACACCACCAAGGGTTTCAAAAGTATTGCGAAGACTCCAGCCTTACCTTATTGAAAGCTGTACGATGGAAGAAATGATGATGCAAAGTGGTGCCATGTATTCAGAGGGGATTTATTACATATATCGCTGCACGCCGGAATCAGGTCAGATTCTTAAGGAAGAAGCAGATCGTTTTCATGACTGGTTATATCCATCATTGCCGGATGATCTTTGTTTTTTGAAGCAGGGTGTATTTAAGCTTCCTCTGGCTCTATTTGAACTGACAACATTGGAAGAGCTGGAGATTATGACGGCGGATCTCGAAAGCATTCCGGAGGGCATCAGTCATTTGAAAAAGTTACAACGACTTACGATTTATTGTGGAAGCTCCCACCATATGGTGTCGGGTTGGAAACCAAAGCCTAAATCAGAGCTCAGTTTTAATTCCATTCCTGCGGAGATCGGAGAACTGACCAGATTGGTGAGTTTAAATATCGCTTATTCCGGGATACGTGAGTTTCCTGCCAAGTTGGAGAAATTGAAGAACCTCCGGTATCTGGGTGTCACGAATAGCTTAATCGAAGAGACTCCTGAAGTTGTTTCGAGGATGACGTGGTTGCAGCATGTGGATCTGAGCCGTACATCAATGGGATTCGGTTAAGAAGAGTATTTACAGCAAAATGAAAATAAATAACGAACAGACCCTGATCAGAACTCTTGTGCCAGGGTTCTTTTTGGTTAAACGACCTTCAGCGGAAATGGGCTCACGCATAGAAGCCCAGAGCATAAGCTAGCGTATAGGTTATCACCTAAACCGAGAGCGAAGGGCAGGCGTTTTATTTTGGCAACTTCCTATATGGACTATACGTTACCAACCACCCAATTTACATTTGACTTGAACCAGAATCCTTTCTTCAAAAAAGATGATCAAAACTATATTAATTTCTTATCCATTAATCAATTAAATACGTTGGGGAATAATTCCCTGCTGGACATTTTTCTTAACACAGGCAATGTGGTTGAACCCCATATTCATCAGAATGCATCCGAATTGGTGTATTGCATCAGTGGTTCCGCCGTCGTTTCCCTCATAAACCCGTTTACGAATGAGTTGTTAAACTTTACGATTACTCCGGGTCAAGTAGCTAATGTTCCGCAAGGCTGGTGGCACTATGAAATTGCAACGGTAGATCAGACCCATCTGCTGGCTATCTTCGATGCCCCGGTTCCTGAAGCTATATTTGGCTCGGATATTTTACGACTGACACCTGCCAGTGTTCTGGCCCATACGTATTGTCTGGATGAGAACAAGGTGAAGGAAACACTTGCTCCAATTCAAAAAACGGTGATTGTTGGGCCGCCAGCAGACTGTGTTACTCAAGTTTCCCCGTCCTCTAATATGCCTCATCCTAACAGTCAGCCTAACGCACAGCCGTATGTGAATCGCCATCCATATTGGGGAACATGGGTTGATCCCCGTATAATTCATGAACCAGGCTGTCCGTATTATATAGAACCAACAGTGAGCGCGCATAATCAAGGATAAGTCACAGATATAAGGCTTATTATAAGCGGGGGTAATCCCAATACATGTAGCAACTATAGAAAAAGAAGCGCTCATAGGAACGCTTCTTTTTTTGTTCATTTGTATTTATTTTATGATGTGTAATTTCGTCCCAAACCAAGTTCTGTCAATAACTGACGATAAGCGATAGAAGTACGGTCTGCGGGAATGTGCGCTTCTGCATGCAGATCCAGCGGCAAATCCTCCGGTTTCTGGGATTCTACCATTTCACGATCTTCCTCAAATACCTGCAAGTTAAACTTAATCGTATCTTCAATCGGAGCATCCTTGTCAAAATTGCGTGTAATGGGACAGAACAAACGCGTATAACGTGCTGAAATGGGGGAGGCACAATTTAGAATGTTCAGCTTGTCATTTTCCGGGAAGTGAACCGTGAGTGATGCAGCAAAGGGGGGGGATACCCGGAATTCGCGTAGCCATTGAAATCCTTCCGGCGCCACGTTATCCTGGCCTTTGCCATAGTTGCTAACGGAACTCCAATACTCGGCAAGCAGTTCATTACCTTCGCGTTTTACTTTGTACTGGGGTACTTCTGTATTGTTCCGATCGCCAAACGTCTCGGTATGTACATAGGCAAAATGGGATACATCCAGAAATCCTTCCATTTGTCTTCCGGCAGAACCTGCAATATCAAAGTTCGGAGGCAGAATGTTGATATAATCTGGATCATCCCATCCTGGGAATGCAGGAATCTGCTCGTCGGTACCCGCGAGTGAAGTCCAGATTAGGCCATAACGTTCAACCGCCGGATATACGATAAGTTTCAGTTTGGGAGAAATTTTGGAGCTGGGATGTGCAGGCACTGCGGTACATTTACCTTCACAGTTGTAACGGAAACCATGATACGGGCAGACAATTTCCCCATTTTCTACCCATCCTTTACTAAGCGGGGCCCCACGGTGAAAACAAAGATCCTTAGCAACTACAACTTTGTCGTTGCTGCGATACAAGACCAAACGGACATCAAGCAATTGAGCTGCCAGTGGTTTATCTGTCACTTCGCTTGCCTGGGCAATCGGATACCAATATTGAGATAAGACATGCCAGTCTTCAGCGGAGAACGTGCAGCCGCGGGGCAGTTCGGATGTAAGTTGAGATTTGGAATTGGAAGTTATCATGGAAGTCACTCCTTGCTAGGATAATGAATCGTTCTTTTTTGTGTCAGGAAAGTTTACTTTGTAGCCGTATGTTACTACTCTTTTGTTTCGTGTATCAATATGTATAAGGATAATTTGTTCAAAATCACAAACAAAACATCAAACAGCTAACATAAACACGGAAAATCCTGCTTATACATAACGCTTTACGTGAACTATATTCATGTCGGGAAAGCTCTACGCAGATTAATCAACTTAATTGTCAATCGAGCTATATTCTGTGCCTGAATATGCTGAAGAAATCTTTTTTTTGAGAAATGTCACAGATATAACCCTTCATTTGTCTTAAGGTTGTAAACCAAAATACGGAGGCGAATGAGATGAATTTAAGAGTGAACTATAGAGCGGCTAATCCGGGGGCTTTCAAAGCGATGATGGCCATGGAGCAGCATATTTCGGGGCAGTTTGAAGATAAAGTGTTATATGAGCTGTTGAAAATCCGTGTGTCGCAAATCAATGGCTGTGCGTTTTGTCTCGATATGCATGCCAAAGACCTGTTGAAGCTGGGAGATTACGCCGATCACATTTTGCTGCTGAGTGTGTGGCGCGAGGTACCTTTGTTTACGGAAAAAGAACGTGTTATGCTGGAACTGGCTGAAGCGGTAACCCGTATTTCGGATCAAGGCGTGCCACTTGAATTGTTTGAAAAAGTGAAAGCACATTTCAGTGATGCCGAATTGGTGGATCTGATTCTGGCGATCAATACCATTAATAACTGGAACCGGATTGCAATTACAACGGGGATGTACCCTGGTTGCTTTAACTAAATAAATGTACGACCATCTGTCAGAGGAGGCCATCTCATGAAATCCAATTTTTATACCAATGAGCCAGAAGTGTCTTCTCTGGAGATTGGTGAACTGTATATTCGCTACAAAGCTTATGCCTTTTCCATAGCTTACCGCATGCTGGGCAGTGTTATGGAGGCTGAGGATATTGTGCAGGATTGTTTTGCAGAGTTGCAGAGCAAGCCGCGTAATGATATCCGTAATCCCAAGTCCTATATTGCAAAACTGGTCGTAAACCGGAGTCTAAATCTGCTGAACTCTGCCCGCAATCAAAGGGAAAGTTATGTTGGGGAATGGCTTCCTGAGCCAATGAGTACCGGTGAAACAGCCAACATTCCGGAGGAAACCATACAGCAGAAGGAAATGATTTCATACGCTTATCTGGTTATGCTGGAGCAGCTGTCCTCCATGGAGCGTGCCGTTTTTGTACTGCGTGAGGCATTCCAGTACGAGTATAACGAAATAGCGGATTGGTTAGGCAAATCAGAGAGCAATTGCCGTCAGATCTTTAGTCGGGCAAGGCGCAAACTGCCTGATAGACTTCCAACGATGGAACAGAGTTCTGATAATTATGCGGCAAAAGAACAATTGATTGCCCGCTTTACAACCGCTTTTCTAAATTATAATGTCTCCGAGATGCTGAATCTGCTGGCCGAACAACCTGTATTTACCGCAGATGGCGGCGGACGTGTGCATACGGTCATGAGAACGATGAGAGTGCGCAAAGGTGTACTCGCCTTGTTGACCTCTCGTCGGGTGCTTACCCGATTGCGAAAACGAGAGTGGGTGCCCACCGTTATCAATGGAGAACCTCACTTGGCGTTATTTGAGAACGGGCAGTTGTCCGAAGTTCTGTGTTTAGAACTGGACTCTCTTGGAGAGCGAATTGAGGGGTTCTATCTCGTTGTGAATCCAAACAAACTTACATCGGTATCGAGATAATAGTTTTCTGGAATGGAATAAGAAGGGCTCAAGGCATGTTAAAGCGGCACATCCTGTAAACAGGAGTGCCGCTTCTTTTTAGCTTTGAGACTGTAGCCAATTTATAGTGAACTAACAACATCCACTTTGGATCGGTTATATTCATTAATCATCGGCAAACAGGCTTTCTACATGGTCAGTAATTTCTTTGATTTCTGGGGTAAGTTCGTCGTTACTGTCATCGAGAAAATGCAAAATCTTCTCCACTGTATCCAGAAGTACACTCTTCGTATTGAGCTCCCTGCTTGCCACAGCCTTCTGGTATGCTTTTTTCACTACTGGATCAATCGTACGGATTTCTTCTTCCGTGTACCAGTCGTAAGCGGGAGAATTATCACTTCCATAAAACAGGTAACCAACGTATAGTGAATTCTTGACTGCTGACGCACGATTAGAGCTTGGAAAGTTATTTAGGAAAGCTTCCTTCTCTAGAGTACGCCGGATGAGTTCATCCCAGGTTATCACAAAGGCCGCATCAGAAGTCGTGGCCTGGTTGGATTCCGCTGCCATAATATCAATATAAGCAACAATGTCAGGGTTCACGTAGGGCTGGAACTTTTTGTAGACCTCGTAATTGATAATGGGGTAGTACAGCCCTTCACTGGTTTCCAGTTTGAATCCCATATCGGAAGCTTCCTGCAAGAGCTTGAGCACCGTCGGATGTTTGATTTCTTTGAGCAGGCGGCTGTATGTAAGCTGCTGTTCATAACCTATGTTGGAATGGGCTTCTGAAAGGACGCTCTGAAACAGTTCGGTATACATTTTTTGATCCAGGCCAGCCAGTTTGATCCTTTGTAAATTTTCCAGCTGTAACGTCATCAAGGTGGCCTGCCAAGGGCCAACCTCATCAATATGATTCAATAGATATTTACGTGCCTGAATCAGGCTGGGCGTTGACTTCACTGCATTTTTCCAGTAAATCTGATATTGATGATACACCGTTTGGGAAGCTGGAACAGGCGCAGCCCAAGTTGTTTGGGGTGCAGTCAATGATGCACTTATAGCTGTAAAGCCAAGGGTAATAGCTAGAAAACTGAGCTTAATAGATGGATTCAATCTCATCCAAGTCCCTCCCATAATGCTTGATAAGTGACATTCACGTATACTTGTATTCTTATGATTGGATGATAATTATAGACGTGAGCTTAGCAAGGCGACCGTGTACAGGTTTTATTTGATTAAACCAGTTTATGGTAAGCGAATCAAGTATAGATTCAATGAACAGGTCTACTTCGGGTAAAGGCCAAAATCAGGTGTTTTTCAAGCAAAAGAACAGGCTCTTCAACCTGAATGGGTTGAAGAGCCTGTTCTTTGTTCATCTTGCATTAGATTAATGCAGAGGTGGTTTATTGTTCTGTGGCATCTGAGGGGCTCCATTTGCCGGGACATAGGCCTGAAGCATCTGTTTGGTATCATTTGCATTCAGTTGCGGCACTTGGTAATAGGCGTGTTGATTTTGATACATGAAAATTTCGTAGGCCATCTCAATAAAGTGTTGCACTTGGGAAGCGATGACTCTCCGCACGGCTCCGTTTGTAATTTCAGGCGCAGACATGGCCAGTAGAGAAGCATGTGATTTGATCAACCCCAGCATATGACCGCTGATTCCGGCATCTTTGACATCGGTGAGGGATTGATTCGGCTTTTTCGGTGCGGATGGCTTGAGGCCATATACAGGCGGAACGATATTCGGAATCATGTAAGTTGCCGTCTCCTGATGCGGTTTATGTCCAGTGGAGAAACATTCTGCAGTCAGATTGTATTGGGATAACATGAAATTGTATTGACGATCAAGAATGCCGAGAAGTTCAGTGTCTTGTACAAATGTTCTAAACATCATGTATTGATCCAATACGTTGATGGCTCCTGACAAAATTTCATGCATATCGAACATTTCATGTCCGCCATGATTCATCTGAGGAGTGAGGCCTGGATTTGCGTTATCCGCAGGTTGCATACGATTTTGAGGCTGCATTGAATTTGGATTCATTGTGAATTTGATTCTCCTTTGGGAAATGGTATGATCCTAGTATGGTCTTGAACAGTAAATTTATGTAATGATGTTATGGTATGAGGAAAATACAGACGGTATGGTGGTGGTTGGATGGAAACCGATTGGGATGTCCCCAAAGCATTATGATGTAGCAACCAAACCATTGGTGCTTGATCCGGGACATGAACTACAGCAATATGAGTTGAAGGATAAACGTGGACTCAATTTGCGTGTGGAAAAGAACAAGGAAGAGCTCATCCGATATTTTCGGAACTGAATGTATTTCATTGGATCAAGTGAGGTAATTATCATTGCGAAAACTGAATTATATTAAAGTATTTATTTTTCTAAGTGTGGTCACAGTGGTGACTCTGGGTTTGTATTACGCGGCTGCGGATTGGCTGGATCAGCGCTATTTTCGCTTCCTTATCTGGAACCTATTCCTGGGCTGGATTCCTTTTCTATTCTCCTATTTGGCCTATGGCTTTAGCCATGTTAAATGGAGCGGGTCTGCATGGTTTGCCGTTGCGAGCGGACTGCTCTGGCTATTGTTCTTCCCGAACTCTTCCTACATTGTAACGGATCTTGTTCACCTGACGGCACGCAGTTCCCGTTATTATGGTGGAGGGAATGGATTGGACTATACGTACTGGTATGATCTTGTCGTGGTTTTGATGTTTGTCTGGACGGGCTTGTTGCTTGGATTCCTGTCGATGTATCAGCTTCAGGAAGTGATCCATTACAAAATAGGACGATGGATCTCATGGATCTTTGTACTTGGGGGTTGTGCTCTGGGTAGTTACGGTGTTCTGCTGGGACGTGTTTATCGCCTGAACAGCTGGGATGCGTTAACCAATCGCGAGACGCTGGTTGAACTTATGCATGAGAGTGTAAGTCGTCCGTCACTTGCTTTTTGTATGTTTTTTGGCACATTTATTCTTACGATCTACGTAACGCTGTATTATTTAATAAATACACATCGCAGGCAGACGGAACTTGGAAGTTCCAAGGCGGATCTGCAAGGCTTGCGGTAATGGACTGTTTAACATTGGAACAAAAACGTGATTAAGCAGCATCTGAGCATGGAAATAGAAATGGAAGAAGTTAGGTGGACGATGATGAAGCGTATAACGGATCTGACACGCAGAATAGCAGAAGTGATGGAGAACGTTGATTTTTCGGGCGTAGTATTGATAAAACAAAACGGGCGTACCCTATTAAGAACGACTCGTGCATATGCGAATCGCAGTGATGAACGTTTGAATCAGCCACATACACGGTTTGGCATTGCATCTGGATGCAAGATTTTTACGGCAGTGAGTATTTGCCAATTGATTGAACAAGGAAAATTATCGTATGATTCCAGATTGGCAGATGTCTTGAGCATTAAGTTTCCTCTATGGGATCAAGGAGTTACAATTCATCAGCTGTTAACCCATACTTCAGGCATCCCGGACTATTTTGATGAAGAAGTGATGGAGGATTTCGCTGAGTTGTGGAAGGAACGACCCGTCTATTCGATGCGGCAATTGAATGATTTTCTGCCAATGTTTCAGCATCAGCCCATGAAATCAGCTCCGGGTGAACGGTTCCATTATAATAATGCGGCATTTATCGTATTGGGTCTCATTGTTGAAGAGCACACGGGGCAGTTGTTTACGGACTATGTAGAGCAATTTATTTTTAACAAGTGCGGCATGTCGGATTCGGGTTACTTCGAGACAGATCGTCTTCCCCGTAATACTGCGATCGGTTATATGGATCAGGAGGACGGATCGTGGACCAGTAACATTTTTTCCATTCCTGTTAAGGGTGGGGCTGATGGTGGAGCTTATACAACAGCGCCGGATATGATTCGTTTCTGGAATGCGTTATTCAGTAATGAACTGTTGGGCGAAGAAACGACGGGAAAGTTAATCACGCCATATGTCCATGAGGATGATGAAACCTATTATGGGCAAGGAATCTTGATTGATCGGAGAGGAAAAGCGTTATTTAAATATCATGTGATGGGTTTCGATCCTGGCGTGTCGTTCATGTCTTCCGTATATCCAGATCACAATCTGCAAGTTGTTGTCCTCTCCAACAAAGAATCGGGTCCTTATCCCATAACCATGGCTGTGGAAGAGGCTTTGGGGAGATGAACTTGGCTGAGGATCGATGTAACAAGTAATGGAATAACCCTATAGTTACCGGTGAATGCCGGGTAAGCTATAGGGTTTATTTGATTTAATTCACAACTCAAAGAAAAGGTCTATAAGAATTTCGCCAATTGGGGTGCAATTCGTTTGGGGAACACATCCAGCGGCGGTTTTTCCTTCTTTCGTTTGTCATTGGTGAGCACGGCAACGAGTTCCAGAGCCGGGACGATATATACAAATTGACCGCCAAATCCACGGGCGTAGTAATAGTGGAGTATGGGAAGGTTCTGTTCCGCAACCTCACCTTCCGAAATTTCGTTGGTATAGGCATTTACCCACCAATGCCAAGCGTAACTGCCCTGATTGGGCGGGGTAACCGTAATGGCTGGTTTTGTAGAGCGGCTGACCAGATCATTTGAAATTAGCGACTGCCCGTTCCATATGCCTTGTTGCAAAAACAGTTGTCCGAATTTTAGCAAATCCTGTGGCAACATCTTTAAGCCGAACCCCCCGGTATGCACACCCTGTGGATCACTTTCCCATTCATAGTTTTGGATCCCCAACGGGCCAAATAGATAACGCTCCGCAAACTCGGCTACGGACATACCGGTACTTTGCATGAGGATGGCAGACAATATCTGTGATACCCCTGAATTGTATTCCATATATGCACCTGGAATATGACTTAATTGCTGTTCCAACGCAAAATTCACCCAGTGATCCGTACGTGTCATCCTCGGAAATGAATTCTGTCCTCCGAATTCGTCCCAATTGAATCCTGCCGTCATCGTTAATAACTGCTCTAACGTAACGTTCGGTTTGCGCGGGTCAGCGTCTGACACCAGCTGCGGGAAAAAGGTAGAGATGGGAGTAGACGCATCGGGCAGCCATCCGTGATCCATCGCAATACAGATGAGTGCGGACAGCACACTTTTGGTACAGGAATTGATTTTTGCAATATGAGTTGCTGCTTGTTGATTGCGGTAGTGCTCGTATATGAGCTCACCACGTACGCTGACTAAGCAACTACGCAGATCCAGCGGCGGAATCATTGGTTGTAACAGGGATGGTATGGATGAAGGATTCATAATGTCCTTTCTTATTTGGGTGTTATCCCCTAAATTAATTGTTATAGAAAATGGTTTGAACCATTATCTTAGCATACGAATAAATAAGTTCTCAATCCATACACCTCAGACTCGGGCATTAGAAAGGACTGGACCGCAGACCGATTCAGAAGTTCATATTTATTGATACACTCAGGTCAGTATCATATGGGTATATTTTACAGCCAGAAAGGGCGTGGATTTGGTTCAGAGGGTTCGACATACAGGTGAAACAAATTACATATAGTGTAGCTGATTATCCCAAAGTGGTGTTCAATGCAAAGGAGCTAGTGATTGTTTATGTTGTTACGTATGTTGAGAAATGATCTGATCAGGAAAAAAGGAATCAACATCGCATTATTCGTTTTTATTATGCTGGCTGCTTTGCTTGTTTCTTCAGGTACACGAATGATTATGGAGCTAACAAGTTCAATTCACTATTTATTTACGGAATCCAAGACGCCCCATGTGGTGCAGATGCATGCAGGTGCGTTGGATGAACCAAAGGTGAACGAGTGGGCACAGGCCAATGAGATGGTAGATCAGCACCAAATCGTAGAGATGATCAACATTGACAGTTCCCATTTGTTTTTTGGCGCGGAAGCCGAGAAAAACAGCATTATGGATATTGATTTTGTCGTACAAAATCAGGATTTTGATTATCTGCTGAATTTGAATAGTGAGATTGTGCAGGTGAAAGATGGAGAAATTGCGGTGCCTGTTTATTATTTGCAGAAAAAGAAATTGAGTATTGGTGACAGTGTTCATATTAAGGATGGTACCTTCAACAGAACTTACACGATCGTAGATTTTGTGCGTGATGCTCAAATGAATCCATCGATTATTCACTCCAAACGTTTTGTTGTCAGTCCAGATGAATTCCAATCCTTGAAAAACAATACGGGCGAGACGGAGTATCTGATTGAGTTTCGCCTGAAAGATTCACGGATGATCAGTGACTTTACCCAAGCCTATCAAAATACGAGTTTGCCGAATGCCGGCCCTGTGGTGAATTACAATCTGTTTCAGTTGTTAAATGCCTTGACTGATGGAGTTGTGGCAGCTGTAATCATTCTGATCAGTTTAATCTTGATTGTAATCGCTGTACTCTGCATTCGTTTCACCATGCTCGCCACTATTGAAGAGGATTATCGAGAGATTAGCGTTATGAAAGCTATCGGCATATCCGAGCGTGATATTAGGAAACTCTACTTGAGCAAATATGTCGTTATGGCAGGATTGGGCTCCATTACAGGCTTTCTTGCGTCCCTATTGGTGAACCGTTTATTCATGTCCAATATGATGCTTTACATGGGGACAGCTCCCAAAACATGGTTACACTATGTCATGACCGGATTTGCAGCGTGTATCATTTTTGCCATCGTTGTATTTTTCTGCAATCGCGTGCTTCGACGTTTCGATCACATCTCGGCGATTGAAGCGTTACGTTCAGGCAGTCTGGGTGAGACCAGAATGACCTCGAACAGACTACGTTTATCCCAAAATCGGTGGTTGGCGGTGCCTGTTTTTCTGGGTTTAAAAGAAGTCATCCAACGACTGAAGTTGTTCCGTTTACTGTTATTTGTGTTTGTGATCAGTTCATTTGTTATGATTGTACCTATTAATTTCCACAATACGTTACAAGCTCCGAGCTTCATTTCGTACATGGGTGTAGGTCGAAGTGATATGCGAATTGATCTGAGGCACTCTGAAGATATCGAACAGCGCTACGCTGAATTAATCGATTACGTACAGCAGGATAACAACGTACTTCGATACTCCCCGCTTGTCACCAGCCAATTTAAAGTGTTAAACAGTGAAGGCAGCTATGATCATTTGAGCGTTGAGACAGGTGATTTTGATATTTTTCCTTTGTCTTACGTAAGCGGTGCAGCTCCGAAAAATGAAAATCAAATTGCTTTGTCAGATGCGAACAGTACTGAAATGGAGAAGAAAACGGGAGATAGCTTGGTACTGATCATAAATGGACAGGAAAAAACAATGACAGTTAGCGGTGTATATCAGGATGTGACCAATGGTGGAAAGACTGCGAAAGCACGGCTACCCTATAACAAAGATCGTGTGCTCTGGTATGTCTTAAGTCTGGATTTGAAAGATGACGGTAGTAAAATCTCGGATAAAATTGCGGAATATGAGCAGGCATTTTCACCTGCAAAGGTGACCGATTTAAAAGGATACTTAGATCAAACGCTAGGAGGAACAATCCATCAGCTAAAATTGATTACGGTGTTGGCGCTTGTTATCGCAGTATTGGTCAATATCCTGATCACATCATTATTTCTCAAAATGCTTGTGGCAAAGGATAGTGGAGATATCGCCATCTTAAGAAGTTTGGGCTGTGCCATTTCGACCATCAAATTCAAATATGTAGCGATGTCGCTCATTGTTTTGGGTATAGGCATTCTTGCAGGAACCATTTTATCCAATACCGCAGGCCAGTGGTTGATCGGTGCAATCATGGCTTCTTTCGGAGCATCCCGTATTGTTTTTGTCATTGATCCGCTACAGTCGTACATCCTATGTCCGCTGTTGCTGGCAGCAACTATTATCTGTACCGCTCTGATCAGTATTCAATCCATCAAGGAATCCAGCATTTCCAAAATGATTGTCGAATAGGGGGACGACCATGACTACGATCTTGGAAGCCAAAGACATGAATAAATCGTACAGTACTGGCGAGAGTGAAGAACATCCCATTTTGAAGCAAATTAATTTACAAATAAAAAAAGGCGAATTTGTCTCCATTATGGGTCCTTCGGGTTCTGGAAAATCAACCTTGCTTTATAATATTAGCGGCATGGATCAGGTAAGTAGCGGGAGTGTTTATTTTGCAGGTCAAAAAATTTCGGCATACTCAGAGAAAGAATTGGCGCAGTTTCGCTTGAGCAAAATGGGCTTTATATTTCAGAACATCCATCTGTTAAAAAATTTGAATCTGCTCGACAATATCGTTCTACCTGCCTATCTGGCGAAAAAAAGCAGCAGAGATTCCATTAATAGACGAGCGATGAATCTGATGAAAAAAATGGGCATTGCTGAACTGGCCAACCACAACATCACTCAGGCATCGGGAGGACAATTGCAACGGATTGCCATCTGCAGGGCGCTGATCAATCAGCCTGAAATGCTGTTTGGCGACGAACCCACGGGCGCACTGAATTCACGCTCAACCAATGAAATCATGGATATTGTTGGAGACATTAATGCTTCTGGAACAACGATATTGATCGTGACCCATGATATTAAGGTCGCAGCGCGATCTGAACGAGTTTTATTCATGCTGGACGGCAAACTGGTGGCAGATCGTAACATGGGCAAGTTCAACAAGCAACATGACCTGAAAGCAAGAGAGAGCAGCTTAGGCAAATGGCTGGCGGATCAAGGGTTCTAACACAGTTAATTGGAGAGGGGTTTATCCAATGAAACCGATGGAACACAAGTCATTTGGTCAATTTCTGATCGTATGGTTCGGTCAGCTCATATCTACAATGGGTATCGGAATGACGGCATTCACCCTTGGTGTGTACGCCTTTGAGAAAACCCATACGGCGACAGCTGTAGCGCTGATTACACTGTTTACCTTTTTGCCTAATATTTTGTTGCGTCCCATAGGTGGTGTCCTTGCAGATCGTTTTGACCGGCGAATGATGATGGTCATAGGTGATCTTGGTTCTGCGGCTGGTCTCGTTTTTATTTGGATCATGATCCTGATTGGAAATATTGAACTATGGCATCTCTATGTTGGCGTTACTTTCAGCTCTATGTTCTCGGCAGTTCAAAGTCCAGCGTACAAGGCTTCAGCTACTGATTTGCTAGATAAAGATCAATATTCAAAGGGCAGTGGCCTGATGCAGCTCGCCGAATCATCCAAGTTTCTATTTTCGCCCATTATAGCGGGAATTCTGCTCAGTATAACAACCATTGAAGTCATTCTGGTTATTAATATGTTGACGTATCTGGTTGCTATTCTAGCGGTGCTTGCTATCCGGAAAAGCATTAAAGCAGCGCGAAGCAATGCTGAGAGGAAGCCCTGGATTGCTGAGCTTAACGAAGGCTGGATTGAAGTAACGACGAATAAAGGCGTGCTTCTACTTGTTATCATTATTTCGATCATTACGTTCTATCTGGGATTCCTCGAGACACTCATTGGTCCTATGATCTTATCATTTTCGGATTCAAGGATGCTTGGAACGTTTCTATCTGTGAGCGCGATCGGTATGCTGATCAGCAGTCTGTGTATTGGCATGTTCACCATAAGTAAAAAATATTCAAAAATACTTGTTCTGGGTCTTGTTATGTCTGGATTATCATTCTCCCTCCTGGGATTCTCCACCAATATTTATTTCATTATCTGTGCAGGTTTCCTGTTTTTGGCCTCCTTACCTTTTGTCAACATGAGTGCAGACGTATTGGTGCGAAATAACATATCCAACGAGAAACAAGGCAGGGTGTGGGGAATCATAGGCATTCTGTCACAATTGGGTTTTATTGTATCCTATAGTCTCGCAGGATTTTTGGCAGACCGTGTCTTTAACCCGCTTTTGGTGGAAGGTGGAGCACTAGCTTCGACCGTAGGATCATATATCGGCGTTGGTCCGGGAAGAGGCATTGCGTTGTTGTTTATTATTGCAGGGGTATTTGTTATCGCTATTGCAGCCATCACTTCTCAACTTAAATCCATTAAGGGGTTAGAGAAGGGGATTGATATTGTGCCAACAGACCCAACGAATTTAGCGCATGATTGATTGAGTTGATGTGTGTGTGGTTTAAAGGATGATATTGGCCCCGGAACTATATGTTTCGGGGTTGGTTTGTATAAAGGCTTTAGGACTGGAATCATGATTTTAGTAGAGGTTTGTACAAATGAAAAGGATAGCAGGTATACTAATAATAATGAGCATCAGGGGGCTTTTAGTCATGAGACATTAACCAGAGGGAGGTTACACCTTTTGTTCAAAATCGGAAATCAAGGTACGTTTGAAACGTTGCCTGATCACGCCATGGCGATTTACAAGGGAGATGTTATTGCTGTAGAAGAATTCATTAAACAGGGCATGGATCTCGAAAAAGAGATTACGCTCAGTAAATACATAGCATTGACGCCATTGGATATTGCTCTAATCACCAATCAACAGGCAGTGGTCAAGCTTTTGGTAGATAACGGAGTAAACCTGAATGTGAAGGATAATCCAGCAATCCTCAAGGCGGTCAGATATGTCGGGGAAGAGATCATCCGATATTTGCATCAGAAGGGTGCCAAATTGAACGGTATGAGCAAGGTGAAGTCGAATGCGTATGATGAAGCGTATTATGGCAACAAAAAGAACATTTCCTTGTTATGTGAACTAGGACTGGAGATGCAAAAATATGCAGGGAAAACGCTGCGAAAAGCTGTTTCAGATCACGATTTGAAAACAATCCAGTATTTGCTGGAGAAGGGCGTGGACATCAATTACAATGAGCCCGATATGGTGTATCCATACAAGGCTACACCGCTTACGGTAGCGGCTCGCAACAACAATATGAAGATGGTTCAATTTCTGATAGAGCGTGGAGCGGATGTAACTATTCAAGAGAAGGATGGGGAGCGGGCGTATACGATTGCGATCAGTCAGAAGAATGCGGAAATGGCAGAGTATTTGAAAGCTCATGAGCCGCAAGACTTTCACAATCTGAGCAATAAATTGCATGTGCTCAAATCGTACAAGCTGCCTGATGCATTAATCCGTTTTCTAACGGAAGGTCCGCAAAGAATCGACTTGCCGGACAATTCGTCCGGAGTGGGATACATCGAATTCTTCCACCTGGTCGATACGGTTGAAATGATGATGGGCAGACAGAAACTGCTGCGTATATCCTCTGAAGTGGATCAGTACTCCCATATCCTGATCGTCTGGAATCCAAGCAAAAAAATGATTGGTTACGCAGATATTGAACATCAGGAGATTGGAATGATCTCCACTTTCGAAGCGTTCATGGCCGATCCCGCATCATATATGGATAATCTCCTGAATTAATTAGAGGGACTCCACTATCACAAGAACCTCTTGTATATTGTCGATATACAGGAGGTTTTTTAGTGTCTAAACCATTCATCTATAGGAAAAATATCTCACGAAATATGAACTATACTAGTGCGAAAGGAGGTTATAAATGGTAAAATAGCAATGCCTAAACATGAAAAAACATTTTTGTTGAAAGATTAGCAGATAAATAAGATATAAAATGGTGTAACTTTAGATTGTTAGAAAGCGATTGTTAGTACGATTGTTTCAATGAAATTATAGTATTCTACTACTGGAGTGAGGAAGAGAAATGGCCATTATTGACGTAATCAAGTATGACGGTTCACCTGATGTATTTGCTTGGAAGCACCCTGAGAATGAATTGGGAACATGGACCCAGTTGATTGTGAATCAATCCCAACAGGCAATCCTCTTTAAGGATGGAAGGGCGCTTGATATGTTCGGGCCAGGAAGACATACGCTAAGTACAGCGAATATCCCGATCTTAAACCGGCTCGTTAACCTTCCGTTCGGAGGTAAATCACCTTTTGCAGCAGAAGTGTGGTACGTCAACCAAGTAAGCGCACTAGACGTGAAATGGGGAACAGCAAATCCAATTCAGGTACAGGACCCAAAATATAATATTATCGTTCCCGTGAGAGCATTTGGACAGATGGGAATAAAAATAGCAGACTCTCGCAAATTTCTGGTCAAACTTGTGGGAACACTGCCTGAATTTAACCAGGCTAATATGGTCAATTACTTTCGCGGGCTAATTATTATGAACATTAACTCCATGTTGTCTTCCTATCTAATACATAGAAAAGTAAGTGTACTGGAAATCAATGCTTATATCGCAGAAATATCACGACATTTTGCTGATACGATTGCATCTGCTTTCGAAGAATTTGGTATTGAATTAATCAACCTGTATATCCACAATGTCAATCTGCCTGAAGAGGACCCTTCGGTCATTCGTTTGAGAGAAGCGTTGGCACGCAAAGCCGAAATGGATATTATCGGGTATACCTATCAACAGGAGCGTTCATTCGATACGCTTGAAGGTGCAGCCAAAAATGAAGGAAGCATGCAATCGGATATAATGGGTGCAGGGCTTGGTATGGGGATGGGTGTTGGACTGGGAGGATCATTCAGCAGCGAGATGTCCCAGATGTCCAAAGTGATGGCTACCACGGAAACGCCTGCTGTACGCATATGCAAACATTGCAGTCATCCGAACCAGGAGCATAGTTCTTTTTGCAGCAAATGTGGCAATTCACTTGCCGAAAAATTAGCAACGACTGGTTGTAACAACTGTGGACATGCCTTGCAAAAAGGGACCAAATTTTGTCCTAATTGTGGTGACAAATATCATGCATGCCCATCCTGCGGGGCGGATAATGGAGAGAATGCTTTGGAATGTGTTCAGTGTCACGAACCGATGCCTAGCCCATGCCCCAAGTGCAATCATATGAATTCGGGTCAAACTAAATTTTGCGGCAATTGCGGCTCCAGTCTGTCCTTGAAATGCAGTCAATGTCAACATGAAGTGAAGCTCGGTCAGAAGTTCTGTCTGGATTGTGGAAACAATCTGCACGATGGAGGGCAGGCATAGTGATAATTAAACGGAGCAACCTTTTCATTTTGGATGCCATCTATCTGATCAGCATGCTGGTAGCCTCAGTCGTTTCTTTTACAGTGTTTAATCATGCCATTGTATCGCTTTCTTTCTGGATGAATCTTGTGGCTTCTTATGTCGCGATTACGGCGATTTGGATTTATATAAGGTATGTTATGCTACATATGGATCGCTTTAAACAATTGGTTCCTGGTTACACAATGTTAGGGATTGTGTTGGTGATGTATCTGATTTGTGTAATGATATATTCTCTGTTTACAAGTTTAGCAGATCATGGTCTCCGCTGGTTCGTTTTGTTACATACGGTAACTTTAGCTATCGCCCTTATTCTGTGTGGCATCATTTTGATCTTTATTCAAAGTACACGTCGTAATGAAGCCGTTGAGCAAACGAAATTGGTCAATCTACATTTGATCGGAAACGCTTTGCAGCAGCTGCTTCACAAGATGGAGAGCCATTCCGTTCTGACTACGGAAGAAGAGAGGAAGACCGTTCAAACATTAATAGAACTTGTAAAATATAGTGACCCGATCACTCCACATTCACTTGAATATAATGACCGCCAGATTTTGATGGATATTGAAAAGATGAACAGTGAGCTTTCAACTCATTACGAAGCAGGGGAACTGGTGAATAGCGAGCATCTTGCTTCACAACTATCCCGGTTAAAGTCCCGTTTGAAAGAGCGGAATCAACAGATCGTGACAAGCAAATCATAAATTCATAGGAGGAAAAGCTGTGAAGAAATTTTTTGGAATTATATTCATTATACTTTCATCTCTGACCATCTTATTATCTATATTATTAATATCCCAGGGAACCGAAATGGCTATTATTAGTACGATTATTCTTTTTATACCTGGCGTTATCGTACTTGTTACAGGAATTAAAATGTGTAGTCGACCTAAATTCCATCCCAAGGCTGATCATTATCACTACCATTATGACAATGAAGAGGAATATGATGATGAAGGGTATTATGAGGATGAGTACCACGATCATGAATACGAGAAACCACAAGAACCTGTATCTCTGAATTGTTCAGGGTGTGGAGCCAAGGTAAAGGTATATCCGAATTTGTCTTCGGACTGTGAGTATTGTGGAACAACGATGAGGATCTCCTAGATTACATAATAGACACCATGACCATTTTGTTGATTCCCGATGTGATAGAAGCGAGCTATAAAGATTTGTTTTTTTGGAAGCAATCCACGGATTGTGAGTATTGTGGAACAACTGTTGAAGCACCGTAAAATGGTTGAGAATGGATACGAAAAGGATAAAAGGCTGATTCCTACATGGATTCAGCCTTTTATCTTTAAGCCCTTGGCTTTGGCCTCCATATTCCAATTGCAGGATTGCGGCCAGCTGGCGTGACCCCTTACTCCCGGTTTCTTTCAGGCCAGTTACCTGGCAGCGGCATATTGTTGTAAAGTTTCGACGTATACACAGTAAATTTCTCCGATCGTTGGGACCATGTTGTGCTCCTTTCGTTATGCATGAATCAATGCTAAGCTTCTTGTAAACTAAGGTTTTTGCAAAAATGATAATAAAAGAATTATATCAAAGGCGTTCAATCACATCCATTTAGGATAGAGCCGTATTTGAATCCATAGAAATCTGAATATCTAAGGGGGGTTATTTATGACTACAGGTATTAGCCGAAGTAAAAGACTAGGTGAATTTTTGAAATCTCGGAGGAGCCGGATTCAGCCAGAGCAAGCTGGGATAACCGGATCGTATGGACAACGCAGAACGCCGGGATTAAGACGTGAGGAAGTTGCCGTGCTTGCGGGTGTCAGTGCAACTTACTATACGTGGCTTGAGCAGGGGAGAGAGGTTAACGCGTCTCGCGAAGTGATGGAAAGTATAGCGGGTGCACTCCAGTTAAGTGAGGAAGAGAAGGGACACCTATACCGTTTATGGGACCCCAATGCAGAGCATGAATTTCCTGCCTCCTATTCACATCTGGAAGCGGGATGGCAGAGCATCATTAGTCAACTTGCATACCCTTCTTTTATTACGAATGAAAGGTCAGAAGTACTTGCCTGGAATGAGGCAGCGAATGAAAAGCTGTTCGACTTTTCCTCGATGAACTTGAAAGATCGTGTGATGATGCGAATGTTATTTCTGGATGTAACTCTCCGAGAACGTATGCATAATTGGGATGAATTTGCACGACATTCGGTAGCGGTGTTTCGTACGTACTATGACAAGTATCCAGGTGAACCGGAGTTTTCCAAAATAGTTCAACAGTTGAACGAGGACAGCACAGATTTTCAAAACATTTGGAATCTTCACCAGATAAAACAGAAAAAAGTCAACCGGATCTTTCTCGAGACCACAGATCGGACGGATGGCATTGCCCATGCCTATGATATTTTTTCCATGAGCAATCTCAACGAACAGTCAGGTATTCATTATTGTGTGTACATCCCCGTTGTGGAGAGACAATAACGATCAGGGTGGTAATTCTAGTACTAGCATAAACAGACTGTGGTTGGGTCTCTGTTCGTGAAATAGAATGAATACAAGTTCAATATCTTTCTATTTATTAACGAAAAGAGGGAACCACATGATCAAGACAAGAATGTTGGGAAGCGATAAATTGCAGGTATCCGGGCTTGGGCTGGGCGTAATGATGATGCCAGACAACCAAGAATCCGTTCATACAATCCAGGGTGCGCTGGATGCAGGAGTAACGATGTTCGATACAGCTGATCTGTACGGTGAATATGAAAAGCAGCGATTTGGAGGCAACGAACAATTACTTGGACGTGCGCTCAAAGGGCGAAGATCCGATGCTATTGTAGCGACCAAGTTCGGTATAACACATACCCAGGGCCCCAAGGGAGATCCGGCGTATATCAAAAAATCAGTAGATGCCAGTCTGTACAGCCTGGGCATGGATTATATAGATATCTATTATCAACATCGCCCTGATCCCAATACTCCCATTGATGAAACGGTGGGAACACTTGCTGATCTGGTACAGCAGGGAAAGATCCGTTATATAGGTCTGTCTGAAGCGTCTGCAGAGACTATTCGTCGTGCGAATGCCGTTCATCCCATTACAGCACTCCAAACGGAGTATTCATTGTGGAGTCGTGAACTCGAAGATGAGATATTGCCATTGCTCGGTGAGTTGAACATTGGTCTTGTGCCCTATAGTCCATTGGGTCGTGGCTTCCTAACAGGCCAGATCCGATCGATAGACGACCTGGCAGAGGACGATTATCGTCGTCATTATCCACGTTTCCAGGGTGAGTATTTCGAGAAAAATCTGGAGGTGGTGCACCTGATCCAAGAGCTGGCTATACAAAAAGGATGCACTGCTTCTCAGCTTGCACTCGCATGGTTACTCGAAAAGGGAGAACATATCGTTCCGATTCCTGGTACTCGCAGTTTGGAGAGAGTTCATGAGAATCTTGGTGCCTTACAGGTTTCTTTCACTAATGATGAATGGGCTGAGATTGAACGGATATCTCCCAAAGGATTTGCCGCAGGAGGCAGATACCCAGGTCTTGCTTAATTTAAGCCAAGCCTATAGATAAAATAAAACAATTAACGCCCCAGACCTGTTTTCAACAGGAAAAGGGTGTTTTTGTATTTTACTTGAGAGTGGATGATTTTCACCTAATGAACGGATGTAAGTAACATGGTCGGATAAAAATTACATTGGAACCGTGTCCTCGGTATTATCTCCGCTATTTAGCGCATACAGTACAACAATGAGATGTATGCCTATAAGGAGGAAACAGCGGTATGATTAATCCGGTTCGGCAAGCCCCAAATGTTCAACTAGCGGCCGATTCCACAGCGGTGTTGAATTATCAGCGTGATTCGCGCAATTATATTACCCAGTTGTTTGGACCGCAGCTGCCTACGATCAAAAATGGATTCTTCAATGTACACATGAGCAAAGGTATTATTGTGCAGCCACACTGGCATACAAATGTGACCGAGATGGTCGTTCTGATCAACGGGGAAATTACCACTTCTGTATACGATCCGTTCAAGCGGGAGCGAATAAGTTATCACTTGAAGCCAGGTCAGGTTTCGATATTCCCTCAAGGATGGTTTCACTGGTTTGTGGCGGAGACCGATGATGTGCACTTGTTGACGATTTTTGATCAACCTACACCGGACATTGTGTTGGGGGCTGACTTCCTGGCTGCAACACCGCCTGAAGTTGCCCATCGTGCATACTGTATTGATGAGGAGGCGTACAGGACGGCAGTGGCATCCATCAAAAATGACGCGATTTTGGGACCGCCGATTGGATGTGTGGATTCTGTTTCCGATCAGGCGATCAAAGCTTCCAAATCATCCAAAAACTCAAAGGGATAAAGTTATTTCGTTCTCCTATCAAATGACCGATTTCAGGCCCGTAACCGGAAAATTTTCCGATTACGGGCTTAAATTTTGTTCCATTAACACATTCCGGATTCTCTGTTAAGATAGGCATAACATTGGCTTGTTACAGTAGTAGCACTCAAAGAATGTGGAGGGACGATCCATGACCATGACTGAGCAGGAAATGCTGGAAACCGCGATGAGCTATGCACCTGTATTGATGTTTGATCGAAATGAACCCTTTTACCCGGATTTTGTAGGCGTTTCCATTCTGGATCAATCAGGAACTTCACCGTCATTTCACCGGGAGATTCATTTTCCGGTTGAGGCAGTCCAATATGTAATTGAATTTTCGATTTGGTGGGATTATGAAATAGGGCATTTGTACGAAATGGAGCATGTGTGGATATATGTGGGCCATGATGGTGAAGTCGTGGATTGTGAAGCCAGCTTCCATGGGAGAGTACTACGGGGATTGCTGAAGGATCGAGTTAATGTGGTTGGACACCATGTGTGTCTATACTCGCAGCCAGGCAAACATGCTTTTTCTCCGATCCCTGTAGTGTTTGAACTGTTGCCAGATTTGTATAGTGCAGCAGGCGCCAATGCGGGTTGTGACGGCCTGCTCGTGAACGAGATGTTCAAAGGTTATTTCCAGACCAATGAAGAAATTGACGCCAGCGTGCGGAGTTTTCTGCAGACCAAGGCGTTTGTTCCCTCTATGGAGTTTGAAGAGTTTGTACTTGAGCCGAGTCTATTCATGCCCTGGCAGCAACTGTTTGCTATGATTCCTGAGAGAATTGAGAGCAGATTGAGAGAACTTGAATTAAGATGAGAAAAAGTGCTTCATCATCCTTTTGGGATGACGAGGCACTTTTTTTGTAGACCAGTAGACCGACGAATCTTAATCCGCCTTGAAAATGAGATCCATAAACCGGTTGGCTGCCAGGGAAATTGGCATATTACGCTTTGTCATGATACCCACATGTGAAGGGGGCAGGGCAACATCTAGCTGAATTTCGAAGAGAGAGCCTTCTTCCAGTTCTTTGGAAATAAATTCACGGGTGACATACGATATGCCCAATCCCCTCCGTGCAAATTCGATTAACAAATCCACACTGCCGACCTCAATCTCAGGTTTGAGTGTGTAGCCATAGCTGTTGAACAGCTCCGTAATTGCCATCCGAACCCGGCTGTTTCTGGAGAAAAGAATCAGTTGATGCTCCAGCAACATTTCCAACGTCATAACTTTATCCTTCAGTTGAGCATAACGTTCGCCCGCGACAAAGCAGTCTTTGAGCTGGATACTTTCCCTGACCTCAAGTTGCGGATCAACGATAGGCATCCGCACAACACCCAGATCAATTTTGCCTTCTTTCAAAAACGTGATGACTTCCGGCGTTGTCCCATGACTTAGATGCAGCTTAATGTTAGGGTAGAGCACATGGAATTCTTCCAGATAGGACAGCATGTAATGCTTGAATAGCGAATCACTGCCACCAATCCTTAGCTCTCCGTTGTCTAAACTCTTTAATGCAGCCATTTTCTCCTCAGCCAGCGAGATCAGAATCTGGGATTGTTCAATATAAGAATACAGACTGACACCTTCCTGCGTTAGGGCAACTCCCTTGGAGTTCCGGTAAAACAACGTAAGACCAAAGCTTTCTTCCAACTGTTTGATGGCATGGCTGACACTTGGTTGAGTGATATACAACGCTTTGGCGGCTTGGGTCAAACTGCCTGTTTTGGCAGCCCAATAGAATACCTTATATAGTTCATAATTTGTTGTCATAGATATCGTCTATAGCTCCTGTGAAATATATTAATTACTTGTATGGCTATGAAACGTATTATAGTGTAACTACAGCAAAGAAACCAGAGTTACTTGGAAGGAGAATAGTGAGATGGAACCAACGAGCATTATTTTATTTGGTGCGACTGGCGATTTAGCCAAAAGAAAAATATATCCAGCCTTATATAATTTATACATTGAGCAAAAACTTCCGGCATCCTTCTCGCTGATTGGCTTGGGACGCAGAGAATGGTCTGATGAATTCTTTCAGGCACAAGTGGAAAAATCATTAAATGAATTTTCCAGACGCCCTGCTGATCCTGAAGTTGTAAAATCATTCGTACAGGCTTTCCGTTACAGTGTATTGAATATAAGCCATAAGGAAGATTATATAGAGCTGTTAAATTTAGTGGAACAAAGAGAGGCTGAACTTAGCATTCCATCCAATCGTTTGTTCTACCTTTCGGTTGGTCCAGAATTCTTCGAACCCATTGCAGAGAACATTCAGGGTAGTGGACTTGGATCAACTGAGGGCTGGAAACGCCTTGTGATCGAAAAGCCATTTGGACATGATCTACAATCGGCTCGTGACCTGAATCGCAAATTAAGCGAAGCATTCACAGAAGAAGAAATTTATCGGATTGACCACTATTTGGGCAAACCGATGGTGCAGCGTCTTGAAACCTTACATCAAAGCAATCCGATCATGAAGGCATTGTGGAACAACCGTTATATCTCCAATGTGCAGATCACCGCTAATGAGACTGTTGGTGTGGAAGAACGGGCATCCTATTATGATCATGTAGGCGCCGTGCGCGACATGTTCCAGAATCATATGCTGCAATTGCTTATGATGATGGCGATCCAGCTTCCATATAACAGCACCACGGAAAAAGTTGGTTCGAAGAAAAAACACATCATGGAATCGATCCAACCACTGCAAAAGCAAAACGTGGGTGCAAGCGTCATTCGCGGACAGTATGCTGCAGGAAACATTCAAGGCAAATCCGTTAGCGGATATGCAGCTGAACCGGGTGTTGCCGAGAATACGATGAATGATACTTTTATAGCTGCCAAATTGCAGATTGATGACTTCTTCTGGCGCGGAGTACCTTTCTATATCCGTACCGGTAAACGAATGAAGGAAAAATCAACTCGCATCGTCATCGAATTCAAGGAACCATCTGGACATTCCAACGTGGTTAACGGTTCCAAACCGAACCTGCTTGTGATTGAGATGAGTCCTGACCAGAGCATGACGCTGCAGCTGAATGCGAGCGACCCGCAAAACAAAGGCGAGTTCAAACCTGTTCATATCGATCTGTCACCAGATCGTGAGGATCTGGCCGAGGCTTATGAGAACTTGATTCATGACGCATTGCATGGTGATCCAACGTTCTTTGCCCATTGGGATGAAGTGGAACTGTCTTGGGCTTGGGTACAACCTATTCTGGATGCATTCCAGGAAAATTTGCTCCCACTTCATCTGTACCCGGCTGGAAGTTATGGACCAGCAGAGTCGGATGCGATGCTCGCTGCGGAAGGGCACCACTGGTGGTTTGACCAACCTGCCGATCAGCAGGCTGAAGATGATATTGAAGTTCCTCTGGCTGTTAATGCAAATCTGTAACATAAAAAACAAAAAAACATATCCCTTGGAGGTAATTGAATATGAAATTTTTCATCGATACAGCAAACTTGGTAGACATCAAAAAAGCATACAAAATCGGCGTCCTGTCTGGTGTAACAACTAACCCGTCATTGGTAGCCAAAGAAGGCGTGAAATTCGAAGACCGCATTGAAGAAATTTTGCGTGAGGTACCTGAAGTTGAATCCGTATCTGCGGAAGTAACACCAGATGCAATCACAGCTGAAGAGATGATTGCTCAAGCAGACGAACTGATCAAAATCAATAACAACGACAAAAACATCACAATCAAGCTGCCAATGACACTTGCAGGACTGGAAGCTTGTCGTTACCTGACTAAAAAAGGTGTGAAAACCAACGTAACGTTGATCTTTACAGTGAACCAGGCGCTGCTTGCTGCTCGTGCCGGTGCAACATATGTATCCCCGTTCCTGGGACGTCTTGATGACATCTCCGAAGATGGAGTGCAATTGGTTGCCAAAGTTGCTGAGCTCTTCCGTACACATAACTTGGATGCACAGATTATTGCGGCTTCTGTAAGACATCCGGATCACGTTACACGTGTAGCAATGGCAGGAGCACATATCGCTACTGTTCCATTCTCCGTCATTGAACAAATCTCCAAACACCCGCTGACAGATCAAGGCATGGACAAATTCGCAGCAGACTGGAAAAAAACAGTTCAGTAATAACGGATTGTTGATCTCTAATTTTAACCTACTATATATAAAGAGTATTGGGAGGACATAATGAGTAAACAACAGATCGGTGTCATCGGACTTGCAGTAATGGGTAAAAACCTTGCCCTTAATATTGAAAGCAAAGGATTCTCGGTTTCGGTATTTAACCGTTCCCCGGAGAAAACGAATGATCTTCTCAAAGAAGCCGAAGGCAAAAACCTGACAGGCGCATTCACGATTGAAGAGTTCGTAGCTTCCCTGGAATCCCCACGCAAAATCCTGATCATGGTTCAAGCGGGTAAAGCAACGGACGCTACCATTGAACAACTGTTGCCACACTTGGACGAGGGCGACATCATCATTGATGGAGGGAATGCATACTTCCCTGACACCCAACGCCGCAGCAAAGATCTGGAAGCCAAAGGTTTCCGCTTCATCGGTGCTGGTGTATCCGGTGGTGAAGAAGGCGCGTTGAAAGGCCCGGCAATCATGCCAGGCGGACAAGAAAGTGCGTATGCTCTCGTTGAACCCATTCTGACAGCCATTTCCGCTAAAGTAGGCGACGATGCTTGCAGCACATATATCGGACCAGATGGTGCCGGGCACTATGTGAAAATGGTGCACAATGGTATCGAATACGGTGATATGCAGCTGATCGGAGAAGCGTATCATTTGCTCAAATCCGTGCTGAATGTGTCCGTTGAAGAATTGCATGCAATTTTCTCTGAATGGAACCAAGGTGAGCTGGATAGCTACCTGATTGAAATCACGGCAGACATCTTCTCCAAATACGATCCGGAAACAGGCAAACCAATGGTTGATGTCATTCTGGATGCAGCTGGACAAAAAGGAACAGGCAAATGGACAAGCCAAAGCGCGCTGGATCTCGGCGTACCATTGTCCATGATTACGGAATCTGTATTCTCCCGCTTCCTGTCTGCAATGAAAGACGAACGCGTGGCAGCAAGCAAAATCTTGAATGGACCAGCAACTGAAGCATTCTCTGGCGACAAAAAAGCGTTCATCGAGAATGTGCGCAAAGCGCTATTTGCAAGTAAAATCGTATCTTACGCACAAGGTTTTGCTCAAATGCGTGCAGCTTCAGACGAATATGGCTGGGATCTGAAATACGGCAACATCGCCATGATCTTCCGCGGTGGCTGCATCATCCGTTCGCAGTTCCTGCAAAACATCAAAGAAGCATATGACAAGGATGCAGAACTGAAAAACCTGCTTCTGGACCCATACTTCCAAAACATTGTTGAATCCTACCAAGGTGCATGGCGTGAAGTCGTTGCAGCTGCGGTAACTCAAGGAATTCCGGTTCCTGGATTCTCCAGCGCGTTGTCTTACTATGACAGCTACCGCACTGAGCGTTTGCCTGCGAACCTGCTGCAAGCACAACGTGACTACTTTGGCGCTCACACATTCAAACGTGTGGACAAAGAAGGTTCATTCCACTTCCAATGGATGGACACTAACGAGTAATATGTAATTCGAGATCATTCAGCATTCCTGTGCTCGTTCATGATGTTAGTCAGTCATGAGCGGACGCAGGAATGCTTTTTTTATTCAGATGACAGGCTATGGGTCGACGTATCGCCTAAATAATGATTGGAATTTAAGTATTCCAAATTGTAATAAAATGTACGCATCTGAGGAATGGAAACAGATGTCCTCACCCCTTTAACTACGTTATACTTGTTCAGATGGACTGGAATTTGGTTAAGAGAAAATTCAGCAATCAACTTATTGACGTGGAGGTTAACGGAGGCATGTTCGTACTTGCAGGCATCTTGTTTTTGGTTGTGTATGGTTTATTAGTGTTTTACATAGGACGGAGCGGATGGAGCTGGATGAAGCCGGTTGTATCTGCGAGATTTCGTTGGTTTTACATCGTTGCGCTTGTATTTCTTGCAATTTCTTTCATACTGGCAAGGTTGTTTGGAAGTATTTCCTTCCTGAGTGTTATCGGTTCATACTGGCTTGCAATCTTTTCTCTGCTGTTATTGATCCTGCCGGTGGTTCATCTAACGCTATGGTTACTTAGATTAACCCGTATTCCAAGACATTACGCTCAAAAATGGGCAGGTGTGGTCACTCTCGTGCTGTTGCTGTCCACGTTGGGCTACGGTATCTATAACGCCTATAGTCCAGTCGTAAGACAATACAGCATTCAGATTGATAAAAAAGTGGAAGGTATCGACAGCCTCAACATTGTCATGGCTGCGGATATGCACTTTGGCCTGCTGTCCGGCCCTGCTCACGCTAAACGCATGGTGGAAGAAATTAACGCGTTGATGCCGGATTTGGTACTGTATCCTGGTGATATTATCGATGACAACCTGGATATGTACCTCAAGAGTGGAATTTCGGATATTATCAGCGGCATTCAGGCCCCTTACGGAGTGTACGCCTCACTGGGCAATCACGACAAGTATAACGGTCCGATCGAGGATCTGATTGCTGCTCTGGAGAAGAGTAATATGCAAGTTCTGTATGATGATAAAATTACATTGGACGATAAGATTACGCTAATTGGACGGAAAGACCGAACAGAGAAGGATCGGGCAGAAGTAGCGACATTGATGCAGGATACCGACTTAAGCAAGCCTGTGCTCATGATGGATCACCAGCCTTATGATTTGGATATTGCGGAGCAAAACCATGTAGATTTGGTTGTGTCTGGTCACACCCATCGTGGTCAGATCGCACCCGCTCAGTTTATTACTAAGGCCATCTACGAGAATGATTGGGGTTATCTGCAAAAAGGGTCCATGCACTCTATCGTGACCTCTGGATTCGGCTTCTGGGGACCTCCGATTCGTACAAGCAGTCGATCCGAGATTGTACAGATTCATGTGACGTTCCAGCAATAATTAGCGATATTAGTAACAGTGAGCCCTTCGGAAGAAGGGCTCCTATTTGTGCTCAAGGTAGATGAGTTACGCTGAAAAGAAAACACTTCCATTTTGAGTAGAAGACTTCTCCAGTTTGTTTCTGTATCAACATGTACATATTAAGACTGCATACCCTCACCCGTGGAACTGTAGGGAAATATTTCTTGAAAGCAAGACAAAGTAAAATAACAGTGGTAGCATTTTGGGTTGACACCGTTTTCAGGTTATGATAAATTATATCCGAGGCTTGTTACCGGTAATGCGGGCAAAACCACTATGGAAATGATTTTATTATTTCTATTTTGGTTTTGCCCTTTTTTAATCCTCAAAAAAAACAGGTGGGTCCATAATGATTATTAAACAGATATTTAATAACAATATTGTCAGTACCGTGGATGACAAAAATCAGGAACTGCTGATCCTCGGCCGGGGTATCGGGTTTAAGTTCAAGGCGGGCGATGAGATTGATGAAGAACGGATTGAGAAAGTATTCCGGCTTCAGGATGCATCGATCTATGAGAAGTTCAAGTCCATCGTCACGGAAGTGCCGATTGAAATTCTGCAGGCGACAGATGATATTGTGACACTGGCACGTACGCAATTGAACAAAACCATCAGTGACGGGATTTATGTTTCACTGTCGGATCACATTCATTTTGCTGTCCAGCGTTTGGAAAAGGGAATGATTACACGCAATCCGCTCTCCTGGGAAGTGCAGCATTTCTACAAGGCCGAGTTCGACGTGGCCCGGGAAGCGCTCACCCTGCTGAAGGAAAGACTGGATGTGGAGTTTCCGAAGGATGAAATATGCAACATAGCGCTGCATTTCATCAATGCGGAAGTCAATGATTCCATGAACGATGTCACTCATTTGATGCAGCTTCTTCAAGAGATCATGAACATTATCAAATATCACTTCAATGTCGAATTGGATGAAGATAGCGTCAACTATTTCCGTTTCATTACTCATTTGAAGTATTTCTGCCAACGGGTAATTACTCACTCGTCACATGACGATGCGGAGGAGTATTTATACGAGGTCGTACGGAAAAACTATCCCGAAACCTTCAAATGTATCGGCAAGATTGAGACTTTTATCCATAAGAACTATCAGTATGATATGACGCATTCGGAACAGTTGTATCTGACCCTTCATCTGGAGCGGTTAATGAAACCGAAGCGTGACCAATGAAATATCAGCACATGAACCAGAACCTAACTAAATATCTAATGGGCTTGTTACTGTTCAATCAGGCAATACCCGAATGAATGACACGTAGAAGACGTGGCTATTTGTTCGGGTATTTTTTATTGGAAAAATGAGGAGGAAATGATCATGAAACATCAGGAAACGGCACAGGAAATCATCAAAGCCGTTGGGGGAACAAACAATATCAACTCGGTGTATCATTGCGTCACACGACTGAGATTTGATCTGAAAAATAACGATAAAGTGGACAATAACTCACTTAAGAAACTGGATAAAGTGATGGGAACAAATATCTCAGGAGATCAATTCCAGGTGATTATCGGGAATGACGTGTCCAAAGTATTTGATGCTATGGTGAAGGAACATCCGGCTATACAGCAAAGTACAGAAAATAAACAAGCTAAACCGGAAAAAAATAAAAATGTAATTCTTAATATTTTTGAGACGATTGCGGGTGTCTTCGCACCAATGCTGCCAGCGATTACAGCTGCGGGTATGCTCAAAGGATTGCTTGCATTATTCGTATCCCTGGAGTGGATGTCAGCAGGTACTGACACGTACCGTATCCTTTCCGCCATTGGGGATGGCGTATTCTACTTCCTTCCATTGCTGATCGCGGTTAGTGCCGCTCGCAAATTCGGCAGTAATCCGTTTGTAGCCATTGCGCTAAGTACTGCGCTGATGTATCCCGATATGGGCGCATTGCTATCCAGCGGTGAATCGGTTGCGTTTATTGGCATTCCGGTAACGGCTGTCAGTTATGCCTCATCGGTTATTCCAATTTTACTTGCCGTATGGCTGATGTCTTATGTTGAGAAATGGGTTGACCGCGTTATTCCGGCAGCATTGAAGTTGCTGCTTGTGCCACTGATTACCTTGCTTGTTATGGTTCCGGTAACGCTGATTGCGATCGGTCCACTGGGTACATTTGTAGGCAGCGGCTTGTCTGGTGGCATCAACTGGCTGCTGAATGAAGGCGGATTGATTGCAGGTATTGTTCTTGGCGGCGCGATGGCGCTCATTATTATGACAGGTATGCACTATGCGCTCGTACCGATCATCCTGAGTAATATTGCTACACTTGGCTTCGATAAATTCTTGCCACTGACGTTCATCTCCAATATGGGACAGGCCGGAGCGACGTTGGGCGTATTCTTCCGTGCAAAAGACAAAAAGCTCAAAACCGTTGCATTGTCCACCAGCTTTACAGCTCTGATGGGTGTAACCGAGCCAGCTATGTACGGCGTGAACATGAAATATAAAAAACCGTTTGCCGCTGCGATGATTGGTAGTGCAGTGGGTGGCGGATTCGCACTTGCTTTTGGAGCCAAAGCTTATGTGCTTGCAGGTAACGGTGGTCTCCCGGGTCTACCATCCCTGATCGGACAAACCTTCTGGTACTCCTTTGGTGGTATGATTCTTGCCTTTGTTGTGGGTGCAATTATGTCTACTGTGTTCGGGATCAAGGAAGAAGAGGGCGATGCCGAGGCGTTGGCTCAATTCTCACCAGGCGCTTCTGCGGCACCAGCGGCAGCACCGTCCAACAATACTGCAACCGTGAACGTGGACGAAATGGGTGCTCCAACACCAACGAGTGATGCGGTAGCCATTGCACCGATGACGGGTAAAGCGATCGCACTTAAAGAAGTTAATGATCCAACGTTTGGCGATGAATTGATGGGTAAAGGTGTGGCATTTGTTCCAACGGTGGGCGAACTGGTGTCACCAGTTACAGGTACCATCATGAATGTATTCAAAACGAAACACGCGATCGTGGTCCGCAGTGATAACGGAATGGAGCTTCTGATCCATGTGGGGATCAACACTGTGAAACTGCGCGGTCAGTATTTTGAAGCCCATGTCGCTACGGGAGCACGTGTACAGGCTGGAGACAAATTACTCACGTTTGAACTTGATCAAATTGCCAAGGAATATGACATTACAACGGCGATGGTCGTTACGAATACAGCAGATTATAAGCAGGTTCTGCCTGTGAAATTGGGAGCAATTACGACAGGTGAAGAAGTATTGAAAGCTGAGATTTAAAGCTAAAGACAAACTTAAGACGACATCAATAAGAAGAGGAGAGATACGTATGATCAATCGACAAGGGTTTCCAGAAGGTTTTCTGTGGGGCGGCGCAATTGCCGCCAACCAGGCTGAAGGTGGATTTGATGCAGGGGGCAAAGGCTGGTCAACAGCGGATATGGTTCCTTATTTTGAGAAGAAGGATTACACCAACCTTAGAGAACTGATGCACGTGACCAGTGCAACGGTTGAGAAAGCGATGGCTCACCACAGTGCGAAGGGATACCCGAAGCGTTACGGTATTGATTTCTATCACCGCTTCAAAGAGGACATTGCGTTATTCGCTGAGCTGGGTTTCAAGACATTCCGTCTTTCCATCAACTGGCCGCGTATTTTCCCGAACGGGTACGATGCTGAGCCGAATGAAGAAGGATTGCGTTTCTATGATGAAGTATTCGACGAATTGCGGAAGCACAATATTGAACCTCTCGTGACGCTCTCTCACTATGAAATGCCAATGTCATTGGTATTAAAGTACAATGGCTGGGCAGGACGGGAAGTTATCGGACATTTTGTAAGATACGCCGAGACTGTCATGAATCGCTACAAAGACAAGGTGAAATACTGGTTGACGTTTAATGAGATCAACACAACCATTATTGAGCCATTCACGGGTGGAGGCATCATTGAGGATCGTGTCGATAACGTGATGCAAGCTTCATATCAAGCACTCCACCATCAGTTTGTTGCCAGCAGTCTGGTAACGCAGAAAGCACGTCAGATTAACCCGGACTTCCAGATTGGTTGTATGCTTGCGCGCATGATTCACTACCCGGCAACGTCGAAGCCGGAGGATGTATTGCAAGCTCAGATCGATAATCAACTGAACCTGCTGCATACCGACGTACAGGTGCGAGGCAGTTATCCAACCTTTATGGCTCGATATTGGGCTGAGCATGGCATTTCCATTGCGATGGAACCTGAAGACGAAGCGATCATGAAAGAGCATACGGTTGATTTCATCTCGTTCAGCTATTACACATCGCTGGTATCCGCAGTGAATCCGGAGGAATATGGGGTAACTGGAGGCAACTTGTACAGCACGATTAAGAACCCGAACCTGGAGCGTACAGAATGGGGCTGGCAGCTTGATCCGATCGGACTTCGTGTGGCGTTGAAAGAGCTGTATGATCGTTATCAATTGCCCTTGTTTGTCGTGGAAAACGGACTCGGTGCCAAGGATACGGTAGAGGCCGATGGTTCTATTAATGATGATTATCGGATTGATTATCTGAGAAAACATATTACACAAATGAAAGAAGCAGTCATGGATGGGGTAGACCTTATGGGTTATACCAACTGGGGTGCAATTGATATCATCAGTGCGTCCACTTCAGAAATGTCCAAGCGTTATGGCGTAATCTATGTCGATCAGGACGACAACGGACAAGGCACATTGGATCGCTATAAGAAAAAGAGCTTTGGTTGGTATCAAAAGGTTATCGCTACGAATGGCGAAGATTTGGGTTGATTTCAGGGGCAGTCCTTGCGCAGCAGTGATTGCGGCGCAGGGGCCGCTTTTTATTTTGAGCTCAAAAAGGATAGCGCTGTTACAACGATGATGATATACTGTGATCCTATTGGAGGGGATAAAGATGAAGAAACCTATTATTGCTGTAGATATGGATGATACAATATGTCATCTGGTCAAGCGAGCCATCTATCATAACAACATCAACTTCCCAACCCATCCGCTACGATATGAGGATATGATACATTGGGATACATCCCATTTGCGCCATCCGGATTGTACGCATGATGTATTTTACGGTCGGCCAGGGCTGTTTGAGGAACTGGAGATTTATGATGAATATGTAGTAGAAGAGGTGGAAAAGCTCCATCAAGCCTATGATTTGCTAATCCTAACGGCGGCTGAGCCCAAAACGGTTGTTGAGAAGTGGAAATGGCTCCAGAAGCATATGCCATACATATCTCCAGAACAGTTTATAACCTGTAAACGGAAGAACTTGATTAACTTCGATCTATTAATTGATGATGGAGCACATAACCTGATACCCGCGCTGAATGACGGAAAAAAAGTCATCTGTATCCCTCATCCATGGAATATAAACGAACGGGAGCAACATCAGTTTCCGTTGATGACCTCTTGGAAAGGTGCAAAGGCTTATGTAGATCGTCTGCTTGAGACAGAACATGAAGAGAGCAAGTTTGATCCTGTAAAGAAATGAACCCTGAGAAGGAACGAAAGGCAGGGACACACTTAATTCAATGGTTCTGCTCTGAAGTTCCTGCGATAGCCCTGAGGGGTTTCTCCCGTAATTCGTTTAAAGACGGCGTAAAATGAATCTACATCCCGGTAGCCTACAAGTTCAGCAATTAAACTGACTTTATGTTGTGAATTCTTCAGCAATTCACAGCTTTTTTGTATGCGCAAATGTTGCAGGTAGGTACCAAACGTCCGCCCAGTATGGGTCACGAACAAGCGTCCAAGATGTCTTTCGCTCCAACCAGAAATATTCACCAGTTCGTTTAGACGGATTCGTTCGTTAACATGTTGGTCCAGGTAATGAAGGATATGTTCCATATCAGTCGCATTTTCCTTCTCATTGCAGGTAGCTTGATGAATCTGTCTGTACGTTGTCACGACGAGTTGGCTAACAAGCGTATACAGGATCGTGGAAGAGCCGATTCCCGGAACGGCAGATTCGCGATACAGCTTTACCATTAATTCTTCCATCCGCTGGCTGTAATCTGTGATGGATACATAAGGAACCCGATTCTTTTCCAGGTCTGTCAGATGCTCTCGAATCTCCGCCTCCTGAATAATAATGGACAAGGTGTGGATCAGTTCGGAATTGAACAGACAGTTATAGATAATGAGTGGATGCTCTGATACATTCGCAGTAGCTGGGCGGAATACATGAGGAACGCCGACCGGAATAACAAATAACATCCCTTTGTGTACTGGAATAATATCGTCACCAATGTGATGAAAGCCCTTTCCTTCTGCCACATAACTATACTCAACAAACTCGTGTGCGTGAAAAGGAACCACAAAATCCTCGGAACATCGGTTCACGAACAGCTTCAGATTATTCTGGAAAAAGGATTCACTCTTGAACAGTTGTACGGTTGGATTCACGGAATAGCCTCCTTGGTTGGAATGACCAGATTACCGGGTTAAACTGTCCTCATTGCCGGGTATTTCCGATCACAGAATCGATATAATTATATCGTAACCTTGAATTGGAAACCACGATGGAAAGGGATGTTTCTCTGATGTTGACCGTAAGTCATCTGCGTTGTGAGTATAGAATAAATCCGATTGGACTAGACATCACGTCACCCAGATTAAGCTGGCATTTGCAATCCGATCACAGAAATTGTGTACAGTCAGATTATCAAATTCAATTGTCACGGACGGAAGATTTTGCTCAAATTGAATGGGATTCCGGCAAAAAGAGCTCTGATCAGTCCATTCATGTTGAACTGGAGCACTGGGTGCCCGAAGCACGAACCCGCTACTATTATCGCATTCGTGCCTGGGAACGTGCAGGAGATGAATCGGACTGGTCGGAGACAGCGTATTTCGAGACGGGATTCATGGGTAGTGAAGATGCCTGGCAGGCGGAGTGGATCACGGTTGATTCTTCCTCTCAGCAGGATGAGTCTTGCCCACGACTGCGTACCTTGTTTGAACTGAAAAAGCCTATAGCTTCGGCAAGAATATATGTGACTGCACTTGGATTGTACGAACTTCATCTGAATAACCAGCGAGTGGGCAAAGCATACTTCACCCCGGGCTGGACTAGTTATAGTAAGCGGTTGCAATATCAGGTCTATGATGTAACCGATCAGCTTCAGAATGGACAGAATATACTCGGGGCTTATCTGGGAGATGGCTGGTACAAAGGGTATTTGGGATGGGAGAAAAAGCAGAAGATATACGGTACGAATGCAGGTTTGCTGCTGGAACTTCATATTCATTATACCGATGGTTCAGAAGAACATATTATTTCGGATCGAAACTGGAAGAGTTCCCCCAGCGCCATTCGCAGCTCGGACATTTATATGGGCGAAACGTATGATGCACGTATGGAATCTGAATGGCAGGATTCATCCTTAGTCCAATGGTCGCCGGTAGGTGTGCTGAATTACTCGAAGGAGATTATTATTGCACAAGAGAACGTTCCCGTAACGCCAATAGAGCAAATTAAACCTATCGCCTTGTTTACAACTCCACTGGGAGAGCGTGTGCTGGACATGGGACAGAATATGGTCGGCTGGGTGAGATTCAGTATTCAGGGTGAAACGGGGCATTCGGTTGAGTTGCTACATGCCGAGATATTGGATCATCAGGGTAATTTCTACACTGAAAACCTGCGTGGTGCAACGCAGTGCATTCGCTATACCCTAAAAGGCGCTGGAGTAGAGACGTACGAGCCACGTTTCACATTTCAGGGATTTCGTTATGTGAAGTTGATTGGATTTCCGGAGGAGATTCGGCTCGAGGATTTCACAGGTGTAGTTCTGCATTCCAATATGGAGCGAACCGGTGATTTTAAAAGCTCCAGTCCACTCGTGAATCAGCTTCATCACAATATATTGTGGGGACAAAAAGGGAATTTCGTTGACGTACCGACAGATTGTCCGCAGCGTGATGAGCGGCTGGGCTGGACGGGAGACGCGCAGATGTTTATACGAACATCCTCATACCTGATGAACACGGCGCCTTTTTTCACCAAATGGCTGAGGGATCTGCAGGCGGATCAGGGAGAGGATGGAGGCATTCCTTTCTATGTTCCTGATTTGAAGAGTTCAACGTCAGACGGGTGGGCAGATACGAATCATTCTTCCGCTGCCTGGGGGGATGCCGCAGTGATCTGTCCATGGACGATCTACGAGATGTACGGTGATGTCAGGCTGTTGGCCGAGCAATATGACAGCATGAAGCGCTGGATTAATTACATTCATGCTCAAGGAGAGAATCCTTACTTGTGGAATACTGGCTTTCACTTCGGGGATTGGCTCGGGCTCGATTCCAAGCCGGACAGCTATATTGGGGCTACAGATAAGGAATTTGTAGCAACTGCATTCTATGCCTATTCTGTATCTCTAACACGGAAGGCTGCTGAGGTGTTAGGGCAGGCGGAAGATGTAACTTATTATGATAATCTGCATGACAACATTGTTGTTGCATTTCAAAATGAATTTGTGACGCCTGCGGGCAAACTTGCAGTCCCCACACAGACCGCGCATGTACTTGCTTTACATTTTGACCTATTGGATTCTACAGCTCGGAAACGTACCATTGATCAGTTGGGAAAACTGGTTGCGGACGCTGGAAACCACTTAACCACCGGATTTGTTGGAACACCTTATCTGAATCCGGTATTGAGTGATACGGGACATCATGATCTGGCCTATACGCTACTCTTTCAGGAAGACTATCCATCCTGGTTATATCAAGTGACACAAGGTGCAACTACGGTTTGGGAGCATTGGGACGGAATAAGGGAGGATGGCAGTCTGTGGAGTGCAGACATGAATTCATTCAACCATTATGCTTATGGCGCCATAGGGGAGTGGTTATATCGTTATGTTGCTGGAATTAACACAGATGAGCAACAGCCCGGGTTCCGCATCGTACACATCGAGCCCAAACCAGGACCAGGACTGGAGTGGGTGGAAGCGAGTTTCGAGACCATGTACGGTTCTGTCACATCCAACTGGTATCGTCGCGATAATAACGAGATGGAGGTTCGTGTGACCATTCCTGCCAATACGACGGGTACGGTCCTTCTTCCCGGAGCAGATGTACAGACAGTTCTGGAGAACGGAAAAGCGGTGGACCAAGTAGCGGACATTCACGAAATTGAAGCGAAGGGATCAGATGTACGAATTGCTCTGGGATCAGGAAGCTATCAATTCACTTACAAGGTAATTCAAGCAGATAAGGAAGTGCACGCACAGCAGGTGGAATCCGTATAACTGGTGTGCATTAGAGGAATCCGCAAGCAGGATCGTGAACTAATATAATAGCGAAAGCTGGACCCGAGTAGAGGATCTGCACACGCAGGTTCTCTTTTTTACTTGGATAGAGACATTTTTCTTCATTTTGATACGAGAATCTCAATATGCAATGAAGGGAGAAGTATAAATTTGACGACGGGAAAAATATTAGGTATAGCATACAATGTCATTCCTGTATCCAATGTTGAACAGTCCGCTGCTTGGTTTGTGAACCATTTTGGATTTAATATTAGACAGCCAAGAGAAGGCTATATTAGCCTTTTTAGAGATAATAGGCCGATTCTCGATCTGATTGAAAGTGATCATGATTCCAGAGCCGTATTTCAAGTGAAGCAGAAAAAGAGATGGGTGATCACTTTTTTTACCGACGATATCGTTAAACTTCATACTGAACTCATTGCTGGCCACGTCCGTGTTGGCAAAGTTAGTGATGAGGGCATATACGGAAAGTTTTTTACTTTTGAGGATCTTGACGGTAATCTGTTCGACGTCTGGGAGCATCACGACTGTGAATTAGTATATTAGGGTGAAGACGCATGGCAATATCAATATGAGTGAGGAGGACGTACGTAAAATGAGCAAAGAAAAAGTTAGATTGGTTAAACCTTCAGCGCAATATAAAGAAACGTATGTAGCATTTTATGAAGACTGGGTTGCAAGCGGAGAATCAATGGTGCCGTGGGTCATTTCGAAAGAACCCTATCCTTTTGAAGAGATGTTAGTTTTTTTGGAACGTAGTGAACAAGGCATTGATATCCCGAAAGGCTGGGTTAGGGACAGTACATACTGGCTTGTGACGGAGAGTGATCGAGTTGTTGGAGCCGTAAACATACGACATGAATTGAATGAGAAGCTGTTCCATAGCGGAGGGCATATTGGTTATGGAGTTCGTCCAGGTGAGCGTCAGAATGGATACGGTGCGGAGATCCTCAAGCTTTCCTTGGAAATTACCAAAAATCTCGGAATTACCAAAGTATTAGTCGTATGTGATGCGCATAATGAGGCATCCAGAAGAGTTATTCTTCGTAACGGGGGTATCCAGGATCAAGACTATGTAGAGCCTGACGGGAATATCGTTGAGCGCTTCTGGATAGGTAAATAGCTAATGTCGAATAATGCTGAATGTTGTTGTAATTTAACAAAAATAATATAGATCATGATTGTATTACATACGTCTGCTGATTAAAATAAAGGTTAGAATCTGGATTGCGGCCGGAAACTATCATCCTATCAGGCATAAGTGAGGTTTTATTATGAATCAACCGGTTAATCGGCCCCGGCGTATTGAGTATCTGGATCTCTATCGTGCATTTGCAATTATGGCAGTGGTCGCCATTCATGCGACTTCAACAGCTGTTGCACATTATCCCAAGCACACGTTGGATCATAACTTTTATTATTTTTGGAACAGCTTTCTGCAATTCGCCGTACCTGCATTTCTGTTCCTGTCCTCATTGGTATTGTTCTACAATTACAGCTCCAAGATGAAGGAAAAGGGCTGGATGCCCGCTTTTTATAAAAAGCGATTATTTTATGTTTTTGTGCCTTATCTGGCCTGGTCACTCATTTATTTTGTTGTCAAACAATGGCTAGCAGGCAAAGAGCCTTTGGCACATGTGAAGCAGTTCTCGGAGCAATTGTTAACCGGTACTGCACACACGCATTTATATTTTTTTCTGATTATTTTGCAATTTTATGTGGTTTTTCCACTGCTTCTTTCGTTAACACGTTATCGTGTATTTAATCGATATTTACCGCTGTTCTTTGTTGCGGCGCAGGCTGTTTTTTACGCGTTGCATCTGCAGTTTCATTTTTCACGGATGGGGAGTTTACTGCCAAGTTACCTAATTGTTATTGGATTCGGTGCATGGATTGGGTTGAACTTCGATGCGGCTTTGAAGAAATTGTTCTCGTACCGTTATGTGCTGATAGCTGCATTGTTAAGCGGAGGAGCAGTCTTTATTTATGGCAATACTTATGTGAAAACGACTTTCGCAGCAACTCCGGCGCTAACCTATACGCTGCTATTTCTATTCCGTAATCTGTTTACCCTCTCGGCATGCTTACTCTTATTGATCGTATGTGAACGAATGGGTGCATGGAAACAGAATGGATCTAATCGGACAACTCGTATTCTGAACTCTTTGGGTACGGTGGCATTTGGCGTATTCTTAATACATCCATTAGTGCTGTTGTTCTGGAGAAGAGAACTCACCGTGGAACTCGCTCCACACTTCAGCCTTGGCATTATGCTGTCTTATGTGGTGGCGATTTTGCTCTCATGGATGATTGCCTTGGGACTTCGTCGAATGAAGTGGGGATGGGTTCTGATCGGACGTTGACGTTGGGCAGACTATGAAACAATGGATATAAAGTAAAACCGAAGAAGAGATTTCAAGCCCTGAACATTCAGCGGATGGCTTGAAATCTCTTTTTTATTTGTCCAATAGGCGTTATTATGGACTAATGTCCAGAAAATTCAAGTAATGGTATACATATCGCTGATGTCAGGAGTGGTGAGATGAAGTTCATCATTATTTTTGGTCCACAAGCTGTGGGGAAAATGACGGTGGGTCAGGAATTGGAGAAGATCACCGATCTGAAATTGTTTCACAATCATATGACGATTGAACTGGTGTCACCTTACTTCAGTTATGGTACACCTCAAGGAAAGAGACTTGTTAATCTGTTCCGTCAGGAGATTTTTGAAGAAGTGGCGAAGAGCGAGCTGCCCGGTTTGATTTTTACATTTGTGTGGGCATTCGATATGAAAGAGGATTGGGAGTACATTCGCAAAGTCAGTGCGTTGTTTGAGTCCAGAGGTGCAGAGGTATGTTATGTTGAACTGGAGGCTGATCCGGCGGAACGATTGGAGCGTAACAAGAGTCCACATCGGCTGCTGCACAAAGCAACGAAGCGTAATGTCGAATGGTCAGAGCAGGATCTGCTTTCGAGTATGGAGAAATATCGATTGAACTCCGAGCCTGGAGAAATTACGCATGAGCATTATATTCGGATTAATAACACTGACAAGAGCCCGAAAGACGTGGCACAGCTAATCCAAGAACGATTCAAACTGTAATTGAAAGTGGAGGGGAAAAGCATGTATATCATTTTGGCTTTAATAGTAGGATTTGTTCTGTGTCTTCTGATGCCATATGGTACGATTCTGGCAGGCGCGATTATATTTGCACTTGTTGCAGACAATTATCGTCAGACTATGAGTATGCGCGAGGATATTCGATCCATCAAGCATCATCTAGGATTGATGCACAAGGGCGAAGCGGAAGAGTACCAGATCGATAAACAGTTAACGGATATCGAACACTTGAATTCGGACCAGTTGAAGATCATTAATCGAAGAATCGAAGCAGAACTGGAGAAGGAAAGCAAAAAGAATAAATCATGATCAAATGACTAATGAAAAATGAAGAAATAGGGTGCCAATAGATTCGAGATTTTACATCTTATAAGGATCGGCAAGGTACGCCGTTGATTGATGAGAGTGTTGAGATGATATACGTCTGCAAAAAAGTGAGAAAAGCGTGAAGAAATAAAAATAATTAATTTTTTTGTATGCAATTTTTCATCATTCGGACACATTAAGTCCTTCTCTACGGAGGGCTTTTTTGTTTATTTATGATCCGAATTCTACAGGATTTTAAGAAGAATATAAGCGAAAATATAGTAAATAAGTGCAAATACTTTTTGTCTGCAATGACATGGATGCGCTCAAGAACGTAATTATAAATTTTAGTTTATTAATAGTCGAAGTAGAAGGCGAGTAGTAGGCTTTCTGATACCGATCGGATACATACAGGTATTGAAATTCTGGATTTGGAGCTCTGGCTGCAAGTATAATTCCATGGATAAGTCGTCATGCTAAGGAAATGCTTATAATGGGAAAGTATATAGATACAGAATGATTACTCGCAAACAGAAAAAAATACAAAGCAGATAAACAGTATCATTTATGGATTCAGGAAGTGATTTGTTAGGGATAAAGCATCATCGATTTTTTTGTTGCACAATGTAGAAAAATGTAATACCATGAACGCACATATAGTTAACATTGAAGTGAAATGGGCAAGGCCAGTGACCTCATGGAAGGCACGGTTTGCCTTTTTCTGTATATTGGAGTGGATAAAGTGAAGATCGAGAAGGTGTTAAACAATAATGCTGTAGTTGCGATTAAAGACGAACGCGAAGTCATCGTTATTGGCCGGGGAATTGCTTTTCAGAAGCGAGCCGGCGATCAGGTGCCGGAGCAGCATATTGATAAGATATTTACTTTACAGAATGAAAATATTCAGGAAAATTTCAAGGCATTAATCGCAAGCATACCACTGGAATACATGAAAGTGTCTGAAGAGATTATTGCCTATGCCAAGCTGAAGCTTGGGAAAAAGCTAAACGAGAGCATCTATCTACACCTGACGGATCATATTCATTTTGCCATTGAGCGTTATCGTAACAATCTGCCTATCCGTAATGGACTGCTTTGGGAGACCAAGCAGCTTTACAAAGACGAATATGAGGTAGGGCTGGAAGCGTTAAATATGATTTGTGATCAGTTTGGTGTACTTTTGCCTGAAGATGAGGCGGGGTTCATGGCACTTCATTTTGTAAATGCAGCACTTAACGAAGAGATGCCTAACATCCGAAGCATGACTCAGGTCATGCAGGAGATTTTGACGATCATCAAATATCATTTCAAAATGGACTTTGACGAGAACTCATTGAATTATTATCGATTTGTGACTCATCTGAAGTTTTTCGCCCAACGACTGGTGAAAGGCAAGCATTATAAGAGCAACAATGACGATGAGTTATTTGAGATGATTCAGAAAAAGTACCCTGAAGCGCACAAGTGCTCGGAGAAGATTAGAAAATTCATTGAAAATAACTACACGTATCAACTGACTAACGAAGAAATGATGTATTTAACCATTCATATTGAGCGCGTAGTGCATGCCACTTCAGAGTAACGATATTACAAAATAAAGATTCTTAAAAAAACGCTTGCAAAAGGTTAGAAGTTATTATATTATGAATCCATAAAGTAAGCGCATACATCAATCGGATTGTAACTGTTCAATCAGGCAATTCCGAGACTTCTGACCAATCTGGGTCCGTAAAGATGGGTTGCAACTTACTTTAAGATGAAGTTGTTAATGCTACAACTGAATATCGCTGTGTACAGCCTTACAGGGTTGCAACCGTTAAGGGCAAAACCTGAATTGCTGAATATCACGACTTGTTTCCGGATTTTCCGGTGCGTTGTGTATGTTCAGTAGTTCAGGTTTTCTTTGTTTCACAAGCATCGGGAGTCTACTTAGAGAGGGAGAACTACTATGAACTACGATCAACTGGCCAAAGACATCTTGTCTGGTGTAGGCGGAGCTAAAAACGTAAACAGTGTATTCCATTGCGTAACGAGATTACGCTTTAAACTCAAAGATGAAAGCGTTGCTAAAACGGAAGAACTTAAAAATCTGCCAGGTGTCATTACCGTCATGCAGAGTGGTGGACAGTATCAGGTTGTAATCGGCAATGAAGTGCCGGATGTATATAAAGCTGTTGTAAAGGCAGGTAATCTGCCTGCTGAGGGCCAGGTTCCTGAAGATCAGGATAGTTCTGGTAACAAGGGGAGTTTGTTCGGTCGTTTTATCGATATGATCTCTGGTGTCTTCACCCCGCTGCTTGGGTTACTGGCTGCAACAGGGATGATCAAAGGTTTTACAGCCATGTTTTTATCCTTCGGATGGATAGCGGACACATCAGGTACGTACCATCTGCTGAATGCAACAGGCGATTGTCTGTTCTACTTCTTCCCGGTATTCCTTGGTTATACGGCCATCAAAAAATTTGGCGGTTCACCGTTCCTCGGAATGGCGATTGGCGCTACGCTCGTATATCCTACGCTGTCCGGTTTGACTGCGGGTGATCCACTCTATACGTTGTTCGCAGGTACATTATTTGAATCACCAATTCACATTACTTTCTTGGGGATTCCTGTAATCCTGATGAATTATTCATCATCGGTTATTCCGATCATTATCGCTACATTCTTTGCAGTGAAAATAGAGAAATTCTTCAAAAATGTTATTCCTAAAGTGGTTAGTACGTTCCTGGTTCCATTCTTCACACTGCTGGTTATCGTTCCTGCAACGTTCCTTGTAATTGGCCCAATATCCACATGGGCAGGTCAATTGATCGGCGCAGGAGCAACAGGCATCTATGAATTAAGCCCACTCGTTACAGGTTTGGTCATCGGCGGTTTGTGGCAAGTGTTTGTATTGTTTGGTCTTCACTGGGGACTGGTACCAGTCATGCTTCTTAACTTGAGTACGTCAGGAGCTGACCCAGTGGTTGCGATGTCTTTCGCTGCTTCCTTTGCCCAAATTGGTGCGGTACTTGCTGTTATGTTAAAAACTAAGAATGCCAAATTGAAATCATTGAGTATTCCAGCCTTCATCTCGGGGATCTTTGGTGTAACAGAGCCAGCCATCTATGGTGTGACACTTCCGCTGAAAAAACCATTTATCATGAGCTGTATCGCAGGTGGTATTGGAGGCGGAATTCTAGGGTTATTCGGATCGAAAATGTACATGTTTGGCGGACTCGGCGTATTCGGCTATCCGACCTTCATCAACTCAAAAACAGGCGTTGATTCCGGATTCTACATGGCTCTTGTAGCTACAGCGGTTGCGTTCATCCTTGGTTTTGTTCTTACGTATGTTGTTGGTTTCAAGGACAAGGCAGATGCAGTTCCAGCGCCAACACCTGTACTTGATCCAAACCCGAACAACAGATATGAAATTTTCAGCCCAATGGCTGGTGAAGTGGTTGAACTGAAAGAGATCAATGATGTTACCTTTGCAGGAGAGCATATGGGTAAAGGGATTGCGATTCGTCCAACCAGTGGCAGAGTCGTATCTCCAATCACGGGTGTCGTACAAACGGTATATCGCACCAAACACGCCATTGGACTTGTCACTGATGATGGTGTTGAGATGCTGATTCATATCGGACAGGATACGGTGCAATTGAAAGGTCAACATTTCACAGCTCATGTAAAAGATGGCGACCGCGTTAATGTGGGCGATCTGATCATGGAATTTGATCTGCAAGCGATTAAGGATGCCGGATATGAGACGGTTACACCGATTATTATTACGAACACGTCCAATTATCTGGATGTAGTAGGCACGAAGGATGCATCTGTGAAAGAGAAAGACAAATTGCTCACAGTGCTCGGTTAAGTGAACGTTCATTATGAATAGGAGGTAGACGTGAATGTATGAAAAATTAACAGCCTTCCCGGAGAATTTTCTCTGGGGAGGAGCGACGGCAGCGAACCAGCTTGAGGGAGCCTATCTTGAAGGTGGCAAAGGGTTAACTACAGTTGACCTGATTCCCACGGGGGCTAATCGCTTCCCTATTGCTTTGGGAAATCTCGATTCATATGAGCCCAAAGATGGAGAGTTTTATCCTTCGCATGAAGCGATTGATTTTTATCATCGATACAAAGAAGATATCGCACTATTTGCGGAAATGGGATTCAAGTGCTTCAGGCTCTCTGTAGCCTGGGCTCGGATTTTCCCTAATGGCGATGACGCTGAGCCGAACGAGGCGGGATTGCAGTTTTACGATGATGTCTTCGACGAATTGTTGAAATATAATATTGAACCTGTGGTCACAATCTGTCACTTTGATGTCCCTGTACATCTGGTCGAAACGTATGGCGGGTGGAAGAACCGTAAGATGATTGGGTTCTTTGAGACTTATGCAAAGACATTGTTCGATCGTTACAAGGACAAGGTCAAATACTGGATGACGTTTAATGAAATCAATATGCTGCTGCATCTTCCGTACATTGGTGCGGGTATTGTTCTTCAGGAAGGTGAGAATAAAGAGCAGGTTCTCTATCAGGCAGCGCATCATGAATTGGTTGCGAGTGCTCTAGCTGTGAAAGCCTGTCACGAGATCATTCCAGGTGCACAGATTGGTTGCATGCTGGCAGCAGGCATGGTTTATCCGTACACTTCCAATCCAGACGATGTATGGAAAGCCATGGAGCAGGATCGAGAGTCGTTCTTCTTTATCGATGTTCAATCCAAAGGAGCGTATCCTGGGTATACGAAGCGTTTCTTCAGAGAACACGAAATCGTGATTAATATGCAGCCGGAAGATGCAGATATTCTCATGCAGAATACAGTTGACTATATTGGATTCAGTTATTACGCCAGCCGCTGTACAAGTACCGATCCGGAAATTTTGAAGGATTCGACCGAGGGCAATGTGTTTGGTTCAGTGAAGAATCCGTATCTTCAAGCTTCCGAATGGGGCTGGACGATTGATCCGAAGGGTCTTCGAATTACCTGTAACCAGCTGTATGACCGCTATGGCAAACCATTGTTTATTGTGGAAAATGGACTTGGTGCAACGGATGTATTGCTGGACAATGACACCGTTGAAGACGATTACCGCATTGATTATCTGAATCGTCATTTTGCCGAGATGGCTGAAGCCATTCAGGACGGGGTTGAGCTTCTGGGTTACACGAGCTGGGGACCGATTGATCTGGTCAGCGCGGGTACCGGGGAGATGAAGAAGCGGTACGGTTACATTTATGTAGACCGGAGTAATGATGGAAGCGGCACACTTCGCAGAGTGAAAAAGAAAAGTTTCCATTGGTACAGAGAGGTTATTGCCAATAATGGAGCACAATATTTTTAACTCCAGGTGCTTTCGAATATACAAAGAGCAGTCTCGTTTACACGGGATTGCTCTTTGCTTATGGAGGATGAATTTGACTCATGATTTGTTTCATATATATAATGAAGAGATCAAGAGAATCTTGTCACTTAAGAAGGGAGGAGCATCCAATCATGAAGAAAAAATCACTTGCGTTTATATCTCCGGGATATGGATACTCCACTGCTGTCTTTTTCTAGAATCTATTCCAAGGGAGAAGTGTGCCCAAATTAGGAAGAAAACTAGGGAATATCGCAGAAAAATCTTAAGAATGACGAGGTAATCAACATGAAAACCGACAAAATTACTAGAAAAAATCCAGCTAATATGCCAGCTCCTGTAGGACAGTACACACATATTACAAGAGTTCCAAGGAATGCAGAGTTGTTCGTGACGTCGGGTCAAATTGGAGCAGATCGTAGCGGACACTTTCCTGATAGTCTGAATGAGCAAGTCACGAATACATTTAATAATATTAAAACAGTACTCGAATCCGAGCATTTAGATGCTGAACATATTATCAAAGTCAACGTATGGGCGACGGAGAAGATCGATTGGGATTTCTTATACGCTGAGTGGGGACAATTATTCAGTCATGATTATCCTGCGATGACAATTGGATATATTACGGAGTTGGGTTTACCCGAAATTAAAATTGAAATCGAAATTTGGGCAGCTAAAGTGTAGAACCAAATAAACTTATTTAAACCATGGAGCTTCGATAGAAGCCCCATGGTTTTTTTGATTTCTTTATTCGTGAAAAATGGAAGTGGCGATGATCCATGCCATTATGAGTGAATGTAATTGTGTTATGGCACTTGCAGACTCTGATAGGCATTCAGTCTCCCATACGTCCAGTACACACCAGAGCCGGATACGGGATCGGATGCGAAGCAAAGGGCATCACGAATCTGCGCATTAGTTTTCCCACGTGCAGCGAGTAATGCAGCCACTCCCGCTACATGGGGAGCCGCCATGGACGTTCCGCTTAGATAGGCATAGGAGCCACCCAGGTATGTGGACAGAATAGTATCACCTGGTGCAGCCATATCAACCCACGATCCATAGTTTGAGAAATTGGATTTGAGGTCGGAAGGATTGGTTGAAGCTACCGCAATGACGTTCGGATAAGATGCAGGTACATCGGATACGAAGTATTATCATTACCTGCTGCGGCGATGATGACAGCACCCCGATCCCATGCATACTGCACAGCAGCCTGAAGAAAAGCTTCTCCCGTTGGCCCACCAAGACTCAGGTTAACGACTTGAATACCGTTGTTGGCTGCGTAAACAAGTCCGTTTCCGACGTTCCCCGTTGTACCTTGTCCATTGTTATCCAATACACGTAGTGGGACAATCGAAGCGAGCGGTGCCACACCAGCAATGCCAACTCCATTATTGGTTATAGAAGCTGCAATTCCAGCTACATGGGTGCCGTGCCCATTACCATCTTCGGGAATATTATCATAATCAACGTAATCGTATCCGGGAAGGATCTTGCCAGCAAGCTCAGGGTGGTTTAACTGCACGCCAGTGTCAATGATCGCGATTTTGACCGAGCTGTTACTCTGGGAAATATCCCAGGCAGCAGGAGCATTGATTTTTGGCAGGTTGTATTGGTAAGGAAAAAACGGGTCATTTGGCATAAACGATGCCTGAAGGTAGTAGTTCGGTTCAACATGCTCGATGAGCACATGGTCCTTGTAGTGCTTTAACATACGTTGCATTTTCTTTCTTGATTCAATGCGATACCAGCCCAGATCTTCATACGTTTCGGCAACGTTGCATTTTGCTTTATTATGCAGAGTGTACATCTCGTCGGCTGTCGTACCTTCCTTGAACTTGATTAACAGCTGCTTGGGTGCGTGGGGATGAAACTTTTTGGTTGCAAGTTTATCTTCCACATAACGATAGACGAACCCAATTGCCAGCAGTGCTGCAGCAGAGATTCCAAGCGATAACCACATATGTTCTTCCCCCTCGAAGTTGATTGATGACACGCCTTATCGTATGCGATCCCTATCAAATCGCGCGGGCTTTCTTCTATTTTGGTTAGTCGTTTAGATAGATTGATAGGAAGGGATGAATTCGGTAGAATTGTAAGCAACGAACGAACTTGTAATTCAAACGGGTTCGTATACAGAGCTGAAAGCGGGCTCGAATCTAAGGATAAGGAATGTGGATTTTTGTGACACAGCTTCAGGCCGTACCGAGAGTGATAGCTATTCAAGAGCACCAAATCAATGATGCAATTGATTTTGCCATGCGTGTCCGCAAAGAAGTATTTCCAATGCTGGATCATGAGGAGTTACCTGTAGATCTGGAGCAATTCAAAGAACATTATCTGGATTCAGCCGATGCTGTATTTCTGGTTGCTGTCACCGAAGATGAAGAGATTGTGGGTTCCATTGGCATCCTGCCTTATGATGGGCGTATCGAAGTTGTGAATGGACGATATCCTGAGCAGTCTGCCGCCGAAATTGTGAAATGTTATGTGGATCCTAAATATCGCAGATACGGTATCGGTTCACTCCTCGTAAGAGAACTGGAGAAAGTGGTGGCAGAGCTGCACTACACAACGTTGTATTTGCATACACATCGCTTTTTGCCTGGAGCCGTGGATTTTTGGAAACGTCAGGGATATTCAATGATTGCCGAGCAGCAAGATGACTGGCAGACCGTGCATATGGATAAATTCGTGAAAAATAAGTGATTTGTATCAATGGCCCGCTACTGGGGTCGGCAAGAAACAAGTAGATAAGGATCTTAAAAATTTTCGTGGAAGAAAGCGAGGGTTTATATTCATGTATACAAGTCTGATCGAGAAACTGGAGCATACCGATGCTGTACGCTGGTTCCCGTATCATCAAGTTCAGGAGAGCTGGATTACTGAAGTGGAACAGGAGCTGGGCTTTACATTACCGCCGTCTTATCGTTGGTGGCTTCTGAATTATGGTGAAGCGCTGTTGAGCGGAACAGCAATTCTGACCATTACAGATCCAGAACACCGAGAGTATACGGATACGGATATTCTGTATATATACCGACTTGCCGATGATGACGCGAAGAAAGAAGGGAAGCTGGAACTGTTTGTACCGGACGCAGATGAATATTACTATTTTGATACGCGGACGGCTGATGACCTTGGGGAGTATAAGGTGATGCGGTTGGATTACTTTAATGGGGAACCTGAAGTGTATGCAGACTCCTTTGCTGGCTTTCTGGAAAAATTGATTGATCAGCGAACACCTCGTAATTAATAATTTTGAATGCTGATTTGTGAGATGGTGAGAATGTCTATAATGGAGATGTTTTTTGATTCAGCCTCACAATTAGACTGGGGAATTATAGTGAAATAGGTATCTGGAATAGAATGAATACTTTAACGCAGGCAAGATACATGATGGGGGCAAACGCAGATGAGCACAACGCATCGAAAGATTGTTTTTATAGATATCGATGGCACACTGGTAGATGATGACGGCAACATTCCGGTGTCTGCACAACAGGCGTGTAAACAGGCAAGTGAAAATGGACATCTGCTCTATTTATGTACAGGGCGATCGAAGGCGGAAATCTACGCTTCTATATGGGAAGTAGGATTTGACGGTCTGATCGGTGCCGGTGGTGGCTATGTTGAGTTCGGTCAGGATGTGCTGTATCACAAAAGGGTAACGGCAGAAGATGTACGGCATATGGTCGATTTTTTCAATGAACACCAGATTGACTTCTACCTCGAATCCAATTCGGCGTTGTACGCCAGCTCCAATCTTCAATCTCATCTGGAACGTCGCATCTATGGTGATGTAGAGAATGATCCCGATGCCAGAGCGGAAAAAGAACAAAAGCCACATCCGTTTATTGCTGGTTTGACGTATGGTGAAGCCGATTTATACAAGGATGATGTAAACAAGGTTTGTTTTCTGGAAAGCTCCACGATTCCGTTCGATCGAATCAAGCAGGAGTTTGAAGGCAAATTCGAAGTCATTCAGTGCACGGTACCTATCTTTGGTGAAGGAAGCGGTGAACTGATGATCCCGGGCATTCATAAAGCCATTGCTATTGCAGATTTATTGGAGCATCTGGGTATGTCACGTGAAGATACACTTGCCATTGGGGACGGCATGAATGATGCGGAGATGCTGGAGTATTGTGCTGTAGGGATTGCGATGGGTAATGCCAAGCCGGGTCTCAAAGCCATTGCAGATGATATAACTGGAACTATTGAAGAAGATGGCTTGTACCACAGTTTTGTGAAATATGGATTGATTGAGTCCTAATCAGCCTTAAACGAGTGAAGAGGTGAAACCAATGTCGGAAGGAATAAAAGTTGAGCTGGAAATTAGTGCATTCGGTCAGGAAACAGTACCATCGTACGATGATTCTTTTCGTAAACATGAGATCGCAAGAACTCGTATTTTACCTAAAGAAACAACATTAGCGCAACTGGAAGAGATGGTAAAGGAATTGATGGCAGAGATCAAAGAGGATTTTCAGCAACCGGAACAGTTATTAGCCAGTGTCACCCTGAGAGCCAAGGAAACAGATGGGGTATTGAAATATTTGGGTTAGGAACTCTTTTTCATAGAAATGTTCTAGACTCCGGACAAAGCCCAGTAGACAAATCCACCAAATAACCCGATGCAAAGTCCAGCGATGACTGAAAAAAGAATAACAAATTTTCTCCCGTTCATAAGCAACCCTCCCTCATGATTTTAACATATACGTGTTAAGCTTTTGAACATGAAGGAGAGAATTACATATTTCCTCCCATCTGACCGATATAAAATAGGTATGCCTATTGACCAGAAAACGAAAGGGGTGCAGAACATGGATATTGCAGCATTATCAATGGCAATGAGTCAAGTCTCAGTGTCACAGTCGGCGAGTTTGCAAGTCATGTCCATGTCGAAAGACATGGCAGAGCAGCAAGGTCAACAACTAACAGAAATGTTAAAGTCGGTTCCGGCTCCTCATCCTAATCTGGGTGGAAGTCTGGATATTTCGGTCTAGACGATATTCGAGTTTGCGTTATCGTGTTAAATTTGCAGCAAGCAAAACCCAAATGGCTCCAATTCCAAGGAATTGAAGCCATTTGGGTTGTTTATTTTCGTCTTAGTTTATTTCTGACAAGCTTGGCGATCGGCCTTCCAACGGAAGTGTATCTTTCAGCGTCCATAACTCATCGTAACTGGAAATCTGAAAATCGGCTTTGGATAAGTCCTGGTCACCTGATCCCGGATTGCGGTATCCGATGCAGCGCATACCTGCACTTTTGGCGGCCTGAACACCATTGCGCGAATCCTCAATGACAAGACAGTTCGATGGGGATGCTCCAATCATCTCGGCTGTAGTCAGGAAAATATCCGGAGCGGGTTTGCCGTTCGTGACTTCCTCACCTGTCATTCGGACCTCAAAGTATTTTCCAAGTCCGGTCTTGTCCATGATTAGATCAATCAGTGCACGTGGAGATGAAGAAGCAACGGCTATCGGAATGTGCTGCTCATGCAGCCAGCTTAACCAGCGTTCTACGTAAGGCATGGCTGTCAGCTTCGGGTGAGCCAGCATCGTCTGCATCACATTATGTTGATGGTAGGCGAGGGCTTCTTCCACGGTAGCCGTCAACTGGTGCTTCTCCAATACTTGCCGCCACATCGATTCCAACGTGACTCCAACATAGGTGTGATGTTCTTCCTCCGTCATTTTTGCGCCAAAATGGGCAAAAGAGCTGCGTTCAATCTCGAAATAAATCGGTTCGCTGTCAATCAGTACGCCATCCATGTCAAAAATGACCGCCTGAATGCTGTCATCCTTCGACTCTCCCAGCCCGTCAAACTCCTTGTTTGCTACCATGTTGTATTCCTCCTCCAGGATTCTGTAAGCAATTATCTCTAATTTATCTCAATCATGATTAACTTGCTACATTAGATACTGGAACCGCTGGATTGCAGCACCACTTTGATGGCATGTGAAGAAGCTTGAAGTGTACGCCCCTGAATATCGCAGCCAAGCGTGCGGAATGCCTCTTCGTAATCCTCCAACGGGAACGAGTGGGTAATAATTTTTTTCGCCGGAATAATCTGTTGCTCAATCATGTAATGTGCTGTTGCGAATGTTCCCAGGGAGTCGATGGAGCCAATGATTTTCAGACTGCGGTCCACAACTTCCTTGGGATTGAACGATGTGTTACCATCTCTCAGACCGACCAGCATGAGATAACCGCCGCTGGCGAGTTGCGAAAGCACTTGTGTACCCACGACACCTGTCGTATCCACAATCATATCAACCTGATTGGTTGTGGGTGCCAGTGATTCTATTGCATTTTCAAAGGATGAATGAACATCCCAACGGTCCGGTGCAATCGAACCTGCAATAGCCAGGCGTTCTTCCGAGATATCGACGAGACAGCCAGTGACTCCTTTGGAAGCGAGGGCATAGCTGTAAAGAATGCCAATCGGGCCTGCACCGAGGATAATTGTTCTAAAATTCGGCAGCAGATGGATCTGATTAATGCCTGTAAGCATGCAGCTTAGCGGTTCAGTCAAGGTCGCTTCTTCATAGCTCACATGGTCCTTCAATTTATACAAAAAGCGGTCCTCAGTTACATAATAATCCGTAAATGTACCATCAGCACTCACACCGGTCTCTGTAACCGACTTATGTGTACAGTGATTTTGTCTGCCTGTTCTGCACATGTCGCATTGCCCGCAATAATAGGTAGGATCGATGACAACTCGGTCGCCCGGTTGCAGTGTTGTTACAGCCGAGCCCACAGCAATGACTTCCCCGGCAGACTCGTGACCAAGTATGACGGAAGGAACCGCATGATATTTACCGCTGACAATACCGAGGTCGGTACCGCATACACCCGTTGCCCGGATTCGAACCAACACCTGATTATCTCTCGTGATTTCTGGAACAGGCCGTTCCTCAAGCGCTACATCCCAAGCCGATTTGTATACCAATGCTAACATGTGAAAACCTCCTTATAATAATATGAAATGTAACTATAGCGATTTTATTTTAAAAACAGTTTCTGACAAGATACGAAAGTAGTGAAGGGGACGAAATCGATTCTGGAGAAGCGGAGCGTTCGCCTCAAAGCTTTCTGGAAGAAAGCTGCTTCGGAAGCATATGCTATCAACGGATTTTTCCCTTGGAAAAGGGGAATCGAAAAGATCCGGGGATAACAGCGATCGGAAGAACGATTCGTAACCGGAACGACTACTTCGAGCAATTGGTTTGAGATGTTTTAATGAACGCTGGCAAGCACGGAATCGAGTCGCTCTACAATTTCAACCAACTCATCTTCTGTTGTGGTAAGCGATGGTCTGACCTTAACTACGTTCCCGAAGCCGTAACGTGATCCTCTTAAAATCAGATGCTCATCCGTGAAGGCACGATCGATAATAGCGTTGGTTTTATCCGTATCCGGTTCATTATTGTCACCCACCATTTCCAATCCCCACATCAGCCCGACTCCGCGAGCTTCACCGATGCTTGGATATTTCATGGCCAAATCTTGCAGTAATCCGCCTAAAATTTCACCTTTGCGTTTCACGTCATCGAGGAATCCAGGTTCGGATACAACCTCCAGGGTAGATTTGGCAGCGGTTACGGAGATCAGATTGCTTCCAGAGGTGAAGGAATGTTCATGCTTTTCCAGTACATTCAATCGGGATTGCATCAATACCGCAGCAACAGGTACACCGATTCCGCCGAGACCTTTGGCAAGGGTAATCATGTCAGGTTGAATATCGAATAGTTCGCTGGCGAACATGTACCCGGTGCGTCCGATTCCCGTCTGTACTTCGTCGGCAATGAGAATGATATTGTACTCATCACACAGTTTACGCAGGCGCTTGAAATAACCTGCAGGAGGAATGATATTGCCGCCATTGCCGAGAATCGGTTCAATAATCATGCAGGCGACTGAGCCGGAGCTTGCATATTCTATGGCATCAGAGATAGCTTCAACGCATTGATATCCGCAGTCTCCGCTTGAAGATTTGAATGGGCAACGATAGCAGTATGGTGCAGGCACATGAACGGAGTTGGGAACAGCCGAATTTGGAAACCGTTTCCGCCGGAAGGCATTTCCCGAAATCCCTGTTGCAAACTGGGTCTGACCATGATGGGATAGGTACAGGCTGATAATGTCTGTGGATTGCGTGTATTTCTGTGCAATTTTGGTGGCACATTCATTGGCGGTTGAGCCCGTAATATCTCGCATCCAACCCGCATTAATATCGTTTGGAGCATATTCAATCAGATGATCGAGCACTTCATCCACATACGGTTCTGTGAAGGAGGAAGACATATGCGTCAGATTGCCGACTTGTTCCTGAATTTTGCTCACGACATGCGGGTGATTGTAGCCCAGTGACAGATTGAATGTACCGGATACGCCATCCAGATATTCAACGCCTGCATCGTCAATCAACTTAATCCCTTGTCCGGTTCTGAAACGGTTTTTGGTTAAGGTTTGCATATGATTCCCTCCATAAATGTAATGTTCTAGCCTGAACGAAGATCAACAATTCCGGTTTACGCAGGCATCACCCCTCTCAAGAAGCAACGTTTAAATCTCTTTACTTTGATGTGCGAGAGTTCCACTTACGGTGCTGTTCCTTACGTTCCAGAGATGAGAGAGCACGAGAGTTAGGAGTAGAATCAGACAAAATCCGGCCAAAATCCAGATCGTGTTTACTACAGGCCATGAACTCATGCTCCATCCGGTTACATACTGCAGGATGGCGCCACCGATACCGCCTGAGGCAATCAGGATGCTGGTTGTACGCTCAGTCATGCCGGGAATCAAAATGTTGGCATAGACCAGTGCGATACAGAACAGTCCTGACATGAACAATCCGGTTCCGAAGATTAGCAGGTATGTTGCCCATTGGCCTGTTACGAACACCATGGCAACGGCGAACAGAAGTGTACCTACCGTACTCCAGATCAGGAAAGGCATGTAGTTGACGGCTTCAGCAATTTTCCCGGAAAAAAGACGACCGATAATCATGGCAATCCATAGAATGGATACGCTGAGTGAAGCAACAGATTCCTGTAACTGCAATCGTTCGACCAGAATGGAAGGTAAGAAGTTCATTAGGCCTAACTCCAGACCCATGTAAACGAAGAAAAAGATGACGAAGATTGTGAGCAGCCCCAGATGTTTTCTCGAATACTGGGATCTGCCCGTTGCATGTCCAACGGTATTTTCACCAGCTTGTTTCAGATAAGAAGCGGCGGAGGTGGGCATGGTCACCCATAACAGCATGAGAATAAGGGATAACGCGGAAACGGTATAAAACGTAAGATGCCAAAGATCCAGCCAAATGTATAAGGCAGCGACTGCCGGAATGAGAAGTGCTCCAAGGGCAAAATACACATCAAGCTTGGACATTGCTACTGCTTTCTGATTTTCCGTAAATTCTATCGTAAAAGCACCAACGGAGGGTTCAATGATGCCAGACCCAAACCCGACAATAATGGTTAGAAGAAGAACAACTGTCCAGGATGGCAAGAAGCCGAGAAAGGCATACGCGGCCACAATACAGATCAGTGCGATGGTTAACATGGATTTTCTGCCGATGCGGGCAGTCATGGAAGGAGCGACGAGCACCCCGACAAGAAAACCGAGGAACTGCAAAAACAACAAAAATCCGCCATCACTATAACCACGCTCATAATGTGTCAATAAGACGGGTAGAAGTGCACCAAGTACAACGCTGGTTATGCCGATTAATAGATAAAATCCGCAGCTTAAAGCGAAAATTCTTCTCATGTGTTGCCCTCCCTAAGATGGATATAAATTTTATATTATGTAAATAATGTTTCTTTCGTATATAACTTATACCATAATTATGCAATTGTACATGCTTTTTATTGTAAAATAATGTTAACTTTTGGCGAATGAATGATCTTTCTCACACAATGTTCAACCTAAAACGATTTCGTGTCGAACCAAAAAAAAGTTTCCTTGTCTATAATAGACAGGAAACTTTTTGATGATCAGATCCTTATGAATAAACTTAAGTTATCATCCCCACTAAGCAGTCTGCACAAAGAAAATTCCATCCAATGGTGCTTGAGCAGACGCAGGGCCATTTCGTAATAACAAATATCCATTAGCATCGGAAAGTCCCAGTATATCCTGATAGGGATCAGGGAAATCCCCGGAATAAATCTGACAAACGAATTGATAATCCTCTAACAAATGGCTAATTCCGTTCATACCGTTTGGTAGCATGGAAGAGAAAAATGAAAAGGCAGGGAAATCCTGTTTCTCTATCTCTATTTCCGTCAATACTACTCCGCATAAAGGAATGGATTGAATGGGACATACGGAAGTTAGTGGCTCTGAAGATACGGATACATATGTACATCCAGCGAGAATATTCTCCTTCCATTCCAGCTCATCCCCCGTATAGGTTACCTGATCCAAAAAGTAATCCGAAGCGGAGTAGGTGGAGAAGACCGAAATATACTTCCCAGGGGGCAACGAAGGGACATGCAGCTGTTGTAAAAGTGTATTGCAATCAATGGAGAACAGATGCAACAAGGGCTGACTCTCCTGATTAAGCGGCCAATCTGTAACATATGCGATTTCTCCGCCAATCCATATACCAGTATTTTGGTTCGGATGATCAGGGTCAATTGAAAGTTGGTTAACTTTGTACATGGTAAACTCCTCTTTGTATCTGGATTAAGCTGTTATACAAACAATAATTATTAAATATGACAGGCTGACCGTTCAGTCTTTGACTTGAATCGCTTGTCCAAACAGCTTGCGTGCTTTGTCCCAATCGACGCCAAGTTTACCTTGCCAGCCCGCCCAAGGCATCTCCATATCAGAGCGGCCTTTGGTATTGTTAAGCAGCAACTCCCCATTCAGGATATGCTCGTTGTTGGTCCAATGGTCTGTACTGAGGGAGAGAACCTGATTGGGCAGTACACCTACCCTGGACAGCGCTTGAAGAATACTTCGACGAATCCCGGCGTGTCCTTTGACCAATTTCTCCGCAGTGAGTCGTTTCTCAAATTTTCCCGGAGACTCTTCGTCGTCAGCCTGATCCAGCATATAAAGCAGTTGATTGAATATGGTGATATCCTCGGGAGTCGGTTTAATAGGTTCCTTCTCAAGTAAGTTGATGAATTCTGTCAGATCGGCGTATGCACCTACGCTTGACCCACTGTAATCATAACCCTGATGAAGGGCGTAACGGATATTGGATAGATTCTTCCAGCCCTCATCGCTATGACTGAAACCGCAAACTCGGCAAGCAAGGAACTGTTCGGTCTCCTCATAAGCATGCATCTGCGAGTGAATCATCATATGGTAGCTTGCGAGCGTAGATATGCCTCGTGGATAACTGCCCCCCACACCTGCAATAAATGCTTGGGTTATCGTCGACCAGGAAAGACGTTCATTCTGCTGGAAAGCAATTAGTTGTTGAAGGATATCATCATGGTGGATCAGCTCCAGATCATTAGCCACCCAGCCTTGTGCAGTCAGTAGCTCCTGTTCTGCTGCAGTTAGTGTATCCGTTTGATAGATCATTACTTCTCGTGCTCTGTCATAATCACCATTGGCGTGTAAATATAACTTTTTAAGCACTCTCATACACTTTTTGTCCATGGTTAACTCCTTTCCTCAGTTTAATTTGGATTTCCTAAGTACCTCCGTATAACAATTCATTTGCTTCGTTTCATTATAAGTGAGATGATGTGGGATGAAAATCAGTACAAGGTACTAACCTATTGAACGAAGCCGATGAACTGACAACATAAGCTCGCTAATGAACAAGTGGCAATATTACGGATGAGAAGTGGTGGAGCATGCGAATTAACAAATACATAAGTGAAACGGGATACTGCTCCCGCAGGGAAACGAACCGATTAATTGCAGCTGGGCGCATCACGATTAATGGTAAAGTGTGTGAAAAAGGTGCGGACGTGGAGCCCGTGGATATCGTGCTCATTGATGGCCAGGAGATTCCTTTCAATGATCGCGAGCCTGTTTACCTTGCTCTGAATAAACCCATCGGCATTGTCTGCACCGCAGCAGAGCAGGTGGAGGGAAACATCATTCAGTATGTGAATTATCCCTCGCGTATCTTTGCGATTGGCAGGCTGGATAAGGCGTCCGAGGGTTTGATTTTTCTAACGAACGACGGAGATATTGTGAACAAGATGATGCGTTCGGAGCATAACCACGACAAGGAATACGTAGTAACCGTAGACAAACCAGTGACAGACGAATTCGTACGGGAGATGTCGCAAGGTGTTGAGATTATGAATGTGGTGACGAAGCCGTGTGAGGTATATAAGCATAGTGAGAACGTATTTCATATCATTTTGACTCAGGGGCTTAATCTGCAAATTCGCAGAATGTGTAAAGCCCTGGGTTACAGAGTGCTCAAGCTGGAGCGCATCCGAATTATGAATGTTACGCTGGATGGACTGGAACGTGGACAATGGAGACATCTGGAGAAACAGGAGTTGGAGAAACTTCTATCCATGTTGAATTAGAGAAAGGCATCGAAGCAATGTCCTTGGCAAAATGAAGAGAGGCACTAATCCGTCAGGATTAATGCCTCTTTTTTGAGTTATGGTAGACGAAACATGCACTATTGAAGTTTCGGCAACGTACTATCGTAGTCTTTTCTTTGTACTTTTTTCTCTGAGATGAATGATCCGACCAACGCTAACAGAGCTCCGAGCAGCGTTATCCAGGTAATCCGCTCATGTAGAATCAGTGCAGAAGCGACGACAGTAATGACAGGCACCAAATAAATGTACACACTTGTTTTGACGGCTCCCAGAAGACTCACTGCCCGGTTCCAGGTTACAAAACATAAGGCAGAGGCACCCAGCCCGAGAAAGAGAAGGTTTGAGAGGTTGGCCATGTTGGCGAAGCGCCCAAGATCGAAATGGAATTCGAATAGGAACAAAGCCGGAAGCATGAATAATAGTCCATAAAAGAATACTTTGCGTGTAGCACCGATAGTGTGATAGGGAAGTTCACCTATTTTGCGCATGAGTACAGAGTAGACCGCCCATACAGCAGGTGCCACGAAAGCGAGCAGATCCCCCAGCGGATTCAGTTGCAGAATGAAACTGCCATTGAATCCAATCAGGATAATGCCAGTCAAGGCAATGGCGAAGCCCACGATAAACCGCTGGTGCAATCTCTCTCCGTCCAGAAAGAAATGTGCAAGGACTGCGGTAAAGAATGGGGCAATTGAAACAATAACACCTACATTGGAAGCGAAGGTATACACTAGTGCAATATTTTCAATGAGAAAATATAACGTAACCCCGCATAATCCAGCACCGATAAACAGCATTTCTTCTCGAAGTGAGGTAATTCTCATCAACCGCGGATAGATCAGGAAGAGCACCACATAGCCTATCACGAAACGGAAAAACAGAATCTCCACCGGGGTGAATTCGATCAACAGCACCTTGGTGGAGATAAACGTTGTTCCCCAGATCAGGATCGTAAGTAAGGCCAGCAGATGTCCAGTGGAGATTTTGTTCTGACTTGTCATGACTGATCATCCGCTATACGCTTTGAATCCACTTCATGGTTGAAGATGCGTCTATATTGCTTGGGCGTCAAGCCAATTAGCTTTTTGAAAAAATTCGTAAAGTGACTCTGGTCACTGAAACCGGTCTGCGCGGCGACCTCAATCGGAAGCTGGCCTTGTTCTAATAGCCGTTTGGCCTGATTGATGCGAATCGTTTCTAGGTAGCGGTAGGGAGATATCCCTTTTTGACGAGTAAATAAACGCAACAGATGGTATTTGCTCAGTCCTGTTAACTCGACCAATTGGTTCAGCGTAATGCTCTCCATATAATGAGTCTCTATGTACTCGCATATGCGTCTGATCTCGATGGTGACGTCCTGAGCGGAAACGGGCGGTTCGGCATCCGAATATTCTCTCATCAGCTGTTCCAACAGAAAGAGCAGCAGCTCTTCTTTGTGAAAGTCAGCTTGCTCTTCCAAAATCATCTGATGCAGCTCATGCAAAGAAGTAACATGTTCGCTCTGATAGAGTACAGAGGAAGTAAACCGTGGCAAGTAATCTTGTCCGGTAATTTCCTGTACATATTGGCGCATGACCTCAGGTTGAATGTTGATGCAGCGATAATCCAGGGTTCTGCCGTCCACCTGTTCGCAGGCATGGGGATCATGAGGATTAAAAATAATCATGTCTCCAGTGTTCAGGATATATTCTTCGTTATTACATACAAGATGTCGCTTGCCTTGCTCAATAAATCCAATGACGTAATAGTCATGAAAATGATTGGGGAATTTCTGCATAATGCCTTCGAATTGATAGGCTTCGAGTTGTAGATCGGTATCGAACACGACGGTTCGCACTTCACGAGTCACCTGCTGCACCTTCTTTCTGGTATGTTAAATGTCATTATAATATGAAAAGAAGGAATGTTCTTGAATGATATTGCTCGCCAGTGTTGTTCAAACATGTAAAAAACCAAAATACCCGCTGTCCCTAACTAAATGGATGACGAGTATTTTGGTTCAATTATATCTCATTCAACGGATAACCATATGAATTCGGTCCTAAATTAATCTTATAGCAACGTAACAAGCGCTTCAGGCGAAAAGGCCTGAATTTCATTCACGCGGCCATCACGGATTTTCACAGCCCATGCCGGATCCGCGAGAAGTGCACGTCCAACGGCAACTAGATCAAATTCCTCCTGTTCCAACCGATGAAGAAGATCATCCAAATCCTTGTGTCCTGCACCTTTACCTTCTGTATAGAGACTGGTAAATTCATCATCCAGACCGACAGAGCCCACGGCTATCGTTGGTTTGTCTGTCAGTTTTTTCACCCAGCCGGCAAATCCAAGTTCCGAACCATCATATTCCGGCTCCCAGAAACGTCGTGTTGAGCAGTGGAATATATCGACGCCGGCCTCTACCAGCACTTTCAGGAATAGCTCCAGCTTATCCGGTGTGTCCAGCGGTTTAACGTAATAATCACTCATTTTCCACTGCGACAAACGAATGGAAATCGGGTAATCGGGACCCACGGCAGCACGAATGGCTTGAATAAGTTCGGTAGCGAATTGCGTACGCTTGAAAAGATCGCCGCCATAGCGGTCTGTCCGTGTATTTGTTCTGTCCCAGAAGAATTGGTCAACCAGGTAACCATGTGCTCCTTGAATTTCAATGCCGTCAAATCCAAGCCGTTTGGCATGAACTGCTGCGTCCACAAAAGCTTGAATGATGTTTGCGATTTCCTCCTCGGTCATAGGTGCACCAGTCAATTTTCCCTCAAGATCAATACCCGACGGCCCAATGGACGGAGCTTCCGGATAAGGCTGTGATCCCACTGGACGAGCCATACCCATATGCCAAAGCTGAGGAAAAATCTTGCCCCCGGCTTCATGGACTTGTTTGACGACTTCTGCCCAGCCGTTTAATGCTTCTTCACCATGAAAACGGGGCACGCGTGGTTCGCTGGTTGCCGCCGGATGGTCAATAGTTACACCTTCGGTAATAATAAGTCCGACGCCATTTTCCGCACGTCTGCGATAATAAGCTGCTACATCGGAGCCCGGTACACCATCTGGTGAGAAAGCCCGACCCATAGCGGGCATAACGATACGAGACTGCAATGTTAAATTATGAATTGTATAAGGTTGAAACAGATTTTCCGTCAATTGAACTTGTTGCTTCTGATGATTACTCATTGTAAAACACCTCCATAATAGTGCACCTCCAAGCAGGGTACGAGTGCAATATTATCAATGGAGAAAGGCTGTATCAACCGATGATTTAACCAATGTGTTGCTTAAGCAAAGCGACCATAATAATGTTGGTTTAACCCTGGATTACTTGTTGACCTAACAGTAGATATCTATAATAGAAGCATTGAGAAGTTTGATTTCAAGATCGATTAAAAGGGGTACTTTGTATATGTCAGGTGAGTTTTCTCCAAATCCCAATGATCCACGGGTGATCCGAACCCGTCAATTAATTCAGGATGCATTTTTTTATCATTTGAATAAAAAGGATTTCTCAGCTATCACGGTTCAGGATATTACGCAAAAGGCGACCATTAACCGGGCCACATTTTATGCTCATTTTGCAGACAAATATGAACTGCTTGAATCCGTTTTGTCCTATGCTTTCCAAGAATATGTGCTCAAACAGATTGATGTAGAGGCACATTTGACAGAAGAGACCCTGAAGCAACTGGTGATCTCGTTATGTAATTATCATGATTCAAGCAACCAATGTATCAAGAAATATGAGTCTGTAGCGCCAATCTTTGAGGAAAACATTAAGGCTCAGTTAGAAAAGCTTGTTCTGGAGCTTGCCATGAGTCAAACAGAAGGTGCGGAGCCACCCAAAACATTGGCGTATTTGGCAACGATGCTGAGCTGGTCTATCTATGGGGTGACGTATCGTTGGAATTTGGAGGAGAGGCAGGAATCCCCGGCTGAGCTGGCCGAACGAGTAGTGCCGTTTATGATGAATGGAACAGGGTTGCTGAATTAACGAACGGTAGAATGGAAGGATAGAGGTTATTTATAAAGATAACGGTAGAGAGAAAGAGCAGATGAGATCTGCTCTTTTTGTTTTGAGTTTACCCATAGGTAATATAGTAAAGATTATCAATTCATAAATGAATTTACGTCAGATGAATTTACGTATACAGCTTCAGCGGAAGACTTGTTAAAGATTGTCCAGCCGCAGAAGGGATCAGGTTTTCCTCCAGATTGAATCCTTGCACGGGTTCAATGCTGGTGAACGTTTTTAGAAATGCGGTCAGTACAATTTTGGCCTCTAGACGGGCCAGAGGAGCCCCCAGACAGAAGTGAGTGCCAAAACCAAACGCAAGCTGTTTATTATTGTTTGAACGATGAATATTCAAGGTGAACGGATCTTCGAACATATTCTCATCCATATTGGCTGCACTCATCCACGCTACGATAGCGTCTCCCTTTTTCAGTTTAACTCCGAGCAAATCGTTATCCTCTTTGACCATGCGGTCCATTTTGCTGATGTGAAACCTGTATCTCAGCATTTCCTCTACCGCGGCTGGGACAAGCTCATGATTATCCCTGAGTTCGGCATACAATTCCGGTTGGTCATATAGAAGGGCATAGAACGAGTTGGCCAGCAAGTTGCTTGTAGTTTCTATGCCGGCGCCCAGAATAAACATGGTGGTTCGCACAATCTCTTCATCCGTAAAGTGCTCGCCATCGAGCTCAACCTGGATCAGGTCTGATATGATATCTTCTCCCAGATTGGATCTTTTGGACACAACGAAGGGATACAAGTATTTGAAATATTCTTCCCCGGCAATCTTTTTCATTTCGTTAATTTGATCAAAAGTGGCATCGGTAGTAGGCATAAACATGGTGTCCACCCAATCTTTAAACAAATGACGATCTTTGGAAGGGATGCCGAGCAGGTCAGACATGATAATGACAGGAAACATGCTCGTATAAGCTTCAATAATGTCCACTTCCGATTGACCTTCAAATTCTCTGATCAGCTCTTCGGCCACTGCCTCTATTCTCGGTTCCCAGAGCTTGAGACTTCTGGGTGTAAATGCACTTGCCAGCAATGATCTCCGCTTGCGATGTTCCGGCGGGTCTACATTGTGAATATCCAGCTTGTCCGGCATATGATGCTCGCTGTCCGCACCTTCTTCTTCGCTTGAATATCCCACATTAACAATTGATCTTTTTCTCACACTGGAGAAATGCTCGTGATCATTAAGCACGGTTTTGACAAGATCATACCTGAATACATGCCAGGAATCGGTCTCTTCATTGTAGATGACGGGTTCCTGATTCAACATGCTGCGATACCAACGGTAGGGACTGAATTCTTCTTCTTTCGATTGGAAATTCGTAATTTCTGACAGAGAAATAATAGAGCTCTTCGTCATTCGTTTCGCCTCCTTGGTTGGTCTCATTGACAAATATAACAAACAAGAGTACTTTAATTCAAGTAGTTTAAATTAAAACAACAAGGTGGAGTAGAGAGTGAAGAACATACTGAAGCACGGCGGAGTCAAGGCAGGCATATTCATGATCGTTTTTTATCAAATTGTAATGTTGACCGTTTTTATGTCGGGGTATAGTGCAATCCCCAAAAATGTAACGAATCTTACGGTTGCCATTGTCAACGAAGACCAGCAATCAGGTACTGAATTTGTACAAAAGTTGCAAGAACAATTGCCATTTAAAGTAGTTACCAACGAATCATTAGAACAGGCGAAGACGGGGCTGGAAGACCGGGATATTCATATGATCATACGTATACCGGGTGATTTTACGGAGAAACTGTCTGAACAGGATGGTAAAGCTCAGTTACAGTACCTGATTAATGAATCGAACCCAACAACAATCACGAGCTCCATGAAAAATGTTGCAGCTGAAATCACCGCGCAGATGGGTGCACAAGTTCAGGCACAGAGCTTCGAGGGTGTGCTGAGCAGTATGCAGGTTCCTGCAGAGCAATCGAAACAGATTGTGGAGTCCACTATGGGCAAAGTGTCATCGGACATTGTTCTGAGCAACCCGCAGCCAGCAGGCATGCAGAATCAGATGGCACCGATGTTCATCACCATGGCGCTCTATGTTGGAGCCATGATCTATGCGATGCAAAGCATTGGCGGAATGAAGCAACTGCAAGGGCAGATGGGGAAATGGAGAGCATTCTTTGCAATGCGAGGTACGAACCTGATTGTTTCCATCATTGCTCCACTCGTGGGGATTGGCATTTATTTTATGGTGCAGGGGTATGGCGTGGAAGTGTTCTTGAAAATGTGGATGGTACACAGTTTACAGCTGTTTGTGTCAATTGAGTTCACCAGCATCTTTATCATGCTTCTCGGTCAAGGCGGAATGCTGATCAATATGGTATTTGTACTCAGCCAATCTATTGCAAACGGGACGTCCATGTCGCCGGAGATGATGCCAGGATATTTCAAATTCGTGAGTCACATCACACCGATGTTTTATTCAACGCATCTGGATTATAATATTCTCTTCGGCGGAGGGAAGACGGTAGAATATGCGGTTGGCCTGGCATTGGTGGGCTTGGGAGCCTTTGTGATCAATACAGCCATTCATCATTTCAAAAAAGCCAAACAGACGGATACAACACAGGAGCCTGTACAACAGCCCGTTTTGATATAAAATAGAAGTTATGAGGGTAGGCGATCAGGAAGAAGCTGTACCCTTGGAAGAGCAGAATGGGGGCAGTCACAATGTCGATTCAAATATTTATACTCGGTGCACTAAGTGAGGGGAATTATTATCCCTATGATATTAAGAAACGAATTGGGAAACATCTGGATCAAACGGATGCCAAGATTACAGAAGGCACCATTTATTATAATTTTGAAGTGTTGCTGAAGAAGGGCCTGATCGAGAAGGTAGAAACGATCCAGACTGAAAATCGACCGGACAAAACGACATATGGAATCACCGAAAAAGGACGTCAGTCACTCGAGCAGAGCATATATAAGGTGTTCCAGAAGTTTACGAACGTACAGTCCTTATACGCTGCGTTGGTCCATTTGGATAAGGTGGATAATCAGAAGATCGCTTATCTGATTGAGGATATTATTGAGAAAATGAATAAGAGGCTGGAATACATTGATTCTCATACACCTCAGGAGATTGATCTTCAGGAGGATCTGAAAGATGCACTGTTGTTGATGCGAGATCACGCTTACCACTCGATTCAGAGTGATAAGATCTGGCTTCAAAAGCTGCTAAATCATGTTCAGAACAGAGTATTAAAAAGCTAAATAACTCGTTAAAGGAATGAGGAGGAGCAGATAATGTATGAACACTTGGTTGTATTCAAATTGAACGATAAAATCACTTCGGTTAAACAGCAGGAATTGGTAGCTCAATTGCTCGCGTTACAGGAACAGATTCCTGGAATTGTGGATCTCACCGCAGGCATTAATGTAACCGAGGAGACCGATCATATTCAGGGCTTCACCCTTGGCCTGAGAGTGACGTTTGAAGATCAGGAAGCGCTGCGTGCTTATGGTCCACATCCTGCTCATCAGGCATTTGTAACTTCCCTGAATGAATGGGTGGAGAATGTGATTGTGGTCGATTATCCGATCCCCTCAAGATGAGGGGCTTGGAATCACTGGTTGCCTGAAATAGCTGTTTAATGGTTTATTGAAATAACAAAAAGCACTGAACCCGGTTCAGTGCTTTTTGTTATTTATCAGTGTTTCTGATGTTATCCCTCATAAGGTAAAACCGCGTAGATTTTCCAGGTGTTATCATCCATTTTCTTGAGCCTATACAACCCGTCTAATGAAATGGTTTCTTCGTTTAGGTCCTTACCTGCTTTGATGCTCGTTTTAATTTTGCCGCCATTCGCTTCCAATACGGCATATTGATTGGAGCGCTCCACAATGGAGAAAACAGGTTTGGAGATCCATTCAATATCCATCTGGGTTTGCTCATCCAGAGCGGATGTCAGATCTTCAAGTGAAGTGAGATTAAAGGAGAGCTGATAACCGGTGTAATATGTAGCATAGATATCAGACACTTGATCGTAGCTGTGTTCAGACATCGCCGTAATCTCCTGTTCGGTTGCGTTGGAAGCCAGAGTAATCAGTTCAGTTGTATCAGGGAGCTGGGTTTGTTCCAAACGTAAAGCCCGCTCTAGCATGACAACCGATTGGGCGCGAGTGGCTTTCGCAAACGGTTGAAACGTGGTGGTCGTCATACCCGAAACGATCCCTGTTTGGCTTGCTTTTGCAATGGCCGAGGCTGCGTAATAGTTGGGGACATCCTTAAAGGTTTTGGCAGAGCCTTCAAATTGGATGGAGCTGGAGAAAGTCCGTACAACCATAACGGCAATATCTCCGCGGGTGATAGGGAGATCTGGACCAAATTCAGTACTGGATATGCCTCCAACTACGCCAAGTGAACTAGCGATCCGGACCGCATCGGCATACCATTTGCCTGCGTTCACATCATTAAAGGCTTTCCCTTGAGCAGTGCTATGTAGCCCTGCCGCCTGTACAAGAATAGAAACAAATTCTGCACGGGTAATGGGATGATTGGGCTTGAGAGCCACTTCGCCAGTACTTAGGGGATACCCGTTTAGTAAATCAGCATTAACGAAGTTGTCAAGGGTATCGTATGCCCAGTGATCGTCAATGTCTGTTGGATAGTATAAGTCCAACGATTTGTAGGAATCGGCAGCAGCGGCCTTATTCCAAGGACAGGCTAGTAACACTAAAAGCATGGTTAAGTAAAATAGGGTGATACCTTTAAACTTTTGTCTCATCTAGGAAGTTCCTCCCGAATTTCTCAAATTTGCCGTTAATCATCATAACAGAGATCAAGAGATTGATCTAAAGGAAATCTTTACTACTAAATCGTGACGTGTAATTATCCTTAGCGAAGAAGTATGGAGAGTAATGTTATTCAACTTTTGTTGTTAGATTAACTTACATATAATAGATCGGGTTATGTGTTAATTTTGTATAATACGCATAAAAAGACTGAATCTATTTATATTTTGTAACAATTCCGCAACATGAATCATGGAACTTCCCGCAATTGTTTATATAATGTGAATCAACATAACATGATTTTTGCAGCGGTAAAGTGATTCTAAATTACAGGGGGCAGGTAGGAATGAGAGAAACCAAGAGAATGAGGATTTTTTCACTGGGAATTCAGCACGTATTGGCGATGTATGCCGGGGCCATTTTGGTTCCACTGCTTGTGGGAAGGGCTTTAAACCTGACTGCAGAACAATTGGCATACCTGGTATCGATTGACCTGTTAACCTGTGGTATCGCGACATGGCTTCAAGCACGTAAAGGGAAGTATTTGGGGATAGGCTTGCCAGCAGTTCTAGGAAGCTCATTTGTTGCTGTGACTCCTATGATTGCAATTGGATCACAATATGGAATTCCGGCCATTTACGGTTCCATTATAGCAGCTGGCATATTCATCGTTATATGTGCTGTCTTCTTTAGTAAAATCGTCAAACTGTTTCCTCCCGTCGTGATTGGAACAGTCGTAACCATTATTGGTCTGGCGTTGATTCCAACAGGCATCAAGAACATGGCAGGCGGAGCAAACAGCGAGAATTTCGGAAGTCTGGACAATCTGGCTCTCTCATTCGGGGTACTGCTCTTCATTCTGGTGCTGAATCGATATGCTCGCGGCTTTGTCAAATCCCTCGCAGTTCTCCTCGGTATTATTGTTGGTACCCTCGTCGCTGCCCTCATGGGGAAAGTGAATTTCAGCTCTGTACAGGAAGCCTCCTGGTTCCATTTGCCCCAGCCCTTTTACTTTGGATGGCCTACATTCGAAATTGGTCCGATCATTACCATGATTATTGTCGGCACGGTTGTCATTATCGAGTCTACAGGTGTGTTTATGGCCTTGAGCAAAATCTGTGATCAACCGATTAACGAAAAGGATCTCGCACGAGGATACCGCGCAGAGGGTCTTGCGTTTGTGCTTGGTGGAATCTTCAATGCTTTTCCGTATAACACATTTGCCCAAAATGTCGGTTTGGTTCAGCTCTCCAAAGTGAAAACGACCAATGTGGTTGTTGCAGCCGGAGGTATTCTGGTTTTTCTCGGACTCATCCCCAAAGTTGCGGCATTCGCAACGATTATCCCCAGCGCGGTACTCGGCGGGGCAACGGTGGTTCTGTTCGGCATGGTGGTCTCATCTGGGATTAAAATGCTGCAACATGTGGATTTCAGCAAGCAATCCAATCTGTTAATCGTTGCTTGTTCGGTTTCGCTCGGTCTTGGCGTCACAGCAGTACCGGATCTGTTTGCCCAGCTGCCTCAAAGTATCCGCATTATTGTTGGGGATGGTATTATCACAGGCAGTCTATGCGCCATTCTGCTCAATATCTTCTTTAACCTCGGATTTAAAAAAGAGAGTCTGCCTGTACAGCCCATACAGGCTCAAGAAGCACATACGTAAGATTGTCTTGTTAACAGGTATGCGATCTGAATAAATGGAACAGACCCAAGATGTATTGGTTGAGGTGGAATGATCGGAATGACTCCCCTCGCCAATGAACCTCTTGGGTCTTTATGTTAGGTAAATTGCAGAGTCTGTAGAGTAAAATCGGATATTTTTATTCAACATACCCTGGAAGCTTTTCACCTGTGATAAGTTCGAAAAGTTTGGCAGATTTCTCCTTAGTTAATTGAACATAAGTAGGCTTGCTTTCAATGATGATTTCAACCTGATCCTGATGGGGACTGATCCACAGATTATAGATGACACTTTTATCTGAGGAAGTTGTGTTCTTTTTCTCGAAAAAGAATTTATAATCCGGAGGCCGCACCATATCCGCTATAATGTGGTTTGATCGAATGGAGCGGGTGATGCTCCTAATGGCATGCACCTGTGCTGCATCGGTAATTTTTCTATACAGAGTGTATTGATTGGAGTTCTCAACCGGTTGTTGAATGATAACCTGATTTCCCTTTGATTGTATGTTGTCCGCTAAACACCCGGTAAGGCACATAAACAAAAGCGTCATACAGCCAATCACATAGATATATTTTCTCAATCTGATCCCCCCTTGAAACTTAAACGGTGCCCCGGGTATGAAAGTTACAGCAGGATGAATGCAAAAGGGATATAAATATGCTAAAGTTTCATCATGAACATGCTACATGTTCTTTCCGTTGAATTTCCATGCGACTACATAAATGAGCATTGGTTCACAAGGCTAAAATAAAACGAAGAGATATCCTGATATCGCTTGGTTACAGAAAAGGAGTTGTGATCACCATGCAACAAGAAACGCTGAAAAAAGGCTGGCACTTCGACAATAGTTATGGACGTTTGCCACAGACCCTTTTTACAAATCAGGGTGCGGTACCTGTTCAATCACCGAAGTTGATCATCTTCAATACATTGCTTGCAGCCAGCCTGGGACTGAATGTTGAGGCTCTCAACAGTGATGAAGGAGCGGAAGTGTTTGCAGGAAACCTGATTCCGGAAGGTGCCGAGCCTCTGGCTCAGGCCTATGCAGGTCATCAGTTCGGCAATTTTAACATGCTTGGTGATGGACGGGCTTTGCTGCTGGGAGAACAGATCACGCCACAAGGCGAGCGAGTGGATATCCAGCTGAAGGGTTCGGGAAGAACCCCATATTCTCGCGGAGGCGATGGACGTGCTGCTGTTGGGCCAATGCTGCGTGAATATATTATTAGTGAAGCGATGTATGCACTGGGTATTCCAACAACGCGAAGTCTGGCGGTTGTATCTACTGGAGAAAACATTACACGCGAAACAGAGCGACCTGGTGCAATCCTGACTCGAGTGGCTTCAAGTCATTTACGTGTAGCAACCTTCCAATATGCAGCCAGATGGGGATCGATTGATGAGCTCAGAGCATTGGCTGACTATACACTGAAACGGCATTTTCCCGATATTGCCGAAGCCGATAATCGCTATCTCCAGTTACTTCAGGAAGTCATTCGTCGACAGGCTTCACTTATCGCTAAGTGGCAACAGGTTGGTTTTATTCATGGCGTAATGAATACAGATAATATGGCCATCAGTGGTGAAACCATCGATTATGGGCCGTGTGCGTTTATGGATGCCTACAATCCAGCGACGGTATTTAGCTCCATTGATACGCAAGGTCGGTATGCATATGGAAATCAACCGTATATTGGCGGCTGGAATCTGGCTCGGTTTGCCGAAACGCTTCTGCCACTGCTGCATGAGGACGAAGAACAGGCTGTACAAATTGCTCAGGATGCCATTGCACAATTCTCTGAATTGTATCATCACCACTGGCTCTCGGGAATGCGGAGCAAACTGGGCTTGTTTAATGAAGAGGCTGAGGATGAAGTGCTAATCAGAGATCTTCTTGAATTGATGGAGAAGCATAGTGCAGATTACACGAATACGTTTCTCGCACTAACCTTTGATACGCTCAACGGAGCTCCCTTGTTCGACACTTCAGAGTTTGCAGAATGGAATGAGCGTCGCCAGGCAAGATTAGGCAGACAGCAGGAAGGGAAAGAAGAATCGCAGCAATTGATGAAATCTAACAACCCGGCGGTGATTCCTCGTAATCATCGGGTGGAAGAAGCACTGGACCGAGCAGAGAATCACGGAGATCTTAGTGTGATGGAGAAACTTCTAGCTGTTCTTTCCAACCCGTTTGAACATTCTACCGAACAGGCTGAGTACGCGGAACTGCCTACGCAGTGCGATACCTCCTACCGGACTTTCTGTGGAACCTGATTGAAAACTTGTTATGAAGAGGCTGCCATTGGCAGCTTTTTCATTATCATGTCAAAAGGAGATTTTATGTCCAACATACTAAGCAAACCAGAGATTGCAAAAACTCTTTTTTTGTTGCTTGAGCGGACATCCTTCCGCAGGCAGCAGATAGAGAACTATGTTAACCGGTTGTTTGAGAGCTTTAAAGGGGATGGTGTTCCATATGTAGAGAGTGAAAATGATGCATATATAGTTCGTATATACGAGCGTGGCATGGTCATGTTGGAAAAAAGAATGAAACAGACGGAAGAAGTAATCTACTGGCTGCTGGAGGATATCATTTTTACGGTAGCGCATGTGGAATTGCTGAAACGATATGGTGTGGATAATAAACAGACACACTTGAATTACACAAACGCAGTGACGCAAGAATTGACCCAAAGTGTTGAGAAGGCTTTCCAACAGCTTGGAGATCCTTACTTGTATTGGCATCAGACGGGTAAACGGCAAGATCTGGAGAGGCTGGAACCTAGAAAAGAGAGGTGATTGACATGAGTGAACAGGATATTAATGATGTGTGGTATGAATATGCGTTAACCTTTGTGGGGAAAAAGAATGAATCCGCTGAGGGCTGGGCTGCGTTAACAACGAATGAACAGGAAATTGCTGCTTTATGGCTGCTAGAGGTGGACGTCTTTAACGGTGGTTTTGTTCAATTTTTCTGCAACTGGGGAGAAGAGGCGTACCTTTATGCGTTGCGGGCATTACATACGATTGGTGCGACTCAAGTGTTGGACATCATAAAGTCAGCATACGGCTGCATTGAGCAATTGGAAGAGGATGAAAGACTTACTGGACTGTGGGATATTCCTAAGTTTCTAACATCAGAGGAGGAACACCAGCTGGATACGCTTGATCAGCAATTTTGGAATAATGAAGATCAGATTGCAGAGAAGGCATATGCATATTATCACAAGAAGTTGAACATGATGTCTTTATAAACTTTGGAGTAGGCACTCATCTGTTGCTCTATATAAAGATTAAATACTTGGCCTTGCAATGATATTAACGTTCGGCTATACTGGCTATAAATTGAATACATGAATTACGTTGATAGAGCGCAGTAGCGGCTTTGTCCCTGTTACAGAAAGTCAGGGGTTAATGGAACCTGATACATACAAGGGCTGCGAATTACACTCTGGAGTACTTGGGTAATGCCAAGCGGAATGGCAAACGATATTTTGCTGAAAGCGGTATGGACAGCGTGTGAGTTGTTGTCTGTGCAAGTTGGGTGGTACCACGGTTATGATAATCGTCCCTATGTCTATTGAAGACAAGGCGGCGATTTTTTTGTGTCCAAAAAAGGCTCACCCGGCTTAGCTCCTTGTGAATTCACGTTTAACGTAGATCATGGCCTAATACCATTGCATAGAGAAGGGGTTGTTTGTTTTGAATATTATTGATGAACTGGAATGGCGTGACGCCATTAATCAACAGACGGATGCGGAGGGTCTGCGTGAGCTGACCGAGACGACGTCGGTTTCATTGTACTGCGGGGTTGACCCTACAGGAGACAGCATGCATATCGGACATTTGATCCCATTCATGATGCTGAAACGTTTCCAACTCGCTGGGCACCGTCCAGTCATTCTGATTGGTGGGGCTACAGGAACGATTGGTGATCCAAGTGGCCGTCAATCGGAACGTTCCCTGCAAACGTTGGAAGAGGTACAGGCCAATGTCGATGCTCTGACTGCACAAATGAAAAAACTTTTTGTAACGGATGGCGACAATCAGGTACGTATGGTCAACAACTACGACTGGACACACAAAATCAATGTGATTGAATTTTTGCGTGACTACGGTAAAAACTTTAACCTCAACACAATGCTGGCTAAAGATGTAGTTGCGAGCAGACTGGAAGACGGAATTTCATTTACCGAGTTTTCGTACCAGATTCTCCAATCGCTCGATTATCTGCACCTGTTCCAACATGAGGATGTACAGCTGCAAATCGGCGGTTCCGATCAATGGGGCAATATTACTAGCGGTCTGGACCTGATCCGTAAAAAAGAAGGCCCAGAAGCAAAAGCTTACGGTCTGACAATCCCACTTATGCTTAAATCTGACGGAACGAAATTCGGTAAATCCGCAGGCGGGTCCATCTGGCTGGATGCGAATAAAACAACTCCATTCGAATTCTACCAGTTCTGGGCGAACACGGATGACCGTGATGTGATCAAATACCTGAAATACTTCACGTTCCTCAGCAAAGAGGAGATTGAAGCTTTGGCTGAAAAGGTAGAAACGGAGCCGCACAAGCGTGAAGCACAAAAGGCACTCGCTGAAGAAATGACGAAATTTGTTCACGGCGACGATATGCTGGAGCAGGCGAAACGCATTACAGCAGCACTCTTCAGCGGAGACATTCGTTCCCTTACAGCAGACGAAATCGAGCAGGGCTTCAAAGAAATGCCGACCTTCGAAACCGATGGTGAAGCAAAAAATATTGTAGACTGGCTCGTGGATCTTGGCCTGGAACCATCCAAACGTCAGGCGCGTGAGGATGTCACCAAAGGGGCTATCTCCATGAATGGTGAGAAAGTGACGGAACTGGAATTCACGGTCTCTGCAGAGCACGCAATCGGTGGTAAATTCATCATTATCCGCAAAGGCAAGAAAAACTACAGTCTGGTAAAATTGAAGTAACCACAGGATTGCAGTATGAAGCTTGGGAAGGTAGTAGCGAAGGCTTTATCTTCCCCAGCAACGCCAAAAAAAAGGACCGCCCCCAATCATGTCATTGACATCATGGAGATGGTCCTTTTTACATGCCATCCGCAAATGGCTTATTTGTTATTCATTTATTGATTCACAATCGCTGTGATCTCTTCATCCAGATCGAGTCTTACATTCTCACGGTAAGCCCGAATGTTGTATTCACTGTGTAGGTAGCGCAGGATGGCTTCGATCATGTTGGATTCGACCAGGTACTGACTGCGGCCTTGAATCCAGACTTCAGCGGAATATCCCGTATCTTCTTCCCAGCTCAGTTCCACATTGACATCGGTTGGGCGAACACCCTTGCGTTCAGCCATGTGAATACAGATCGCGTTGACAATTTCATCCATGCTTAGAACCATAGAGATTAGTACCGTCCGTTTCTGTTACGGTCATCATCATCACGATCATTTTTGCGGTCATAACGACCATCTGCTGCTGGTTTACGGCGATTCGTAATGGCTCTGAACAGGGCCATCGCGAGCATCACGATCAGCATGATTGCAGCTACGTTTACGAGCAATCCAAGAATGTTACCCAGAGCGCCCATTCCACCGAACAATCCGCCGAACATCATACCAGCAAGACCGCCCAGCATCATGCCTTTCATAAATCCACCGCCACCGCCGAAGAATCCGCCACGGTTCGTTGTAGCTGCTCCATTGCTGGAGTTATTATTCGTATTTGATTTGCTTACATTGCTGTTGGAATCGGATTTCTTAGGTGTGTTAGTATAGCTTTTTGTTCCCGACTTGAAACCGCCACCACGTCTAGCATCAGCAGAATCCGGATTCGCGACTCCGACTGTTGCAAACAACAATGTAAAGGCCATGAAAACCATCATGAGATGTTTAATTCCGAATTTTTTCTTCATTGTAAAGATCGTTACCCCCCGATTAATTTGTTTGATTCGCCCAAAAATGGGCCTTACTCAAGTAATACGGTCAACTTACAGGAACGTTTCAAATTTTGTTTATTTTTCTGAAATACTTGGACAAGGGTCCTGAATTGCCGCCTGACCATCGAGTAATTGGGTTACCCAGTTACACCATTCGATGCCCGTTTGTGCGTTCATTAACCCTTTTTGTACCAGAATGTAACTTCCGAATTCCCGACTGCCTACTCGCAAATTATCCTGAGGGATACGGGACTTCAAATCCTCGAAATAACGGATGCGTTCCAAAAACCAGTTTTTGCGCTCATTCAGAATGCGTCTCATGCTTCCATCTTCCGCAATGCCGACACATAAAATACGCAGATTGAACTCGTCACGCGTAACCGGAGCGGTAACGGGAGTGATCATCCATCCCAGCAGTTTTTCAATACCTTTTTCCGTGACTGCATACATTTTTTTGTCCGGTTTGTCAGACTGTTGCACCCAGCGGGAGGCTAAAAGCTCATCGTTTTCCATTTTGGAGAGGAGCGGATAGATCTGACTGTGTTTAGCCTGCCAATGCGGCTGGATCTTCAGCATTAGATCATAACCTGATGACTCCTCGCGGGTAAGAAGCCCGAGCAATCCGTAGGAAAGTATGTTCATGCACATGTCTCCTTAATATTAGGGCTGGGCCAGCAAAAACAATGTAAATTGCTTTCTTTGACCGCTTTCATAAAAGTGTACACTGAAACTGTATGGTTTGACAACCTGACAGAACAACTGCCTCAATTTAGACAAAAAAAGAGTGCGGACCCTGAGGTCCGCACCCAAAACCATTTAGAGAGATGTCTATTGCCCATACCCATCTGCGACAAGATCAAGTTCACCTGTGTAGGAGTCGATGACCATGCCGTGAACGGGCACAGTAGGTGGAAGTAATGGATGTTTCTTGATCACTTCCACAGTATGTTTTACCCCTTCTTCAACGCTGTCAAACCCGCGTAGCCACTTTTGTAAACGTATGCCGGAGTTCTCCAGTGTGCTCATGACTTCCTCAGATACACCCCGTTCAACCATATGTCCAATCATGGTCTCTGCGTGTAGGGAAGCCATACCGCATTCCGTGTGTCCAACAACCAGTACTTCGTCGGCACCAAGCTCATAGATGGCGACGAGAACACTACGCATAACAGACCCGAAAGGTTGAGAAATGATTGCGCCAGCGTTTTTGATGATTTTAACATCGCCGTTCTTCAGGTTCATGGCCTTGGGCAGCATTTCCACCAGACGAGTGTCCATACAAGTGATGATGACCATCTTTTTGGTTGGAAACTTGCCTGCCGTATACTTTTCGTATTCTTTAGTCTCGACAAATGATTTGTTGTAAGCCAGAATCTCTTGAATGTTGTTCATGTCTATTGCCTCCTGTTATCCAATACGATGAGCACGGCCACTTGCATCAAATGCAGCTTGTCCTACGCCCTTTGGTTTTTTATTATACCACGGTCAGCAAATTGCATTATTCCTCGATTTGGAGGAATAATGCAATTTGCATCTGTTAAAAGTTGATTATACGCATTGCAAAAAGTATCATCAATAGGGAAACCAACATTTTTTTGAAGAGGTGAACGTTAACAATGGAACAACACACACAGCAACAGCTGGAATCCTTCCGTAATCTGGCTCGCAAAATCAAGAGTTATCATGAAGCCATTGGTTTGCTTCACTGGGATCTGCGTACAGGTGCGCCCAAAAAAGGTGTCCCGACACGTTCGGAAACACTTGGAATGCTGTCAACCGAAGCATTCAAACTGCAAACCTCAGCTGAGATGAAATCCTACCTGGATACATTAACAAATCCAGCCGTGCTGGAACAGCTGGAAGATATCGACCGTCGTCAGGTGGAAGATTGCCAGAAAGAATATAATCGCAGTCAGTCCGTACCACCAGAAAAAGTACAAGCGTATACCGTACTTACCGCCAGATCAGAAACGGCTTGGGAAGATGCCAAGCATAATAGCGATTTTGCAGGTTTTTCGCCCTACCTCACCGATATTGTGAAGCTCAAACAAGAGTTCATTGACTACTGGGGTGTGAAAGATACTCGTTATGATACCCTTCTGGACATGTATGAGCCGGAACTTACTGTAGAAAAGGTGGATGCGGTATTTGCCCGTCTCAAAGCCCGCTTAGTTCCGCTGCAAGAGAAGATCAATGCTTCGGCGAACAAGCCAAACACAGAGTTCTTAAACCAGCTGTTTGACAAGGATCAACAGGAGAAGTTCAGTCTGTTCATTCTGGAACAAATGGGTTATGACTTTGAAGCAGGAAGACTTGATGAGAGTGTTCATCCGTTCGCAACGGGCCTGAATCCAGGTGATGTGCGGATCACGACGAATTATTTGCAGGATGATGTGACGAGTGCAGTCTTCAGTTCACTCCACGAAGGCGGACACGCCCTGTATGAGCAAAATATTGATGATAGCCTGGCTGGTACTCTTCTTGCCGAAGGAACGTCTATGGGTATCCACGAATCCCAGTCGCGCCTTTGGGAAAATATGATTGGCCGCAGTCTTCCATTCTGGACGCGTTATTATAAAGATTTGCAACAGCACTTCCCTCAATTAAACGAGGTTGAGCTGGAAGACTTTTACCGGGCGATTAACCGGGTTGAAAGCTCTCTGATTCGGATTGAAGCTGATGAGCTGACGTACAATCTGCACATCATCATTCGTTATGAAATTGAGAAAATGCTGTTTAACGAAGGTCTGGAAGTCAAGGACCTGCCGGAGACCTGGAATGCAAAATACAAGGAATATCTTGGCGTTGTGCCACCAAATGATGGTGTGGGTGTGCTTCAGGACGTTCACTGGTCGGGTGGTGACTTTGGTTACTTTGCATCATACTCACTCGGCAATATGTATGCTGCACAGATTCTACATACACTGCGCAAAGAAATGCCGGATTTCGATGCCCATATTGCCGAAGGTAACCTGATTCCCATCAAGGAATGGCTGACTGGCAAAATTTATCGTCACGGCAAAAGCCGTACACCTTCTGAACTGATCGTGGCCGTAACGGGTGAAGAGCTGAATCCGGACTATTTGGCCGATTATCTGGAAGAGAAATATGCGGAGATTTACAAGCTGTAGACAGCTATAACATCATTATCCAATTTTTGAAGAGCGGGGCATCATTGCCCGGCTCTTCTTTTGCATGCAAGTTCTTAACCTTTTGCTGGGCATCAGCATATCAATAATAGAGAGAACAGCTGAAACCAGTGAAGGAGGGAAATATCATGAAATACACGCCCTGGTTCATCCGGGCCATCGTCATTTTGCTCATTATCATCGTGGCTCTCACCAGCTGCAATAAAGATAAGGATGAAACCAAAATTACGATCGGTGAGGTCACACGTTCTGTTTTTTACGCACCTGAATATGTGGCCGTGGCCCAAGGTTTTTTTGAGGAACAGGGGCTTGAAGTGGACATTCAAACGACGGCTGGTGGAGACAAAACGATGGCTGCACTGCTTGCAGGCTCAGTAGACATCGCGTTGGTCGGAGCTGAGACGTCTATTTATGTCTATCAACAAGGCGCAGAAGATCCGGTCATTAACTTTGCCCAGCTTACACAGACGGACGGAACGTTTCTGTTTGCCCGAGATCCCGAAGGCGACTTCAATTGGGATCAATTGAAACAGAGTACATTCCTTGGACAAAGAAAAGGCGGCATGCCTCAAATGGCAGGTGAATTCACACTGAAAAAGCATGGCATTGATCCGCAGAATGATCTGGAATTGATACAAAATGTGGATTTTGCCAATATCGCTTCTGCATTTGCTTCAGGTACGGGGGATTATGTGCAGCTGTTTGAACCTCAGGCTTCCATCTTTGAGAAAGAGGGTCGTGGCAAGGTTGTAGCCTCGTTTGGAACGGAAAGTGGCCATCTGCCTTATACGGTCTTCATGACTAAACAAAGTTACATCAACGACAACAAGGACATCGTTCAGAAGTTCTCAAACGGCTTGCACAAAGCACAAGCATGGGTGGATTCCCATACCGCTGAAGAGATCGCTGAAGTCATCAAGCCTTATTTCAAAGATATCGATCCAGCCATTCTGGTAAGCAGTGTGAACCGTTACAAAGAACAGGGCACATATGCAACCGATCCAATCATTGATGAGGACGAATGGAATAACTTGCTGGACGTCATGAGTGCTGCGGGAGAACTGAAACAACGTGTGGACTCTCAAACGATTGTCGATAATTCCTATGCAGAACAAGCAGCAACGAAGTAACCAGGTATTCGGGAAAGGACGTGAGCATGTATGCCTGAATCCGAAACGGTGATCAGACTGGAAGGGATTTCGCAAGTCTATGTCAGCGAGCGTGAAGCATCGCTGGTTATTGAAAATTTGAATCTTCAGGTCGAGCAAGGAGAATTCGTTAGTCTTGTTGGCCCAAGCGGATGTGGTAAAACGACATTGCTGTCGATCATCGCCGGGCTGCTCACACCAACCGCAGGCGAGGTCAAGGTAAAAGGAAAACGCATGGAAGGTCCGTCTGCCCAGATTGGCTATATGCTGCAACAGGATTATCTGTTTCCATGGCGTACCATTTTGGATAATGTCCTTATCGGACTTGAATTGACTGGTGGGCTCAATGACGAGAGTCGCGAGCGCACACGTGAGCTGCTGGCAGGTATGGGTCTAGCTGGAACCGAAGCCCAGTATCCTTCAGAGCTATCCGGGGGAATGAGGCAACGGGTGGCTTTGGTACGTACACTGGCTACGGACCCGGGAATACTGTTGCTGGATGAACCCTTTTCCGCACTCGATTATCAAACCAAGCTGCAGCTGGAGGATCTAGTTTCAGACACATTGAAGAAATCCGGCAAAACCTCGGTGCTTGTCACCCATGATCTTTCCGAAGCCATCGCCGTCAGTGACCGCGTCATTGTGCTTGATCGAAATCCGGGTCGCATTCGGAAGGAGTTTATCATTCCCGAGGATCTGCGGAACGCACAGCCTTTTCACGCGAGGGAGCAGCCAGGGTTCAATGAGCTGTTTCAGGCGTTATGGAGTGAACTGGATCAGTCCGGAGGAGGTGAGAAGAACGGGTGAATCAGACGAACCAGAAGCAGGAAATGCGTGATGATTGGATGAGACAGCTGCACCAAAGTCATATTCAGCAGGTTGCCAGATGGCGACATAAAGTGCTGGCGGTGCAGCTGTCCATGCTGGTGTTTATGTTTTTGCTGTGGGAACTGGCGGGAAGACTGCGCTGGATTGATGTGCTTTTGTTCAGTTATCCCAGCAAAATTTTCAATCAGATTTGGAAGGACATCGTCAGTGGAGAACTATGGGCGCATGTTGGGGTAACCGTTGGGGAAACGGCAGTCGGCTTTTTGCTGGGGACACTCGTCGGAACACTGCTTGCGGTTCTGATCTGGTGGTCTCCTTTTTTGTCCAAAGTGCTTGATCCCTATATGGTTGTGTTCAACAGCATGCCCAAAGTAGCGCTGGGTCCAATCTTTATTGTCATGTTTGGTGCAGGATTTACGGCTATTGTCATGACGACGTTATCCATTACAGTCATTATTACTACACTTGTCGTGTATAACAGTTTTAATGAAGTAGATCAGAACTATATTAAGGTTATCCGTACGTTTGGTGGCGATCGTTCCGAGATTTTCAGCAAAGTGGTATTACCCGCTTCCTTTCCTGCCATTGTCTCTACCTTGAAAGTAAACGTGGGCATGGCCTGGGTTGGTGTGATCGTGGGTGAATTTCTGGTCGCCAAGCAGGGGTTGGGCTATCTGATCATCTATGGATTTCAAGTGTTCAACTTTACCCTTGTTTTATCGAGCCTGTTGATCATTGCGGCTGTAGCTACAGCGATGTACCAACTCGTTGTATATGTAGAACGCAAGCTGCTGGCAGGACGCAGGTGATTTTGCGAACCATGCGTGTGTAATAGAGAGCTTCATGATATGTATACAATTTCACAAGAGGTGTCACGTTGCCGGAACCCGTAAAATCAAGTACCATACTAATACGAATATTCCGCGCAGTCCGGAATGAATGCGACGATTGGAGAAGAGGGCCTAGAGGCTTCCGTCGCATCAATCAAATTGCCAGCGTCCCTCATCCGGGGCGCGTTATTGTGACCGACATGCATATGCATGTCGGTTGATGCTGTTTATGAGTGTAGCAGCGAAATCGATATACGGTTCTTCCAGAATGATTCTTTTGATTAGATAAGAAATGGTTTTTGGCAGGATGTGTAATACTAGGGATATGATATATGACGATACACGCTGTCAGGCATTGGTGGACAAGTGCTCACCTGGATAGGTATGGCTCGCTGGCTTTGACATTTTTGCAGCTTAGAGGAGAGGGAGTTAGATGGGTTTTAGGGTAATTAAAACCGCAATAGCCGCGCTGATGGCCGTGCTGATTGCGGACTGGTGCGGCTTGCCCGGACCAACATCGGCGGGCTTGTTAGCCATACTCGGCGTTGATGTGACACGAAAAAGAAGTATTCGCACCATATCTGCGAGATTTTTCGCCTCCGTAGTGGGGCTTTTATTTGCAAGTGTACTTTTTCACTTTCTTGGCTTCCATTATTGGGTGCTGGCGGTCTACATACTGATTGCATTCCCGGTTATAGTTCGGGCCGGATTCAAGGAAGGCATTGTGACGGGGTCTGTCGTGGTGTTCCGGGTATTTAGCGGCGGCGAAATGGACGTACAGGTGGTTTTGATCCAAATTGGGCTGCTGCTGATTGGTCTCGGTTCCGCGATGGTTGTCAATCTAGCCTATATGCCGGCTGCGGACCCGCAGATGCTGCGTATTCGCAAAAGAATTGATGAATTATTCTCGGTTATCTTCCAGGAGTTTGCAGCCACGCTGCGCAATCCGAATGAAGTATGGGCAGGGAAAGAGCTGATCGAAGCCGACAAGGCTGTACTGGGCGGCATTGAAGCGGCCAAACGTTCATTGGAGAATCAGGTCATCCACCCGAACGAGGGATGGAGTGTTTACTTTTATATGCGCAAAACGCAATTGGATTCCATCCAGCATATGATGCATCTGGTATCCCAGATCTATCAGAAGATGCCGCATGCAGAAATGGTATCGGAGCTGTTCGACCAGCTCAGTCAGGATGTTCTCACTGAATCTTACACCGGACGTACAGAAAAACTTCTCGCAGATGTGCAAGAAGAATTCAAGCGAATGGAGTTGCCGGATACAAGGGAAGAATTCGAGATTCGTTCCGCGATTCTCCAGCTGTGCCGGGAACTCGCTCTGTATCTGAAAATAGCCAAGAAGGACAAAGCACCGTCTCCAGTATCGGACCGGTCCCAATCTACAAATGAATAATAGAAAATAGTTGTCACCCTAGACGGATGCCCTGCATACACTTGTAAAGAATGATTGTATGGAGGAGGTTTAAAGATGTCATTGAGTCATAAACATCAATGTAGAGAGATCATCACGAAGGCGATCTGCGGCAAAGGTCGTAAGTTCTCTACCGTAACACATACCGTGACTCCGCCACATGGTCCGACCAGTATTTTGGGGGCTTGGATTATCAACCACCAATATGAAGCCGTATCAGCGGGGGACGGAATTGAAGTTATTGGTACTTACGATATCAACATTTGGTATTCCTATGACAAAAATTCACAGACGGATGTAGCCAAAGAAACGGTGTCGTATGTAGAACATGTGCCTTTGTCCTATCTGGACCCGAAACACCGGGCCGCCACTGTAGAGGTATCTGCGGATGCAACGCAGGAACCGAGCTGTGTGGAAGCCACGGTGTCGGCAGGTGGAGGCAGCGTAATTATCCGGGTAGAACGGGAATTCGCTGTTGAACTGGTCGCCGAGACCAAAGTATGTGTGAAAGTGTGCACGGATGGCTGTGGAGATTACGAAGACAAGGATTATGACTACGGCAGTGGCGATGGAGATTATGACGATCTCGATCCCGACCTGCTTGACGATGAGCTGTAAGCTCAGCGATCCGGATTCATAAACTTAAGGTATTATATGCGCCGCAAGCGGCAGTGAAGAGGGCGTAAGCCCTCTTTTTTCATTTTGGGCGAGTATCGAGAGGTGGGACAGGATGAATGTGATAGATGAGGCCGAGGAGGCCGTGCGCCGCTATGAACGCATGCTCCCTCGTGAACGGGCAGGTCGCCTAAAACGATCCGGGATTGAAGTGCTGGCATCGCAGGACAGGCGTGACCGGGAGTTGGGTCTGCGTGTACGTTACGATGTAGAGATATGCTGTCTGCAAGCGATTCGCATCACACGTAGGGACACCAGTGGCATGGGGGGAGCGCAAGAACGTGTGCTGGATCGTGAAGCGGCATCAACGTTATTCAAACGCATTGAACGGCTTGCCACCAAAGCATTGTATACGGTTGGACTGGATCACGGCGCTGTAAGACTGGAAGCGTCAGGAAAGAGCGGTTGTGCTGTCATCTCGATTGACCCAAGGCCATGGAAGGGAATGACAGATCTCTCTGCCATGTACCGTGCAGGCTGGAAACAGCTTCAGTTCGAACTGGATGAAGAGCGGCATCGTAATGCAGCCCCCATACTTGGAATGGACCCTGAGTTCCTGCTTGTGCAAATGCCAGAATCCAAAATCGTGCCCGCCTCCAGATTTCTCGAACGAACAGGTGTAGCCGGCTGTGATTCCGTGACGATTAATGGACGACGAATATATCCTGTTGCCGAACTGCGACCTGCCCCCAGCTCTGAGCCGCGCGAGTTGTTGGCTCATCTGATGAGAGCCTTTGCGGCAGCATCCCGTAGTATTAGTGATCACTCGCTGATCTGGCAGGCAGGGGGAATGCCCCAGCGCGGCTTGCCACTGGGCGGACATGTTCATTTCAGTGGCGTTACACTAAATGGGGAGCTGCTGCGTGCACTTGACAATTATCTCGCATTGCCGCTTGCCGTTCTTCAGGACCCACGAGGTTCGGGCAGGCGTCCGCGTTATGGGGCATTGGGTGATTTCCGACTAAAATCTTACGGTGGATTCGAATACCGCACGTTACCCAGTTTTCTGGTATCTCCTCTGGTTGCCAAAGGAGTTGTTGCTTTAGCTGGCCTTATCGCAAGAGGCTATCATCAGCTGCGTCAACGTCCTTTGGCGAAGGCTGCTATTCATACTGCTTTTTATGAAGGAAACCGTGAGGTAATGCGGGCGCATATTCCGGCACTGCTAGATGACCTGACACAAATGGATGGTTATGAACGTTATGAACTTTACGCTGCTCCATTAATTAGCCAGTTAAGACAAGGTAAGACGTGGGACGAGAGTCGGGATATACGTAAACTCTGGAATATTCGAGCAGGTTCATGAAGAGTGGGCACTTTTTTGTTATAATGAGAAATAAGTCGATTTTGATCATCGTTACGGAAGAAATGGAACAGCAACCTGTGAGGGAAGCGGCGGATGCCGAAACATGAGGCGGTGGCACGAGATTAAGGTGCCTAACCGCCTTATTGCTCCTTCCGGGACAGCTTCTCTTCCTGACAACATTGGAACGGATGGAGGATACTCATGGCTCAGTATACGCCAATGATTCAACAATATTTGCAAGTGAAGGCCGAAGCGCAGGACGCTTTTCTTTTTTTTAGATTAGGTGACTTCTATGAAATGTTCTTTGATGATGCAGTTAATGCTTCCCGTGAACTAGAAATTACATTAACAGCTCGCGCAGGTGGGGGAGAAGATAAAATCCCGATGTGCGGTGTGCCTTATCATTCGGCTGACAATTACATACAGCGCTTGATTGAAAAAGGATACAAAGTAGCCATCTGCGAGCAGATGGAAGATCCAACGGTAACCAAAGGCATGGTGCGGCGTGAAATTGTACGAGTTATAACACCCGGAACGGTAATGGAAGGCAAGACCTTGGGGGACAAATCCAACAACTATATGGTTTGCCTGACAGGGAATCAGAACACACTTGCCCTGGCTGCCTGTGACTTGTCCACAGGGGAGCTCTATGTGACGTCAGTTCCGTTCTCCCAAGAGTGGCTCAAGGATGAGATCGGAATCTATGAACCTTCGGAACTGGTGGGGGATGCTGCGTTGCTGGATACGGTGGCTACCCAGGCATCTCCAATTGGTCGGCCTGTGGTGTATACACCATGGACGAAGAGCAAGGAAGATTTGGTGCGTCAGCAATTCGGCGAAGCGGTATGGGCACGTCTGGAGCCTGAACGTCAAGCCTGTATAGCGCGTCTCTTCTCCTATTTAAGTGAGACACAGAAGCGTTCACTAGGCCAATTGACACAGGTTTCAACGTATGAGCCGGATCACTTTATGATTCTGGACCCCTTTACTCGGCGTAACCTGGAACTGGTGGAAACGGTACGTGAACGTTCGAAAAAAGGTTCGCTGCTCTGGCTATTAGACCGCACGGAGACGTCCATGGGTGCCCGGATGCTGCGTCGTTGGGTGGATAAACCTTTGCTGCAAAAAGGAAAAATAAATGAACGTCTGGAAGCGGTAGATACGCTGTATAACCAGTTTATATTGCGGGAAGATCTGCGAGCAGAACTCAAAGACATCTACGATCTGGAACGCTTGGTGGGCCGAATTGCCTTCGGTAACGCCAACGGCCGGGATCTGAATGCACTGAAGGTTTCACTGGACAAAATTCCGGGGCTACGTCAGTATTGTGCAGATTCTCCTTCCACGACGCTACAGCACATTGCTGGCATTATGGATGATTGTAGTGATTTGCGAGATGCAATCGGTCAGGCTATCGTTGATGAGCCGCCGGTGTCCGTGCGTGATGGCGGCTTAATTCGTGAAGGGTACCACGAGCGGCTGGATGAGCTCCGGGAAGCCTCAGTGAATGGCAAGCAGTGGATTGCTGAATTGGAAGCCAGAGAGCGTGAAGCAACAGGCATTCGCTCGCTGAAAATTGGTTACAACAAAGTATTTGGGTACTATATTGAAATTACCAAGTCGAACCTCGCTTCTCTGCCAGAAGGCCGTTACGAGCGGAAGCAAACCCTCGCCAATGCTGAGCGTTATATTACACCGGAGCTAAAAGAAAAAGAGACGCTGATTCTGGAAGCTCAGGACAAGATGGTTGATATTGAGTACGGCTTGTTCGCGGAATTGCGGGAACGGCTTAATCAGGAGATCGCCAGGCTGCAAAAACTGGCTGAGCTGGTCGCGGAGATTGATGTGTATCAATCCTTTGCCGTCATCAGTGCAGAGCGCAATTTCGTACGGCCCACATTGACCGATGGTTACGATTTAGTCGTGGAACAGGGGCGCCATCCGGTAGTTGAAGCAGTGATGCGAGATGGAGCTTTCATTGCCAACAATACTGCGATGCAGAAGGAAGAGGCGCGTATTCTGCTGATTACCGGCCCAAATATGGCAGGGAAAAGTACGTATATGCGGCAGGTAGCCCTGATTTCGATTCTGGCGCAGATCGGCTGTTTCGTGCCAGCTGGGCAAGCTGAAGTACCGATTATGGATCGTATTTTCACACGGATTGGTGCGGCAGACGATCTCATCGGCGGACAAAGTACGTTTATGGTGGAGATGGCCGACATTCAGGTCATGACGGATAAAGCAACACTCCGCAGCCTGATTATTATTGATGAATTGGGCCGGGGGACGTCTACCAGTGAGGGAATGGCGATTGCCCAGTCTGTCATTGAATATGTGCACGATATCATTGGGTGCAAAGCGCTGGTATCAACTCATTTCCATGAGCTTGCTCATTTGGAAGAGAGTTTAGACAAGTTGGCGAATTACTCCATGGCTGTTCAAGAGAGCGGGGACAAGGTTAATTTCCTGCGTAAACTGATCGCCGGGGCTGCAAGCAGCAGCTACGGAATCTATTGCGCGCGGCTTGCAGGTCTGCCGGACAGCATCATTGAACGGGCGAATGGCTTGCTGCACGGTTTCGAACATGCGGCGGCTCAGGTTGCGGTTGGAAGCGAATTTCCCGGGAAGGACAAACAGCAATCGGGTGATCATGCTCGAGATGGTGCAGAGTTCCAGTCAACTGATCATTCGTCATGGATTCGGGAGCAGGAATCTATAGAACCTGTCGAACTCACTGTTGCGACTGAAGATCCAGTACGGAAACAACAGGACAAAAAACTAAACGGCAAGCAGCAGTCAGGCTCCAAACATGCTGATGTGGTTCAACTGTCCATCTTTGGGGATGAAGAGCCAAGTGTAACTCCGAAAACGGAGGTTGTTGCCCTTGACAAGCCTGCCAGGGAGTTTATTCGTAATATGAAAGATATTGATGTAATGAACATGACGCCACTTCAGGCGATGCAAATACTGAATGATCTCAAATTAAAGGCACAGCAATTATCCTGATTATAGGGGAGGGGAAAACCTGTGGCGAAAATTCATGTGCTTGATGAACATATTGCCAACCAGATTGCGGCAGGTGAGGTGGTCGAACGGCCTGCTTCAGTTGTTAAAGAGTTGCTCGAAAACTCGGTGGATGCAGGCGCCTCCAAAATTGATGTTACGGTGGAAGAGGGCGGACTGCTCCGTATTCGGGTCAAAGACAATGGTTCCGGTATCGAGCCGGAGGATATGGAAAAGGCCTTCTATCGTCATGCAACCAGTAAAATAGCTCATGGCCGCGATCTGTTCCAGATCACAAGTCTTGGATTCCGGGGAGAGGCCTTGGCGAGTATTGCCGCTGTCTCCAAAGTGGAAGTGTTATCAGCCAGCGGGAATGACGGGCGAGGACGCCGAATCGTGATTGAGGGCGGTAAACTTCTCTCACATGAGGATGAAACCTCACCCCAAGGGACGGACTTTGAGGTAAAAGAACTATTTTTCAATACGCCAGCTAGGCTTAAATATATGAAAACGATCCAGACTGAGCTGGGACATATCTCGGATGTTCTCTATCGCATGGCGATGTCTCATCCTAACATCTCGTTCACACTGCGACATAATGAAAATACGCTGCTTCAGACGCTGGGCAATGGGGATCTGCTGCAAGTGGTTGCAGCAATCTATGGTACAAGTGCCGCCAAAGCGATGCTCCCCATTCAGGGAGAGAGTCTGGACTATCGTGTGAGTGGGCTAATCAGTTTGCCGGAATGGACTCGTGCCAATCGTGGCGGCATGTCAACCATTGTGAATGGAAGATTTATTCGGAATTACGGACTCAACCAGGCTATTCTAAAAGCGTATCATACGCTGCTGCCCATTAATCGGTTTCCGCTTGTCGTGGTGCAATTGGAAATGCATCCGTCTTTGGTGGATGTGAACGTGCACCCGGCGAAGCTGGAGGTTCGTTTCAGCAAGGAAGCGGAGCTGTACGAGTTTGTGGAAACGACATTGCGTGGAATATTACGGAAGGAAGTGCTTATTCCTCAGGTAACCAAGCAGCAAATCAGACGTGGAGATAACAGTTCCTTTATTCAGGAACAATTTCTGTTCCCAAGAGGTCCTTTAAAGGATGAATCGGAATCTGCGGGGTATGGGCAACAGGGTCCATTAGGGAAAATTGCTGGCCTCGATAAAACGACTTCAGAGGACGATGATCTGGATGCTCCGGCTGATGTGGCTCCGTCTGATGTGCAATCAGTTCCTGATGGAAACGGTGAGGGTCAGTCGCTGCCATTGCCTGAAGCCCCACCCGAGATACCACCATCCTATGACCCATTCGGAATGTTGAGCGGGGACCTAGGATCAAATGTCCTGAAGCAAAATTATAGTCCTGACGAAAACTCTCATAGTGATGAAGCTTCTGCTGTGAGTGGGAGTACCGCTGCTAACGCAGATCGTGCTGCGCAAGATGCCTTGCCTTTAACTGAAGATAAGGGGCTATCTACTTCACAGGCTCAGGCTGCTGCGTATCGTTCCAATTCGGTGAATTCTCCGGTTAGAGAAGGGCGTTCATCTTATAATCCATCTGCAGTGGCTGCAAAAGGAGAGCGGAGCTGGAAGGCTCCAAGTTTACCGGACCCGGCAAGGCTGGCATCAGCCATTAAGTCGGATGTTTCCATGCCCGCGTTTCCCGAGCTAAGTCTGATTGGGCAGCACCACGGGACGTACTTGATTGCACAAAATCAAGATGGTCTATATCTGATTGATCAGCATGCTGCCCATGAACGGGTGAATTATGAATATTACTACGAGCAGTTTGGTAATCCTGCTCAGGCTTCGCAGGAGCTGCTGTTGCCCATTACACTGGAGTTCACACCATCCGAGACCGAAAAGCTCAAAACAAGACTGGCTTGGTTCGAGCAGGCAGGTGTCTATTTGGAACATTTCGGTGGGCAGACTTTCCGGGTGCGTTCCCACCCGTTCTGGTTCCCTAAGGGGGATGAGAAAGACATTATTGAAGAGATGTCAGAATGGGTGTTGAGTGAACGTAGTATTGATGTTGCCAAAATGCGAGAAGCGGCCTCCATTATGTGCTCTTGCAAAGCTTCCATTAAAGCCAATCAGAAATTGACGGATCAGGAGGCGGAAGTGTTGATTCAGCGACTAGGTTCTTGCCGTCAACCATATACTTGTCCACACGGGAGACCGATTGTGGTGTCATTTTCAACCTATGATCTGGAGAAATTGTTCAAACGGGTCATGTAGCTACTTAGGAGGAAGTTATGTATATTACAACCGGTGAAAAGGAAGCAGGCCACCTTGTGGAACGTGCACGAAACCTGGCGGAAACAACAGGAGGGACCTATGTACCGCGCAAAAAAATGTCTTTACCTGCACTAATTGCACATTATGGGATAGATGAAATTGTAGTTGTGCTTCAGGGTAAAGTTCGTTTGTTTCGTCCGGATTCACCGCTGCTTGAGTTTCACCCCAGTATGGGATTTGTTCGGGCCAAACGTGTGTTAAATGGAGAAGCTGATCCGATGCTGGACGCAGGGGCGATACTTGAAGGGGATACTGTTATCGATTGTACAGCAGGATTGGGCACCGATGCTCTGGTATTCTCGGTTGCTGTAGGCAAAAGTGGTCGGGTCATCGCTTGTGAAAGCTCCCTCCCACTGTACACGTTATTAGTAGAAGGCATGTCTCAATATGAGAGCATTAAGCCTGCGGTGAACGAAGCTTTCCGGCGCATTGAGCTGCGGCATGCAAATCATCTCGATTTGCTGCGTTCCTTGCCAGACCGAAGCTGTGACACGGTATATTTCGATCCGATGTTCCGTGAACCAATGCTTGATTCAAGCGCCATTCAGCCTTTGCGAGATTATGCGAATCCAAGTGCACTGGATGAACAGAGTATTATTGAAGCGAAAAGAGTTGCCCGCAAGCGGGTAGTTATGAAAGAGAAGCGCGGCAGCGCGGAGTTTACAAGACTCGGTTTTGAAGTACATGACCGGGGCAATGCAAAAACACTGTACGGAGTGATTAATGTTGAAAGCGGAAGTTAAACCGAAGCTGCTCGTGCTGGTTGGACCAACAGCGGTAGGCAAAACAAGAATGAGTATTGAGCTTGCACAGGCGTTCAATTGCGAGATTATTTCGGGGGATTCCATGCAAGTATATCGCGAAATGGATATCGGAACGGCCAAAATTACTCGCGATGAAATGAAGGGTGTGCCCCATCACCTCATCGACATCCACGAACCGGAATACCCCTATTCCGTGGCGGAATTTCAGGAGAGCTGCACACGTCTGATTGGGGAAATCCATGAGCGCGGCAAGTTGCCTTTTATTGTTGGTGGTACCGGTCTGTATGTGGAATCGGTATGTTACGGCTTTCAATTCTCGGACAGCGGCTCAGATGAAGCGTTCCGGGATGAACAGTTCCGTTATGCAGAGCAACATGGCCCGCAGGCATTACATGATAAGCTGAGAGTCATTGATCCAGTTAGCGCAGAACGACTGCATCCGAATGACCAGCGCCGAATTGTTCGTGCACTGGAGATCTATCACCTTACAGGTGAAAAGTTGTCCGAGCAGCTGGCTTCCCAGAAAAAAGAGTCTCCATATGACCTGCTTATTGTGGGGTTGACAATGGATCGTCAGAAACTGTATGCCCGAGTGGAAGAACGAATTGATCTTATGATCGAGCAGGGACTGGTAGATGAGGTTAAGTCTTTACTAGAGCGTGGCGTAGCGAGAGGACATATCTCCATGCAGGGACTCGGCTATAAGGAAATTGCGGCTTATCTTCAGGGTGAAGTAAGCTGGGATGCTGCGGTGGAGTGGCTGAAAAGGGATACGCGTCGTTTTGCCAAGCGGCAATTGTCCTGGTTCCGGCATATGAAAGATATTGAATGGGTGGATATGACGGATACCGAAGATTTTGCAGGGAATTATGCCCATGTATGTGAGATGATCAAACGCAAGTTTGACTGAATATAGAAGGTGGAATTTGCCACCTATTAGGACTTTAGAACCTCTATCTTTTAGAAATAAAAGGTAGAGGTTTTTACTTTTTCATATGAGATGATGTCATTAAAAGAGAGAATAATCGATGGTGTATACAGATTTAAGCAGAGAAATTCATTGTAAAAAAATAACATAAATATTAAAATGAATTCACATGACAGTTTATTTGGTTTTATTCCTAAGGTGAAGGGGGAAATTTTATGAGTGCAGAACCGAGCGGAGTGGCAAGTTTATATCTCTTTTTCTCAGGATTGTTTGGAATTGGTTTCGCCATTGGAGGTCTTGTCGCATTAATTTGGTTAATTATTGTTCTAATCAATACCAATACATACCTAAAACTCTTAATCAATGATAAGAAGAATCGAAAAAATATTACGTTAGTCAGAGAAGAAGAGAAACCGTATACAGATTCGGAAAAGTAGAAGGGAAACGTGGGAAAAGGTAAAATTTGTCCCTCTTTTGCAATTCTGACAAGCGGTGTATAATGGATAAGTCTTCTAGTTGCAAGCGAAGCTCAGGCATAGGTGCAAAATAGCAGACAAGGGGTTTTTGTGGATTATATGAATCCGTTCATGATATAATAGCACGAAAGCTACTCAGCGATATTGAATATGACTTATAACACGAATTCAAATGAACCAATGGGGGTACGGCTAATGAACAAGTCCATCAACATCCAAGATACGTTCTTGAACCAACTGCGGAAAGAAAACATTCCAGCTACAGTCTATTTGACTAATGGCTTTCAAATCCGCGGAACGATCAAGGCATTTGACAATTTTACGATCGTCATTGACAGCGACGGACGCCAGCAAATGGTCTACAAGCACGCCATCTCCACGTTCACGCCGCAACGCAGCGTATCGCTGATGCAGCAAGATAATAGCGGCGAAGCTTAAAAAATTACGAAACCTTTTTATCAACCATTTCGTCTACATGTATAGGAATTGAAACAGAGCAACCTGAATAAGGGTTGTTCTTTTCATTCCGGGCAAAATAAGCTCTATAGGAGTTTGAGCCAGCAGACGAATAGAAATTATGCAACTGAAAGGGAGTCAGGAGGTAACATGCCAAACGATCCGTTGTCGAGGTCTAACAATCGCAACAGTAATAACAAGTCAACCAAAAAAGCGAAGCCAAAGACCTCTAAAAAGAAAAAAATTACGGGTAAACGCGTTGGATGGACACTGTTTTTCACCATGGCAATCGCCATATTCTGTGCACTGGGTGGATATTTATTTATTATGGTGAGTGGCGAAAATCTGCTCAAAGCCAACAAGGACAAAACAACAATCAATGAAACTTCAAAAGTATATGATCGTAACGGACAGTTAATGGGCGAGTTGTCCATTCAAAAGCTGGAGCCGGTCAATGAAGAAGATATTCCGGATTTGGTAAAGGAAGCTTTTGTTGCTACGGAGGACAGACGATTCTACGAGCATCAGGGCGTGGATATCTGGTCCATCGGACGGGCGGCGGTTAAAGACGTCATGGCCCGCTCCATGGTGGAGGGTGGTAGTACACTGACTCAGCAGCTTGCGAAAAATATGTTCTTGTCCCGTGACAAAACTTTCTTCCGTAAAGCGACGGAGGTTTCCATTGCAATGGCATTGGAGCGCAAGTACTCAAAAGACGAAATTCTGACGATGTATCTGAACCGGATTTTCTTTGGTCATCAGCGTTATGGTATTAAGGCTGCGTCTGAATTTTATTTTGGGAAAAAAGATTTAAACGAGCTTAAATTATGGGAAATTGCCACATTGGCAGCGATGCCTAAAGGGCCTTCAGCTTATAACCCGCTGAGCAATCCCAACGATTCCAAGGCAAGACGCGCTGTCGTATTGCAGCTGATGTATGAGCAAGGTTACATCACCAAGGCGGAAATGGATGAAGCCAAAGCAGTAGATTATAACTATACACCGCCTGAGAAAGATCAAAAGTATCAAGCCTTTATCGATTATGTTCTTCGTGAAGCAGAAAAAGTGACTGGTAAAACGGAGGATGATCTGAATATCGGCGGGTACAAAATTTACACGACGATGGATGCTCAGGCTCAAACAGCCATGGAAAGTGCTTTCTCGGATGATAGTTTGTTTGAGTCAAGTAAAGATGATCAGCCAGTTCAAGGCTCCATGGTAATTATGAACCATGAAAATGGCAGTCTCGTCGCCTTGATGGGCGGGCGGGATTATCAAACAAAGGGCTACAGCCGGGTAACACAGAGCCGCAGACAACCTGGATCGGCATTTAAACCGATTGTGACTTATGCACCGGCTCTTGAATCAGGTAATTACAATGCAAACTCAGCTCTCAGTAATGAAAAGCAATGCTTCGGCAATTACTGTCCGGGTAACTTGCATGGGTATTCTTCTACCATTAGCATGACGGATGCCATTACAAAATCGGAGAATATCCCGGCAGTATGGCTCCTAAACAAAATTGGTGTGAATACAGGTGTTCAGTTTGCAAAAAGCGTAGGTATCCAGCTTACGGATGAAGACAAAAACCTGGCGATCGCGCTGGGTGGTCTTAGCAAAGGTACGAATACGCTGGAAATGGCGCAAGCCTATAGTGCATTCGCTAATCTGGGTGAGTACCAGCAGGCGTATTCCATTAAGGAAATTAAGGATAGCGCTGGGAAAACAACCTATAAACACGATAAATCGGAAACAACACGTGTCATGAGTGAGCAAAATGCTTATTCCCTGACTCAAATGCTTCAAAATGTCGTGAATGACGGTACAGGTCGTTCAGCACGTCTGGATCGACCGGTTGCTGGTAAGACGGGAACCGTTCAAAGTGGTATTTCCGGCAACAGTGCCAACCGTGATGTTTGGTTCGTCGGATACACGCCAGAATGGACTGCGGCAGTATGGATGGGTTACGACAATCCAGATGCAAACCATATGCTCAAAAATAGCAGTAAGCTGTCAGCGGCGTTCTTTGCCAAAGTTATGGGGGATGCGTTGAAAGGAGTTCCTGTGAAGGACTTCAAAGCTCCAGCAGGTGCCCAGACACCTCCACCGGAAAAAGAACCAGAGCAGCCAACGCTATCAGTGAGTGGCTTGAATGGTGCTTATGATCCATCTACGCAAACTGTATCGTTGAATTGGACTTCAACGGGGGATTCCTCGACACAGTATCGGATTTACAGAAAAGAAACATCTGAGGGACAGTTCACCCACCTCATTGATGCAGTTGGTTCGACCAGTGCACAGGATCTAAGTGCGCTCCCTGGTCTCACTTATGAGTATTATGTAACAGCATATGATCTGGCTTCCGGACAGGAGACGAATCCGTCCAATACCATATCGCTGATGATTGAAGCAGAAGAATTGGAACCGGAACAGCCAGATATGGGCACGGAGCCGGGAACGACGGAACCGGGTACTGAACAGCCTGGAACAGAAAATCCAGACAACGGTTGGCCGGGGAATGGAAGTTCTGAGGGTAACAATGGCAACGGCAACGGCAACGGAAATGGTAACAATGGTAACGGCAACAATGGTAACGGCAATAATGGAAATGGAAACAATGGCGGAACAGGCCAAGGGAACGGACAGACCGGGGAAGGAAACACACCGCCTGGGCAGGGAACAACAGATCCTGGAGGTACGGATGAGGGTTCCAATGATGGGTCTGTAACGACACCAGGCGAAGTGGTCACGCCACCAGATAGTGGAAACAACGGTAACACTGGAGAAACAGATACACCTACTGATTCTCAAGCTGGAACTGGCGGTTAACAAGAGTAAGCCGCATTAAATAATTACAGCCTAAAACCTGCTCCCTGATGTTGGGGAAGCAGGTTTTTTGGTTTGTGTAACGTTTGGCATGGAATCATAGCTCTCCAATAGATGGGGAAAAGCTTGATTTTGAGTGTATAACTTAAATATGGTAAGCTGTAACTATTCGTAATACGTTGTGCAAAGCGGATTCAGGGACTTGTGGAATCGGTAATGCGGACGTTATTCGCTGTTCACCAATATCAGCAGGTCACGGACCTGTGGTCGGCAAAGAGGGGTTCGTATGAAACGGAAATTCGGGGACCGCGCGAACTGGCGCCGGATTACGAACCGACAATTTACATGCCGGTTCGTTCAATCCAAAATTTTTACGGGTTACATTACGCTGTATACGATCCAAGATTTGAAAGAGCCTTTGTGGAAAACCTATGGAGGAAGTACCTTCTGCATTGCGGATAAAGGTTATTCCTGGTTGCAGTATTATCCGAAAGGCGAGCACTTTGTTGTTACGGCCATGTTTGACGATCAGGAGCGGATTGTTGAATGGTACATTGATACATGCCGTAGCCAGGGCATAACCGATCAGGGTGTTCCATGGTTTGATGATCTGTATCTGGATGTCGTTGTCCTGAAGGATGGAGAAATATTTTTGCTGGACGAGGATGAACTTGAAGATGCTCTTTCTCGTAAGCACATTACGACGGGGGATTATGATCTGGCTAACCGGACAGCAAAGGAATTGTTGCATGCTATTGATGCTCATGTGTTTCCCTATTTCCAACTGTCTCTGAAGCATAGACAGACCCTGTTTGAGAATGGGGAGTTCAGAAAAAATATTCAGATTTGAGTTATGGAAAAGTCCCATAATTCTTCGCCATACTTCTAATATTAGAGCACCTGATAGAATACATTAATAATCAGGAGAGTTCAGCCCGATAAAATAGAGGTGATGGCGAATGAACGGACGGGTCATGGCTGCAGGAGGGCAACCGGGAGGCAGACCATCCAGACAAATTAATGTTGTTTTGCGTAACCAGGAACCTCAGATGCTGGTCAAAGAAGAAGAGACAGCAATACAAGCAGCAAAAGGTTTAGCCAAACATGCGCATTTTCAGGAAATTCAAGGTGAGTTAGAGCAACTGGTTGGACTTGAAAATATCAAAGATTTAGTATTTGAAATCTATGCTTTCTTACAGATTGCCCAGATGCGTACCGAAGCTGGTCTGATAAGTGGGGCGCACGTGTATCATATGATTTTCAAAGGCAATCCGGGAACCGGAAAAACAACGGTAGCACGAATTGTTGCGAAGCTTTTTCAGAAGATGGGTGTATTGAGTAAGGGTCACTTGATTGAAGTGGAACGTGCAGACTTGGTCGGAGAATACATTGGGCATACGGCACAGAAAACCAGAGACTTGGTCAAGAAGGCATTGGGTGGAATTTTGTTTATTGACGAGGCGTACAGTCTGGCTCGCGGGGGCGAGAAGGATTTTGGGAAGGAAGCTATCGATACACTTGTAAAGTCAATGGAAGATAATAAGAATCAATTTATCCTCATCCTAGCTGGATACTCGGAAGAAATTGATTTTTTTCTACAGACGAATCCCGGATTACCTTCCCGTTTTCCGATCCAGGTTGAATTTCCAGACTATAGTATTGATCAATTGATTCAAATCTCCGAAATTATGGCCAAGGAACGTGACTATATTCTGATGCCACAGACCATACTCAAACTAAAGCAACATTTGCTTCAGGAAAAAAATGAGTCTCTTCATGCGTTTAGCAACGCCCGATATGTCCGAAATGCCATTGAACGATCGATTCGCCATCAGGCAGTTCGACTATTGGAACAGTATACCCAGGGGAATCCGGGAAAACTGGAGCTGATGACCATTCGCACAGAGGATTTGAAGTTTGATCAAAAGTAAGCGATAATATAATTTTTAAAGTAGCCGGCCGGGTTAACCGGTTCGGCTTAAAGCATGCTATGGAACCATGGTGGCACAATATATGCGGAAACGTAATAGAAGGAGTGAATATACACGATGACAAATGGCACACATGATACAGATATGGTGAAGAAGGATCGCGCCGTGTTGGTGAGTCTGGTTACCGATGAGGTCAAACGTTCGGGTATTAATCCGGAGTACTCTCTTGAGGAGTTGGTAAAACTCGCCGAGACGGCAGGCGTGGAAGTGCTGAGTGTATTGTCACAGAACCTGAAAATCCGGGACACCAAATGGTTCATTGGTAAGGGGAAAGTGGAAGAACTTCGTGCAGTGGCTGAGGAAATGGGAGCAACAACAGCTATTTTTGATCAGGAGCTGTCCGGTGCTCAGGTTCGTAACCTGGAAGAAGCGTTGGATCTCAAAATTATTGATCGCACCCAGCTGATCTTGGATATCTTTGCGCAGCGCGCCAACACAAGAGAAGGTATTATCCAGGTTGAGTTGGCTCAGTTGAGCTATTTGTTACCACGTTTGTCGGGTCACGGGAAGAATTTGTCCAGACTTGGCGGCGGAATTGGAACGCGGGGTCCAGGTGAAAGTAAACTGGAGACTGATCGTCGACATATTCGTGGCCGCATAGATGACTTGAAGCGTCATTTGGAAGAAGTGACACGTCATCGCAAGCTGCACCGGGAGCGTCGCAAAAAGACGGGGATCGTTCAGGTAGCCCTTGTAGGTTATACGAATGCGGGTAAATCCACCTTGCTTAAACAATTAACGGCGGCAGATGTGTATATTCAAGACCAGCTGTTTGCCACACTGGATCCAACCTCACGGACGATGGAACTGCCAAGTGGTAAAGAAATCGTACTCACAGATACGGTTGGGTTTATACAAAACCTTCCTCATGATCTGATTGCGGCTTTCCGTGCAACGCTGGAGGAAGTGAATGAAGCGGACCTTATATTACATGTGGTCGATGCATCATCTGCAATGCGTGAAGACCAGATGAAAACGGTACACACGATTTTGCAGCAACTGGGTTCAGGGGACAAGCCTCAATTGGTATTGTATAACAAAAAGGATGCTTGTACACCGGAGCAGCTTGAAATGCTTCCTTTGGATAAAGAACATATCAAAGTGAGCGCTCTAGATGCAGATGACTTGCTGAAAATTCGGGAGCTTATCCAGGCTGAATTGACTGGCGCTACCAAACGGTTCCGTATTCCGGCTGAGCGTGGCGATCTTACATCTGTACTTTACAAAATTGGTGATGTGGTTGAGACTACATTTGAAGATAATGATGTTATTTATGAAGTGGAACTGCAAAAAGGTGAATATGAGAAATTCGGTTATTTACTTGAAGATTTCATACAACTGTAACATCGATGACATATTTGTATGATAAGTTGACACGATAATTGATGTTTGACGTCAGATTCGTGCTATGAAGGGGAATGAAGTAAGATGGTAAGCTTTGATTCAGAGATTATTGAACTTCAACGACAGGTTGAAAGTCAGATTGTGGGGCAATTGCAACAGGTTGACCGGATCACCGATCATAACCAATGGAAAGTAATCAATGCTTTTCAGCGTAGAAAAGTGAGCGATTTTCACTTTGCGGGTTCAACGGGTTACGCGTATAACGATCGGGGGCGCGAGGTGCTTGATGAAGTATATGCCGATGTGTTTGGTGCAGAGGCTGCACTGGTGCGTCCCCATTTTGCGTCTGGTACACATACTATTGCTACAGCTTTGTTCGGTGTGCTTCGTCCAGGCGACGAGTTATTGTACATTACGGGTAAGCCCTATGACACATTGCATAAGGTCATAGGTAAGCCGGGTGATGGAACAGGATCGTTAAGGGATTTCGGCATTGGCTATCAAGAGACGGCTCTGTTAGAAGATGGCGGAGTAGATTGGGCAGCAGTAGAGAAAAGTATCAATGCAGCGACAAAAGTCATTGGTATTCAACGCTCCAGAGGATATGATTGGAGATCTTCCTTCTGTATTGAAGAAATCGCTGATATGGTTGCACGTGTAAAGGCGATCAAGGAAGATGTCATCGTATTTGTGGATAACTGTTATGGTGAATTCACGGAGGAACGTGAGCCAACTGAAGTCGGGGTAGATCTAATGGCAGGTTCACTGATTAAAAATCCCGGTGGAGGTCTGGCCGAAACCGGTGGATACATATGCGGGAAGGAAAAGTATGTTCAATTGGCTGCCTATCGTTTGACTGCTCCCGGAATTGGCGCGGAGGTTGGCGCGATGTTGGGCACCACTCGTGGCATCTACCAAGGACTTTACATGGCTCCGACAATTGTGGGACAAGCCATTAAAGGAAGCGTGTTCGCTGCGGCGATGTTTGCTGCTTCCGGATTTATAACCAAACCGGCATGGAACGAGATACGTACAGATCTGATTCAGGCTGTTCAATTCAGTTCGGCCGAGCATTTAATTGCCTTCGTACAAGGAATACAGCGCGCTGCCGCAGTAGATAGCCATGTTGTTCCTGAACCGTGGGACATGCCAGGTTATGAGCATCCTGTCATTATGGCGGCAGGTACGTTTATACAAGGTGGGAGCCTTGAGTTGTCTGCAGATGCGCCTATCCGTGAGCCTTATATTGGCTATATGCAGGGCGGTTTAACGTACTCCCATGTTAAATATGGCGTTTTGATGGCATTACAGACCATGAAAGAACGTAAATTATTGTGAGTTTATCTAACACATCATTGACACTTAGTAATAACTAACTGTACAATAGAGTGAAGAAAAGATGACTGGAAGGTTGATGAATGATGGGTGACGAAATTCGCAGAAATATGGCCTTATTCCCGATAGGTATAGTTATGAAACTTACGGATCTGTCCGCGCGTCAGATTCGTTATTATGAGCAGCACAGTTTGATTGTTCCTGCGAGAACGTCAGGTAATCAGCGTTTGTTCTCTTTCAATGACGTAGAACGATTGCTGGAAATCAAGGCTCTGATTGAAAAAGGAGTTAACATCGCGGGTATTAAACAAGTGATGAATCCTGTATCCAAAGAGTCAGAAGAAGCAACGGTTATTACGGCTGATACGGAAGTGAAACGTAGAGAACTGTCGGATTCCCAACTGCATCGTCTGCTTAAACAACAACTGGTGTCAGGTAAGAGACCTGGACAAGTATCTCTCATCCAGGGAGAGCTTTCCCGTTTCTTTAATAAAAAATAAGTTCGTATAACCTCGTAGGTCAGGGGAAATCCTGCTTTTGGGTAGGGGGACTCCTTGACCCATGCAATATTCTAATGTACAAATATAACAGGCAAGCCAAATACGCAGAGAAGAAAGGGAGAGGGTATCGTGAGTTTTACTAAAGAAGACATACTACGCATCTCAAAAGAAGAAAATGTACGATTCGTTCGTTTGCAATTTACCGATTTGCTTGGAGCAATCAAAAACGTTGAAATCCCTGTGAGCCAACTTACCAAGGCTCTGGATAATAAAATGATGTTTGATGGATCTTCCATTGAAGGTTATGTACGTATTGAAGAGTCCGACATGTACCTCTATCCGGATCTCGATTCTTGGTTGATTTTCCCTTGGGTAGCCGAGAACCGTGTTGCTCGACTGATTTGCGACGTATATCTTCCGGATGGTAATCCGTTTCCAGGAGATCCGCGTGGCATCTTGAAACGAAACCTGAAAGAAGCCGAAGAAATGGGATTCACTTCCTTCAACGTCGGTCCTGAACCAGAGTTCTTCTTGTTCAAAACAGACGAAAAAGGAAACCCGACTAACGAACTGAATGACCAAGGTGGATATTTCGACCTTGCGCCTACGGACCTTGGTGAAAACTGTCGTCGTGACATTGTTATCACACTTGAAGAAATGGGCTTTGAGATCGAAGCTTCCCACCATGAGGTAGCTCCAGGTCAGCATGAGATCGACTTTAAATATGCTGATGCTCTAAAAGCAGCAGACCAAATCCAAACGTTCAAACTCGTTGTTAAAACGATTGCACGTCAGCATGGTCTACATGCTACCTTTATGCCGAAACCGCTGTTTGGTATGAACGGTTCCGGTATGCACTGTAACCAATCCTTGTTCCAAGGCAAAGAGAACGCATTCGTAGACGAGTCTGACGAGCTGGGTCTGAGCAAAACTGCACGTCACTTCATGGCTGGAACTTTGAAGCATGCGCGTGCGTTTGCAGCAATTACCAACCCAACTGTGAACTCATACAAACGTCTTGTACCAGGTTATGAAGCCCCTTGTTATGTAGCATGGTCCGCCAGTAACCGTAGCCCAATGATCCGTATTCCAGCTTCCCGTGGTCTGAGTACACGTGTTGAGGTTCGTAATCCGGATCCGGCTGCTAACCCTTACTTGGCTTTGGCTGTTTTATTGAAAGCAGGTCTGGATGGAATCAAACGTGAGCTGTCCTTGCCAGCTCCAATTGACCGTAACATCTACATCATGTCAGAAGAAGAGCGTGTGGAAGAAGGCATTCCAAGCTTACCGGCTGACCTGAAAGAAGCATTGAACGAATTGATCCGCAGCGAAGTAATTTGTGATGCACTTGGCGATCACGCCCTGGCTCACTTCTACGAGCTGAAAGAAATTGAGTGGGATATGTATAGAACACAAGTCCACCAATGGGAACGCGATCAATATATCACGTTGTACTAATTGAATAAACCTTATACCTATGGGGTTTTTTGAGGATTTGAATGGGGGACGTTTGAATGGGGATTATACTTCTATTGAGGAGTGTCTCCCAAACGTCCCCCATTTTGATTTTTTGAACCAAGAATGTTGGCGGTATACTGTTCATACTTCTCAATATTGCGTTGCTCTAACTTTTTGGAGATGTGAGCATATATATCAGAGGTGATTTGCACACTTCCATGACCAAGCTGTTCTTGAACAAATTTTATGTCTGCACCGGCTTCAAGCATGAGTACAGCATATGTGTGTCTAAGAGAATGGATTCGAAGATCTTCACTTAACTCTGCTCGCTTTAAAATCCTCTGGAAAGCATTGAAGAGGGTAGACTTTGGCATGTGGTTTCCATCGTTTCGACACAACACTAAATTTAGATCATGCCTGTACATGGATTCTCCCAGGTTAATTTTATTTTGGTTTTGCCATGTGGCGTGATATCTCAAATCATTGATTAAGCTAGTGCTTACAGTAATTGTGTGCGTGGATCTGAAGGTTTTGGTATCTCCAAATAGCTCATCATCATTTTCTGCCTGAAAATCAAGTGTTTCATCAATGTGTATCTTTTTTTCCTTGAAGTTAATGTCAGACCATTTTAAAGCAGCGGCTTCACCTTTTCTCATACCTGTTTCAATAAGAAGTTTAAAGAATATCCAGTAAATATATCCATATATCCTCTAGCTGCATGTAGAAAAATAGCCGAATTCCGTATTGACCAGAGTATCGAAACAAATTCTCTCACTCAGACTAAGTGATGTCATCACAAAATCAATTTTAGCAATGGGTAGCAAACTTGATGCTATGTCTGCTGAACTAATCTTAGTAGAGTTGGAAAATTAAGGTATTTTGGAGATGCTTTTCGCTGTAGGTTGCATAAACAATGAAGAATCGCATATTAGAATTTTCTATAATATTGAAGAACTAAAATAACACGATTGTCCGTACTGTTGGGAAAAAATGGATTTCAACAATATTCGTGTTGGTTTCAGAAGAAAGAGGACAATATGAATATCACCGATTTCTCTGACTTTAAACTAATTGCCGAGAGTTTAGGTGATCATATCTTTTGGAAACCGCTTGAACTGTCAGAAATAGAAGAAGTCTCAAAGTATATTGATAAATTAAATGAGTCTAAAAGCTGGAATAGAGGTAGAAATCAAGAAAAAGGGGCACTTTTAGAGGATTTTGCTGTATATGTATTTGCGAGATTCCAAGGTGTGGAAGTTGAAAAAAATAGGCGTCCTACTGACAATGAGACAGACGTTGAAGTTACTTTAAGTGAAATCTTCGCACCAGAGTTTATGAGACAATATCTAAGCCCAAAAATAATTTGCGAGTACAAGAATAAAGCCACATCCAGTGTTGATATAGGGATGGTAGCAAAACTTGCTGAATTATTACCAAGTAGGGGATCAAAGATTGGTATCTTCTTTTCCATTAATGGAATAAGTAGGAATGGGTGGCGATATGGTGAGGGGAAAAGAAAAAAGATTTTACTTAAAACCGGTATTCCTATAATTTCATTTCGTATTGATGAACTAAGGCAACTTTTAGATGGCCGTAATTTTTACACAATGATTAAGGAAAAAATAAAGAATCTATACGATGAGATTGATGATGATTCGCCCGATGCACCAAGTACAGGGCATATTGAATATAAAAAAAGAATGTTAGAAATCAAAATCATCTTACATTTTGTGAAATGTAAAATAATAGATGATACTGATGCAGAAAAGTTACGAAAAAAATGATAGAGGTTTACGGACCAGTTGATGAAGATACTGGCTGAAGTTATTGTTTGATAATTTTAAAGAACTGGTAGCATTAAATGAACGCAACCAATTATAGGTTGGCGTTCTGTTTATTTTAAAAATAGAGCGGGTGTGTAATGATGAATACATATAAAGTACTACAAATGAAAAAGGCTCTCCTGCATTAAGCTGGAGAGTCTTTTTTTGAATATGGACTATAATAGTTGGTTAGCTGTGTTTTGTAAATTGAATTGTATAAGGTTCGTTGTAGTTGTTGATGCCGTTATCCATAATTCTGAAGTAAACTTTCTCACCAGGTTTAGCACTCATACCAATTGCCTCAGCGTATCCAGGCCCATTCCAGTTATCCATTTGAATGGAAAGGATCGCACCGCTTGCATCCATTTTAATAACACCCATAATAATATCGAAATTAGGTGGCGGGGTAGCAATAACGCCAAATGAGATTACAGAAGATCCATTTGTGTTGTCTACAAGATAATAATCATTATCACTCATGCTATCTAAATACTGTGTTGCGCTAAATCCAGAATTCTGATTAACACTTGAGTACATCACTTCTGCTGTCTCAAAGGTATCAGCCCAACCGGTTTTAGCGAATGCAGAACTTGAACCAAATGCCAATAAACAAGCGGTTGCCATAACAGAAATAGAGAATTTTCTTAATCTTTTCATATTCAAACCTCCCAAATATACTAGAACCAATAAAGTAGATTCTGTTTTATGTTGTTATTTGAACTTAAAGATGTCGAAGAGCCTCTTACATAATTAGGTCGGCCAACCATGGATAAATATACCATATGTAATGTATATTTGTAAATGATATTGTTGTTAAATGTTGGATGAACAAATATTATTATGGAATTTGTAGTTTATAAGTCATTATGTGCAGGAAGTACATGCCTTTTGTCGAATGGGTAGATTTAGTGATGAGATGAATTATACATATAAGATATTATCCACAGATATGGATTTCTTCGCAGCAGCCTTAACGCAAGTCCGTGTTTCCGTCTGGCTTGTCCTCGGTGATCGCGAACATATCATTGATTATGGCGGACCAATAGAAGAGTATAGCCCAGTATCCATTAAGATTATGGTGAAGAGATACTTTCGTGATACGTTTGAATTTAGGGTACAAAAATAGGAGCCTTTTATAGGCTCCTATAATTCAATCAAATAGTTTCTTTATGAAATTCAACAAATCATAACCATACTCTTCAAGTATTAAGCTTACCCCTGCTAATCCAATAAATAAAAATACACATCCACAAAAAAGGCAAACAGTAATAGAACTAAAAGCACTAGAATTACCATAATGTTGACCGCAGTGCGGGCATACATAAGCACTTGTTGATATTGTTCTTTCGCATGATTCACAACTCATTAATTTACTAGCTGGCTTAAATTTATCAATAATATTCACTACCATCATATAAAAGCACATAAACGCAAAACAAAACATTACCAAAAGCATTATTATAGCTACCCCGGACATAAACACATCACTTAAACTGTCCATTTTTCTCCCCCTAAACTCTCTATGTATCATATAAAATCTATTTGACTCAATTGAGTCTATCAGAAACAAACAAAACCTTCCATATCTTTCAAAAGCATAGTCATTGAAAAAAGCGATACCTTAAAGATATCGCTCCGCGTTCAGTTGTGATGATGGTGCATGTACTCAGCTTATTTCCGTCTGGATCTGTCCAGGTTTCATAACGATAAATTGATCAAACACAGGGATACGTAGCAAACCAGATTTGGTCCAGTTCCGCATCTTAACTCGTGCCTGTATCCGGGGTTCCAAGTAAACGTTGTTCTTGTCTTCACCCGTTATAAGTTGGGCACACATACCACGAAACGCCTGCTTATGTTTTGGACTCGGACTATGCTCAATAACTCCTACCGGGCGCATCCTGCCAGATGGATCAGGAACGGCTGCCAGCCATCCGAATTCTGCTTTTTTGTATCCAGTAATATAGACATCAGCGTAAGACCAGTTGATGACCTTCATCCAGTCCTTAGATCGTCTGCTGACATACACGCTGTCTTTGCGCTTGCCAACTACACCTTCCATGCCCATGGCTTCTATCTGGGCGTACAAATCTTCTACAGCGCCTTCTATATGGGGCACAACTCCAAAGCTTCTTGACGGCAAATTGAGATTATGAAGTATCGTCTTACGCTCATGAGTGGCAGCTTGCGTAGATCCCGGCCTTGGTAAAAAAGAATATCGAATATGGCGAAGGTGGCCGGCAACGACTTGGTGAACTGCGTTATCTTGCTGGCCTGCTTGGTGCTAAATCTATCATGACTGCCTCGAAGTCGTTCAGACCTGTTGCTGGATCGGTGCAAGCGACCTCACCGTCCAAAATGATATCTTCATCAAACGACAGCTGAAGCTCAGGGTATTGCGGGGTACAGTCGTTGTTGTGACGAGTGAATAACCGGACGTTGCCGGACTGTTGCGAATATATAAGTCAGTGACCATCAACTTTAGGCTCATAGATAAAATCAGAATGACTGAATGGTCCCGGTGCTGTTTCAAGTAACATTTGACTTATAAACATAAAAAAACACCTCACTCCATTATAGCGTTTTGCCATAAAGAGTAGAGGTGGTAAGTTTTAGAGAAGCAGATCGTATTGTTCTTCTTTTTTGGTTTTATTGAGCTATCGTTTCCCGTTAGGTGAATTATTTGGAGTCTCATGGCATAGGAGTTAGTAAATTCTTCAACGTGTTAATCATCCAAATATACACAATAACAGTTACAATCGCACCTGAAAGAATCCAATTATATAGTTTGCGAAATTTCATCAATTTTCCAATCAGCTTATAGAAAATCATTAATAGTATCGTTGTGACCATGATAAACCCAATTAGAAATATTATGAACATATTATCGCACGTCCTAACCTCATTTACTTCCTATACGTATTTATCTATACAAAGTTGCGTTAATCTGCCCGTTAGTTGAACACAAGCAGCCGATCATATACGTCTAACATAGTGATTTTAGAAGGCTGGGAGCGTGAAGGTGAACGACCTAAGTTTGAGCACACACCACCTCCGAGGAACATCGACTATTGGACTGAATATTAAGGAGGCGATATTATGGCTAGCAAATTGAGGCTAACGCGCATATACGAGGGATCGCGTATAATTCTTCCTGAACATCGAGAAGCATTTTTAAGGGATCAGAAGGAACAAGAGAGGAAGGGGAAGCCTGTCTTAGATGAACAGGAAATGCAGCTCATTGAAGAATTGATCCTGGAATCTCACCAAGAATGCCGATCTGTTAAGATGACTGTATTTAATCCGTTTGATGACGAAATCATGCGGGGCGTTGTGACATCGATCGATAAGCCAAACAGGTGAATCAAACTTGTACGTGGTGAGGAGGATTACAGCTGGATTAAGATCGAAGAAATCACTGCGGCAAGCCGATAATTGATAGAGCCCAAGGGATTAATCAAGGGGCTCAGTTTTTTTCCTACTATTATATAGGGTTGTTTCTGACATTTGATTTGTAATCCATCGGAGTTGTACTGACGGTTCATTTGAAGTTTGGGGGGCATCCCCCAACTCGTCCCCCAAACATCCCCCAAGTCGTGAAAAGCTATGATTACATACGAACGTTCGTTCTTGTACGTTGTCGTATATAGCTCATATATATTGAAAGAAACAATAATATGAAGCGATCGTACATAAATAGAACACAAGTCGACCAATGGGAACGCGATCAATATATCACGTTGTACTAATAGCTCAATCCCTTGGCGCTCTAACGCTGAGGGGTTTTTCTTTTTGTGGGCGGTAGATATAAAAAAAGCTAGATAGAATAATATTCTACCTAGCTTTATATCTATAGGAACTCAGTCCTTAATTTCTGATAAGTAGTGCTCATATAACTCGTTAATTGAAGAACTAGAAAGTAAGTGAGTGACTGCTTCAATTGATTCTCTTTTCCAATCAAACCAGCGCATTTCTTTTAACTTCATGATTTCTTCTTCTGAGAAACGCTTTCTAACTTCTTTTGCAGGATTGCCACCAACTATCGTGTAAGGGGCGACATCTTTTGTCACAACTGAGCCTGCTGCAACAATCGCACCTTCCCCAATGGTAACACCAGGCATAATCATTGCATTCATGCCGATCCATGCATCGCTTTCTATAATGGTATCTCCCTTGGGTGAGAAGGAATGGCTAATTTGATCAGCGAACGGATAAACAGTGATCCACTCCGCATGATGATTGTTATTTCCTCCCATAAGAATAACAACACCGGCTGCGATACATACATAATTACCAATAATCAATCGATCTATTTGCCATCCAAAGTCCTCAATGGGGTTGAATAAGCTCCTGGATTTGTCATCTCCCCATAAATATCTCACGCATCCGTCTTCAAAAGATGAATTGTTATCATAATAACCGGAGTAATAAGAGTAATCGCCGACTTCGATTAATGGATTGGTTACAATATCCTTTAAGTACTTAATTTCAGACCAGTGATTAAATTGGTTTATATTCATTTTAGTTTCCTCGCTTCTAAGTTTTATTTCTGAGTAACTTAGAAGCGTGATACGGTAGCCACATTTTTTAGTTTTTTTAGACGACGAATCATCTGAATCATCCTTCCTTAAGATATGAGGGCGATTATAACAATGACCTCCTTTTTTGTCAATCCTATTCTAATAAAGAGATGTCAGTGTGGATCCTCCCTCAAAGTGTATATAATGAAGAAAAAATTCAGGAAGAGAAAATATAGACAGAACACGTGCCACCATTTGGAAGGGTAGATACATCACGTTGGACTAAAACGGGGACGGGAATAAAAATGTAATGAGGAAGCTGGCATTCGTAGCATAAGTTTTGGCCTCTTAGTGTTATTGCCTTTTATGTAGTCAATAAGAAATAGAATGGTTAATTAAAATATCATTATATCGTTGAAGCGAGAGTATGTTTTAATTGTTTGCTCAATTTTTACAGTATCTATATGTTGATAGTTTCATATAATTGCGTTATAATTCATTTATGTTTTTAGAAATTAAATTTTGGACAATTAATTGGAGATGTTAATATGGAACAAGAGAAGCAACTGGTTGCCGCACAGCGGACATTTTTTTATACAGGACAAACGAAGTCTATTGAGTACCGTATTCGTGCTCTTCAGGAATTAAGACGGGGAATTGAGAAGCATCAGCAACGTATTCTTGACGCACTTCGTGCGGATCTAAATAAATCTGAAACAGAGGCTTATGGCTCTGAGATTCGGATCGTATTGGGTGAACTGGATTTTGCATTGGAACATTTGGAGGAATGGGCTACACCAAAACCTGTACCTACAAATTCTGCTATACCTGATGGCACAAGCCTAATTTATCCCGAACCTTATGGAGTTGCTCTTATTATTGCACCATGGAACTATCCGTTCCAATTGGCTTTCGGCCCTCTGATTGGAGCCATTGCTGCGGGTAACTGTGCCATTATTAAGCCGTCTGAATTAACCCCAGCCGTATCACGTCTGACTTATGATTTGGTTCATGAGATATTTCCTAGTGAGTACTTGGCAGTTATGGAAGGGGAAGTCGAGACAAGTACAGCACTATTGAAGGAACAGTTTGATTATATTTTCTTTACCGGTAGTACGGGTGTTGGCCGCATCGTTATGAAGGCAGCTGCTGAGCATTTGACTCCAGTTACGTTGGAACTAGGTGGTAAGAGTCCGGTCATTGTTCATCAGGATGCTGATTTGAAGCTGGCAGCTCAGCGCATTGTGCGTGGTAAATTCCTGAATGCTGGGCAAACCTGTGTCGCTCCGGACTACTTGCTTGTACACGAGGACGTACATGACAAATTACTTGAATTGATCGCTGCAGAAATTCAGGATAAATTTGGAGATGATGTGATGAAAAATGCTGATTTTCCACACATTGTCAACGCACGTAACTTTGATCGTTTATCGGTTTTGCTCCAAGATGGCAAAGCAATGATCGGTGGACGTTCTGAACGTGATCAGCTGCTCATTGAACCAACAGTTCTGGGGGAAGTGGGTTGGAAATCCCCAGTGATGCAAGAAGAGATCTTTGGTCCAATTCTTCCTGTATTTAGGTATACCGACCTCGATCCCATGCTAGATGAGATTGTTCGTCGTCCAAAACCACTGGCATTATATCTCTTCACTCAGGATGAGGATCTGCAGAATCAAGTTCTGAATCAAGTATCTTTTGGTGGTGGTTGTATTAATGACACCTTGTCTCATATGACATCACATTATCTTCCGTTTGGCGGCGTAGGAGAAAGTGGAATGGGTTCCTACCATGGTCAACAAAGTTTTGATGTGTTCTCTCATCATAAAAGCATTCTTAAACGCAGCGAATAGTCGGCTAACGTAGAACAATATAAGTAGTATAAAAAAAGAGGTTGTCCCGTTGAACGGGACAACCTCTTTAAGTATCTTATTGTGAGACTTCTGTACAACTACAATACATATTAATGAATATCACGGAAAAGGCCAATGACTTTGCCCAGAATGCTAACGTGTTTCAAACGCAACGGTTCAAAAGTCGAATTTTCCGGTTGAAGACGAATATGATCTTTCTCTTTGTAGAACGTTTTTACCGTTGCTTCATCGTCTTCAGTCATGGCTACTACGATATCGCCGTTATCTGCAGTTTGCTGCTGACGTACGATAACATAGTCTCCGTTAACAATGCCTGCTTCTACCATACTGTCTCCCACGACCGAAAGCATAAATACTTTCTGTTCGCCTACATAATGCGTAGGAAGAGGGAAGTAATCTTCGATATTTTCTGTTGCTGTGATCGGAACCCCTGCAGTAACTTTACCCACGACAGGAATGCGAGCAACGCTGTGAGCAAACTGATGTGAATGCTCTGACTCTTCCTGGCTGAGAAGTTCAATGGCTCTTGGTTTGGTTGGGTCACGTCTAATCAGACCTTTCTTCTCCAAACGATCCAGATGTCCATGTACTGTAGAGCTGGAAGCCAATCCAACGGCTTCACCAATTTCGCGTACGGAAGGAGGATACCCCTTCAACCGGACTTCATTGCGTATAAACTCCAGAATAGCCTGTTGCCTGCTGGATATCTTCGACATACCGTATCAACCCCATTTTAGTAACGTTTGGGAAAATTATAACATAGAACCTCCGTTCGTACAAACATAAGTTCTAAATAAAATACCATAAAATCAATGTTTTTTTGCAAATTAAGATGAAAATTTTCTTTGAGTCTAATCAAATACTGCAAATGACAGTTCCCGTACAATAGAAGAAAGATAGTGGACTGTAGGATACAATAAAAAAAAGCGAACAATTGTTCTAAAAAGTTATTGTACAAAACAAGTGTTCGTGTTATATTGATTTCAACGGATAGGAACAAACGTTTGGAGGTCGATATTTAATGAGATATTCTACTTATCAAAGCATTTACGAGCCGGTGCATTCTGAAGTGGTTGAAACTAATATAAGGAATTTTAAAAAGGTATTTGCAAAACGCAATGTCCCAACATGGGTGCTGAAATTAATAATCGTAAGCTTAATTATATTGGTTGGATGCAGTACAGTATTGACTGTGTTCGCTGGCAATGAGAAAGATTTGTTGCCTGGAGGGAAGATGGCAGTTTCACAAGGAGATACACTATGGAGTATATCTTTGGATCACAAACCTGGAACAATGGATACACGGGTATATATAGAAGCAATTAAGAAAGTAAATCAACTTCAGTCAACTTCAATACAAGTGGGGCAAGTCTTAATACTGCCTCAATTCACAGAATAAAACTGCATATCCACACGCGCTAATGCATGTCAGCTTGACAAGCTGCCCTTATCATGTCAAAGTTAATAAGACTTTGTATTTTTGGAGGGGACAAGCTTGGATATAGATAGTCTGGTAGCACGTATTAATGAATTGGCCCGTAAGAAAAAATCCACTGGATTGACAGAGGAAGAGCTCGCAGAGCGTGCCAAGCTTAGAGAAATCTATTTGAATAACATTCGAAGCAATTTCAGACAGCAACTGGATTCGATTGAAATTGTAGATGATGAGAACGATCAGGGCCACCAAGGCAAACTCAAACATTAAGGAAACCTAATGATATCAATATGATATTTAGGTTTCTTCCTGTTATCTAGAGGTTGCAAATTATAGGGGGAAATGTTGGTTTGCAGTTATGTAAGCCGATACAAAGAACATCTAAGGGGGATTCTTATGTCGCGTTCGTTCGAGAGAACGGTTCGAAAAAATTCTAAGCAGTTGAATCAGCAACGCAAAAAAAGCGGTAAACCGGTTTCCGGTACACCAGGTGAGGACGTATTTAAAGGACGCAGCCTGCTGTTTCCTATTTTTCTGATCGGACTAGCATTCCTGTACCTCTTTATGAGTACATTTCTTGTCAAAGCTCCGATGACCACTTGGGACTGGGTGACCATGTTGCTGTACGTATTTTTGGCAGTCATCTTCATGCTCCGTCGCCCTTATGTCAAAATAGGAAGTAATCGGATTTTGACGACAAAAGGGAACCGCGAGCGTTCAATTGGAGTCGACGATATCGTGAAATTCAGAATTGAGCCAGGTACGGTTGTAATTGAGCATAATGCACGAGGTAAGAGATGGGTATTTACCAAACTACTTAATCGTTATGATACCGATGCAATCACTGAACGTCTTCTGAAATTCGCCAAAGCACATCAGATCACCGTGGAAACATACGAGAAAAAGTAATTATTGCATAAAGGGGAAGATGACCGAAATGGCGTTAAAAGCGATTTTGTTCGACCTAGATGATACTTTACTGTGGGATGAGCGCAGTGTTCGAGAAGCCTTCCATGAGACTTGCCTGATTGCAGCTCAAGAGACTGGTGTTAAACCCGAAGACCTTGAAGAAGCTGTTCGTAATGAGGCACGTAATCTGTATGAATCTTATGAAACTTTTTCGTTTACCAAAATGATTGGGATTAACCCGTTTGAAGGTCTTTGGGCTAACTTCACGGGTGGGGATCAGCCGGAGTTTCGCCAGTTGGAGCAACTTGCACCCGCATATCGTAAAGAGTCATGGCGTCGCGGCTTGTTAAAATTGGGTGTTGATCGTGAAGATCTGGCGGAACGACTTGCCTCACAATTTGGGGCTGAGCGGAGATCAAGACCCCATGTCTATGAAGAAACGATGGAAACATTGAGTCATCTGCAAGGGAAGTTCAAGCTTTTGCTTTTAACCAACGGCTGTCCTGCTTTACAACAAGAGAAACTTGATGGTGTTCCTGAATTGGCTCCTTTTTTTGACGAAATTATTATTTCGGGTACGTTCGGTAAAGGGAAACCGGATCCTTCGATCTTCGAACACGCATTGAGTAAGCTGGGAGTGCAACCTGAGGAAAGTTTGATGGTTGGAGATAAGCTTACGACTGATATTCGTGGAGCGTTGTCTGCAGGTATTCAATCTGTTTGGATTAACCGTGAGAATAAAGAAAATACCGAATCGTATGTGCCTGACCATCAAATCAAGCATTTATCCGAATTGGAACGAATCATTGCCGAATTCTCAATTAGTGCATCTTAAATCGTTTTTTCATGTACTACTCAAACATTGTTAGGTTTTATGAGATGTATTTTATCCATAAAACCTAACAATGTTTTTTGTTTTTGGACAGCTTGAACTATACCGTAATAACAAAATATAATTTTTTTTACTAAAAGTTATTGAAATTATAGAACTGCTGATTTAGAATATAACTAACATACTAGTATGACTAGTATGCGAATGAATGCAGCGAATATCTGTTGACTTACTTGAATGAAGTGGAAACGGGAGTTATTCGCTATAATTTTCACATCGTTTGTAAGCGCTTTACATAATTGGAGGAAACCATTTGGTTCTGGAAATACAACATGAAGTGGTTAGTGAGAAAATGAGGGTAAGCATCTTAACCGAAATGTGCCTCTATTAATTTTCAAAATTGATATCGCTTACATTAGTTTGGTTTATTCTGCAGGTGGGGGTGAAGTGCATCTGATTACTTGTCTTCTACAAAAAGAAGAGATGATAAGCATTGATCGAAAACGCTTTTATTTTATTAAGCTAAGGATCGGAGTGAAATAACATATGGAGTCGGAAACCGCTAAAACCACGCTAACGATGACATCTTTACGTAAAGAAAGCAGGTTAAGAACTATTACAGCTCTGCTTCGCAAAGATTGGCAGCTGTACTCACTGTTAATTCTTCCAATTATCTATCTTATTATTTTCAAATATGGGCCCATGCTCGGTAATGTGATCGCATTTAGACGATTTGTACCGGGAGGCAGTATTTTTGGAGAGACGTGGGTTGGATTCAGGTATTTTCAGATGTTCATTCAAGACCCAACCTTTTGGAAAGTATTTGGGAACACACTTATGCTCGGTGGACTTGCGTTACTTTTCACCTTCCCAGTTCCGATCATTTTTGCATTGCTGCTGAATGAGGTGAAAAGCAAACGTTTCAAAAAGTTTGTGCAGACCGCATCGTATCTTCCGCACTTCTTGTCCATCGTTATCGTTGCCGGAATGATTCTGCAATTAACGGCAGTTAATGGCTCCATTAACGGAATGGTTTCATTCTTTACTGGAGACAGCATTCCTTTCATGCAACGTGCGGAATGGTTCAGAACAATTTATATCACCTCTGAGGTTTGGCAAGGTATGGGGTGGGGTGCCATTCTATATTTGGCTGCATTAACAACAATTGATGATTCTTTGTATGAGGCTGCGCGGATCGATGGTGCGAACCGTTGGAAGCAAACCCTCCATATAACTATACCAGGCATTTTGCCAACGATCGTTACATTGCTGATTTTAAACATGGGTAATTTCCTTGCGGTTGGATTTGAGAAAATCTTGCTCCTTTACAATCCGCTGATCTACGAGACATCTGACGTGATTTCTACTTATCTGTACCGGGTAGGTTTGCAGTCCAGCAATTTTAGCTATGCTACCGCCATTGGTTTGTTCGAATCCATTATTGGACTGATCTTGGTATTCTCGGTTAATGCAATTTCACGCAGACTGACACAACGAAGCTTGTGGTAAAGGAGGAGCAACATGCTGGAATCAAAATCATACAAAGTATTTAAAGTTTTCAATGCCATCTTTTTGCTGCTTGTGGTATTCATTACGCTCTATCCGTTTTTGAATGTCGTGGCCCAGTCTTTCAGCAGCGAGGCTTATATCAATTCAGGCAAGGTAAGCATTATCCCAAGAGGGTTTAATGTAGAAACTTACAAGACCATTTCTCGTGATAGCATGTTCTGGACCAACTATAAAAACACAATTATATATACCGTTGTTGGTACTTTGATTTCTATGTTCATGACGACCATTTTCGCTTATGCCTTATCCAAGAAAAGATTAATGGGACGAAAATTTTTGACGATGTTCGCCGTATTCACGATGTTTTTCAGTGGCGGCTTGATTCCTAACTATGTCCTGATTAACTCTCTGGGCTTCAATAATACGATGTGGGCACTGGTTGTGCCTGGGGCAATCAGCATTTATAACATGTTAATTATGAAATCATTTTTTGAAAACATGCCTGAAGAGCTTGAGGAAGCGGCAGCTATTGACGGTTTGAATACGTATGGCATTTTGTTGCGGATCATTCTACCACTGAGTAAAGCTGTCATGGCAACGATGGTTCTGTTTTACGCTGTAGGACACTGGAACTCTTGGTTTCCTGCCTTCCTGTATCTCGACAAAAAGGAACTGTTTCCCGTTACGATCTACTTGCGCAATATGATTGCAGGTGCAACTGGCGGTGCTTCGGCTGGTGCTTCAGCGGATAATCTGACTCAAATTTCTGCAAATATCAAATCGGTCACAATGGTACTCACCATTTTGCCTATTTTAACGATTTATCCATTTGTTCAAAGATACTTTGTAACCGGTATCATGTTGGGATCTGTTAAACAGTAAAACAGTAATCCTAACCCAATATAGTTCAACATCTTGATTGTAAGGCCAATCTAAACCACATGCAGGGGGAGAATTGAATGAAACAGAGACCACGTAAGCTGGTAGGCAAGATGGTATTGGCAACAATGATGAGTGTCGTTCTGGCAGCATGTAGCAGCGGAGCTGGTGGAGACAAAGTCGAACCAGAATCCAAGGGAGCCATGGAGTCCTATGGTGTAGGGGAGACCTTCAAAGCCACTGAACCATTTAATCTATCTATTCTGTACAGTGACCAGCCAGCATACCCGTACAAAAAGGATTGGCTCCTGTTCCAAAAAATCACGGAAAAAACAGGAGTAACGCTGGAGCCTACCATCGTTCCGATGAGTGACTATTCCCAGAAAAGATCCCTTCTGATCAGTTCTGGAGATGCCCCACTGGTTATTCCGAAAACCTATCCGGGTGAAGAAGCGGCTTTTGTATCCTCGGGTGCGATTTTGCCAGTGAGTGACTATGTTGATTTGATGCCTAACTTCAAGGATAAAGTAGAGAAATGGGGACTTCAGGATGAACTTGAGGGTCTTCGACAAGAAGATGGGAAATATTATGTACTCCCGGGTTTACATGAAGAGGTTTGGCCGGACTATACCCTTATTGTGAGAACTGATATTTTTGAGAAAAATAACATTGCCATTCCAAAGACATGGGATGAATTGTATGATGCAGCCAAAAAGCTAAAAGAAATCTATCCAGATTCCGTTCCGTTCTCAGATCGTTTCCAATTTAACAGTACATTGAATATTGCTGCTACCAGTTTTGGAACGAAAGCTGGGTGGGGATTTGGCAATGGTTTAACGTATAAAGAAGATCAGGATGAATTTGTATACACTTCGACTACGCCGGAATACAAGGAAATGTTAACTTACTTTAACAAGCTTGTATCGGAGGGGCTGCTGGATAAAGAAAGCTTCACCCAGGACGATGACCAGGCTATTCAAAAGTTTGTTTCTGGAAAATCCTTCATTATTAATGGAAACTCGCAAACGGTAGTGCTTCATCGTAATGACATGAATAAAACGTTGGGAGAAGGAAATTTCTCCATCGCCAAAATTACAGTTCCTGGTGGCCCTAAAGGTCAATTGATGTCCGGCTCCAGACTTGAAAACGGTGTCATGGTTTCCGGGAAAATTAAAGACAACGAGAATTTCAAAGCAACCATGCAATTTATTGACTGGTTATACTATAGTGATGAAGGTCAAGAATTTGCCAAATGGGGTGTAGAAGGCGAAACCTTCACCAAACAGGATGGCGTTCGTAAGTTGGCCGAAGATGTGAACTATAACGGATTGAATCCAAAAGGCACGAAGGACTTGCGCATCGATTACGGATTCTCCGGTGGTGTGTTTGCCTATGGAGGAACGACAGATTTGTTGCACTCCATGTTTAGTGAGGAAGAATTGAAATTCCAGCAAGACATGAAAGATATCAAAGAAGTGGTTCCTGCGGAGCCTCCAATTCCTTACTCGGATATCGATCGTGAACAGGTGACACTGCTTAGCACACCGCTTAAAGATTTCTCTGATCAAAATACGCTTAAATTCATTTTGGGAGAACGTAAACTTTCTGAGTTTGATGCATTTGTAAAAGAGCTGGAGAGCCAAGGCTTGCCTCAGTATATGCAGCTTTCCAATGACACGTATAAGAAATACAAAGAAAACAAGCAACAATAGTTCTGAACTGAAATTTGCCCATTGCCGTTTCATTTAGGGAATTTAAGTGGAACGGCAAATTGTGCTAAGATGGATGAATATGGCTGAGAGGAAGAGGTTAAGGAATGTCACTTAATCAAAAGATTAGAGGTTCGACCCGGGCTTATTCATACAATCTGATAAAGGAACGAATTCTGCACCTTGAACTTGAGCCTGGTACCAAGATTTCCGAGAAGGAAATTGCGGATGAATTGCAAGTAAGCAGAACGCCAGTACGTGAAGCTTTCATGAAGCTTGCCGAGGAAGAATTACTGGATATCATTCCACAGAGTGGAACCATTGTCTCCCATATTAATCTGGAGCATGTTGAAGAAGGCCGGTTTATGAGAGAGAAGATGGAGAAGGAAATTGTCACTCTGGCTTGTGCCTCTTTTCCCGAAGAGTTCAGATTTAGACTTGAAACCAATATCGCCATGCAGGAAGTATGTATAGGGAAAAATAATTTTTATCGGCTTTTTGAACTAGATGAAGAGTTTCATCAGATATTGTTTCAAGGCACAGGAAAAATGAGAACTTGGAAAATGCTACAGCAGCTCAATATTCCCTTTAATCGGCTTCGTTTATTACGCTTGTCTGAGGATTCCGATGCAGAGGTTATTATTTCACAACATAAAGAAATATACCGACTTATTACGGAACGTGAAACCGAGCGAGCTGTTGAGGTTATGGAAGCTCATCTCAGACTAGTTGTTGTTGAACAAGAGAAGATGAAGGCAAAATATCCACATTATTTTATATAGAACATCTAATGTTGTATACTATCTGAATATGCAGAAACCCCTGTTCGAATTGAACAGGGGTTTGTTGAGCAAATAATATAATTTGCTTATTAGGCTTGTTTGATAAACGTTGGATCTGGGTAAGGATCTGCGATCCAGCCATCTTTTTCAATAAACAGACGTACGGCAATGATTTGTTTGTTTTCCATCAAAGTGAAGAAGTGTGGGGTGTTCTCGGGTACCGAGATAACGTCTCCAGGAGACAATTCTACATTAAAGTAACCTACATCATCTGTAGCTTTGATGACAAAGATTCCTTTGCCGGCTACAATAGCGCGGATTTCATCTTCAGCATGAGTATGAATCTCTTCGAATTTTGCAAGCTTCTCTTCAATATCTGGTGTTTGTTCAGACAGCGTAATTACATCCCAGATTTGGTACCCGCGACGCGCAGCCAAGTCTCTGATTTCATAGTCATATGTTTTTAGTACTTCTTCTTTTTGTTCATCGGTGAGTCCAAAGTTGTTTTGCAGATCAGTGTTTAATTTGGACGCGTCCCATTTTTCAAATAATACTTCATATTTGTTTAAGAAATTTCGAACATTTTCGTCTCCTGTGATACGTTCGTTCGTATTTCGGATTACAATTTCAGCCATATTCTTTCCCTCTTTTCCACTTGGTTTAATCGCTATTATATCGGACTCCTCTATTTTTGTCGATTCACAAATTCCTTCGACCTTCATAAAAAACCGCCATGGAACTGATCAAACCCGATCTTTCACATTAAGTTAGTTTCTGTTAAACTAAGATTTAACGTTTTGCGGAGGTGACGATATTGGACAAGCTTAGCCTACATGATGCATTAAAACAACGAATATTGATCCTCGACGGTGCAATGGGGACCATGATTCAACAAGTTGATCTCACAGGCGCAGATTTTGGCGGAGAAGACCTGGATGGATGTAATGAAATGCTTGTACTTACACGTCCAGAGCTAATCCAGCGTATTCATGAGGAATATCTGGAAGCCGGTGCTGACTTAATTGAAACAAATACGTTTGGTGCAACATCTGTTGTACTTGCTGAATATGACATTCAGGACCGTGCACGTGAAATTAATCTCGAAGCAGCCAGAATTGCAAAAGCAGCCGTGGATCGATTTTCGACACCGGAGTCTCCACGTTATGTGGTAGGTGCCATGGGACCTACAACCAAAACGCTGTCAGTAACAGGTGGAGTTACTTTTCAAGAGCTCATTGACAGCTATTTTGAGCAAGCGCTTGCTTTAATTGAGGGAGGCGTTGATGCGCTGCTGCTCGAAACCTCACAAGATACGCTCAATGTAAAAGCAGGTAGCATTGGAATTCAACAGGCATTCGAGCAAAGTGGTATCAAGCTTCCTCTGATGATCTCAGGAACGATCGAACCGATGGGCACAACCCTCGCTGGTCAGAACATTGAGTCTTTTTATATATCCTTAGAACACCTTAACCCAATTTCGGTGGGACTAAACTGTGCTACAGGTCCGGAATTCATGCGTGACCATATTCGCTCGCTTTCCGGGATGGCTTCAGTTGCAGTAAGTTGTTATCCAAATGCAGGTCTTCCGGATGAAAACGGTAATTACCATGAATCCCCGGATTCACTTGCTCAGAAGATCGGTGCTTTTGCCGAACAGGGCTGGTTGAACATCGCGGGTGGCTGCTGTGGAACAACGCCTGCACATATTCGGGCAATGCGGGATACACTTGCCAAGTACCCTCCCAGAGAAATGAACGGAACACATCCACCAGCGTTGTCAGGAATAGATCCAGTCTACGTTGAACAGGACAATCGACCTTATATGGTTGGGGAACGTACGAACGTACTTGGATCACGGAAATTCAAGCGTCTTATTGTTGAAGGGAAATATGAAGAAGCTTCAGAAATTGCTCGGGCTCAGGTGAAAAATGGGGCACATGTTGTCGACGTTTGTGTTCAAGACCCGGACCGTGAAGAAGCCGAAGACATGGAGAAATTCCTTGAACTTGTTGTCAAAAAAGTAAAGGTGCCACTGATGATCGATACAACTGATGCAGCCGTCATCGACCTTGCACTGCAATACTCTCAGGGTAAAGCGATAATTAACTCCATTAACCTTGAGGATGGCGAGGAAAAGTTCGAGCTGGTCACTCCGCTCTTGCATAAATACGGCGGTGCTGTCGTTGTCGGAACGATTGATGAACGTGGACAAGCCATTAGTCGTGAGGACAAGCTGGAGGTAGCCAAGCGGTCTTACGATTTGCTGGTAAACAAATATGGGTTAAAAGCCGAAGACCTGATTTTTGATACCCTGGTGTTTCCAGTAGGGACGGGCGATGAACAGTATATCGGTTCGGCCAAAGAAACAATCGAAGGTATTCGTGTCATTAAAGAAGCGATGCCTGAATGCCATACGATACTGGGGATCAGTAACATTTCATTTGGATTGCCTGAAGCAGGGCGTGAAGTACTGAACTCTGTATTTTTATATGAGTGTACCAAAGCAGGTCTCGATTATGCCATCGTTAACACAGAGAAGCTGGAGCGTTATGCATCCATCCCGGAAGAAGAGCGCAGACTCTCGGAAGAGCTGTTATATAATACGAATGACGAAACACTGGCTGCTTTTGTAGCGGCGTTCCGTAACAAAAAGGTTGAGAAAAAAGAAAAGATTTCGAACCTGTCGTTGGAAGAACGTCTTGCATCATATGTTGTTGAAGGAAGCAAAGAAGGTTTGCTGCCCGATCTGGAGCAAGCACTCGCCAAATATACAGCCCTTGAAGTAATCAATGGCCCGTTGATGCGGGGCATGGAAGAAGTAGGACGACTGTTTAACAATAATGAGCTGATCGTAGCAGAAGTGCTTCAGAGCGCGGAAGTTATGAAGGCTTCGGTAGCATATTTGGAACAGTTCATGGAGAAGAATGAGACGTCAGTTAAAGGAAAGATTATTCTAGCGACGGTCAAAGGCGATGTGCATGACATCGGCAAAAACCTGGTGGAGATCATCCTTTCCAATAACGGTTACCGGATCATTAATTTGGGTATAAAAGTACCACCAGAGCGAATTATTGAGGCATACAGAGAAGAGAAAGTCGATGCAATCGGTCTATCCGGTCTGTTGGTAAAATCGGCGCAACAGATGATTCTTACCGCTCAGGACTTACGTACCGCAGGAATTGATGTACCTATTATGGTTGGTGGAGCGGCATTGACACGCAAATTCACCAAGAATCGTATACGCCCGGAATATAATGGCATGGTTGTATATGCAAAAGATGCGATGGACGGTCTGGATTTGGCTAACAAACTCATGAACCCAAGCACTCGCGAAGTGATGCAGTTGGAGATGGACGCTGAAAAAGAGGCGGACGCAGCTGGTGCAGAAACCGTTACCTCACTTCCCGAGCTTACACGGGTAGAGCGTTCGGATATCGCAATAGACAACCCGGTTCTCGTTCCACCGGATCTGGAACGACATGTGATGCGGAACTATCCGCTATCACACATATTACCGTATGTGAACATGCAGATGTTGCTAGGTCACCATCTTGGTTTGCGTGGCTCAGTAGAGCAGTTGCTTGCTTCGGGTGATCAGAAAGCTACTGACCTGAAAGCAGTAGTGGATGATATTATGCAGGAAGCTGTTCGTGACGGGATTATTCAAGCTCATGCGATGTATCGTTTCTTCCCGGCTCAGTCCAGCGGTAACAGTGTCATCATCTATGACCCGGAGAATACAAGTAATATCTTGCATACATTCACGTTCCCTCGTCAAAAAGTTGAGCCATACCTGTGTCTTTCCGATTTCTTGAAGCCAGTGGAATCCGGACAAATGGATTACGTTGGTTTCATGGTCGTAACGGCTGGGCACGGTGTACGGGAGTTATCAACAGCTTGGAAGGAGCAAGGTGATTATCTTCGCTCACATGCTCTGCAATCCGTAGCGCTTGAAGTAGCAGAGGGATTAGCTGAGCGAGTTCATCATATGATGAGAGATATCTGGGGATTCCCGGATCCAGCACAGATGACCATGAAGCAACGTCATGGAGCACGCTATCAGGGAATCAGGGTATCATTCGGATATCCGGCTTGTCCCGATTTGGAAGATCAAGGGCCACTGTTCAAGTTGTTACAGCCTGAGGATATTGGTGTGGAATTGACTGAAGGTTTCATGATGGAACCTGAAGCATCCGTATCGGCGATGGTATTCAGCCATCCGCAAGCGAAGTATTTTAACGTGGATAAGGCTTAAAAGTAAAAGGTCAGGCAAAGCCCTCCGCATTGTCGGAGGCTTTTTGCTGGCAGCAGAAAGAGGTGCGATCCAGATGGAACTATATTTCCTGGGAACTAACGCTGGTGTACCTACGCTTCAGCGGAATGTAACTTCCATAGGGCTGCGCATGTTGGATGAGCGCAGAGCATTGTGGTTGTTTGACTGCGGGGAAGGAACCCAGCATCAGATTTTAAGTTCTCCGCTTAAATTGAGCAAATTGGAGAAAATATTTATCACCCATTTACATGGAGATCATGTATTTGGACTTCCAGGCCTGCTCTCCAGCAGGGCATATCAAGGTGGCACTACACCGTTAACGGTGTATGGTCCGCCAGGAACTGAACGAATGATCATGACAACCATGGAGCTGAGCCAATCACGTCTAAACTATGATCTAAGCATTGTAGAACATACAGGCGGAGTGCTTTTCGAAGATGAGAGCTTCATTGTGGAATCTGCGTTGCTGGAACATCGTATCGACAGTTATGGGTATCGGATTACCGAAAAGGATCGTCCAGGCAGTCTGGACCCTGCAAAACTGGCTGAGTATGGATTGAAGCCTGGGCCACTATTTGGTCGCTTGAAGCGGGGAGAAACGATTACCCTCGACAACGGGGAATTCCTTCGTCCAGAAGATGTGTTGGGTGCACCCAAGCGTGGAATGGTCATTACCATCTTGGGCGATACGCGCCCATGTGACAATGTACAGCCAATTGCACTAAATGCGGATATTCTTGTACACGAAGCAACGTTTCTGCATGATTTGGCTGATACGGCTCATGAGTACTATCATAGTACATCGAAGCAAGCGGCTGAGGCGGCGAGAGCGGCAGGTGCAGGACAGCTGATCATGACCCATTTTAGCTCTCGTTACAAAGATGAGGATCAGTTGCAGCCACTACTGGAGGAAGCGCAATCGATATTCCCGAATACGAAACTTGCGATTGAACACGAGCTTATTCCAGTTGTTCACCGTAAGAGTGAATCCTAATGATGGATGCGCGAAACAGTACAGCCAAACACGACGGGAGAACAAGCCGTTAATTGCACGGGACTAAGGGGAAGTTACTCCCGAGGTCCCTTTTGCAATCTGGCCGGAAAGCGTGTAGGATGGGCAATATGAGCAGGGAAATGATTCAAATTATTTTCCGGGAAAGCGCAGGAAATGACAAGCTTGTACAGAAGACGCGCGGGGCCAAACGTCCGAGTTCGATTCGGTTCGACGTGTTGCGTGCAGATACGAGTTAGCCATTTTTTTGTACTGTATACATAGGTTGGCATTGAAGTTCGAGGCAAATGGTTAATGACATGAAATGTTAATGCAATAAAGAAAGGAAGTGCTGTATATGATTAAGGCCTATCTGATCGACCTGGACGGTACGCTCTATCATGGCAGACATCGTATCGAAGGAGCCGATAAGCTCATTCAGACATTGAATGAACAAGGCATGCCTTATTTGTTTGTGACTAATAATTCTTCGCGTACACCGCAAGGTGTGGCAGATCATCTGAACGGGATGGGTATCCCTGCCGATGCATCACAGGTATGTACTTCTGCGGTGGCGGCTGCGGAATACGTGGCTCAAGAGTCTCCAGGTGCGAAAGTGGCTTGTATCGGAGAAGAAGGGCTGTTGCAAGCGATAGAAGCTGCAGGGCTTACACTAACGGATGATGAACCTGAATACGTTATACAAGGAATTGATCGTGAATTTTCCTATCATAAATTGACTAAAGCGCTTCGCTGGATCAATGGTGGCTCTAAATCTGTCATGACCAATCCTGATTTGCAGCTACCTTCTGATGATGGGCTTACGCCCGGAGCGGGGACGATTGGGGCAGCGATAGAAGCAGCAACCGGAGTTCATCCTACCGTCATTGGCAAACCGTCAAGTATTATTATGAAGTCTGCCATTAGCCGATTGAACTTAAAGTCTGATGAAGTTGCTGTAATCGGAGACAATATGCGTACAGATATTGCCGCAGGAGCTGCAGCGGGATGCGAGACACTGCTGGTTCTTACCGGGATAACGACACGGGACAATATGGATAGCCACATCCAGGCGACCAAGGTTCGTCCTGATCATGTGTTTGAAGATTTGCATAAACTGATTGAGTGGCTGTCGCAGACGACAAGCCAAGCATCCAAGAAGGGGTAGATGTACGATGCCGGAATTGCCGGAAATGGAAAACTACCGGACCTTGCTGTCCGAGAAAATACTCGATTTGCCGATTACAGGTGTGGTGGTTAACCGTGAAAAGTCGATTAATACCGATCCTGATGTGTTCACCCGTGAACTGACAGGCAATCGTATCATATTTGTAGAGCGCCGGGCCAAACATCTGATCTTTCATCTGGCTAATGGTAAGCGGCTTGTGCTTCATCTCATGCTGGGCGGAATGATTTTCTGGGGCACGGAAGCTGAACGTCCTGATCGCTCCACTCAAGTGGAAATTCAATTTGGAGAATATACTTTATTCTTTATTGGGCTCCGTTTAGGATATCTGCATCTGCTTACTTCCAAAGAGACGGAAGAGGCAATGTCTGACCTTGGACCTGAACCTCTTGATCGGCGCATGAATGCAGAACGTTTTGCTGCCCTATTGAAAGGACGTCGGGGTACACTCAAAACTACACTGGTCAATCAACACATTATTGCAGGCATCGGAAATTGTTATTCGGATGAGATTGCATTTGCAGCAGGTCTGAGACCAAGCTCCAAGACGCAAAATATTGCTGCATCGCCTGAACTCACAGCACGTTTGTACCATTCTGTGCAATCCGTGTTGCGGGAAGCTGCTTCGGAAGGCGGTTATATGGAAATGCCGTTGATGCAGGGAGATACCAAGACGGGAAGTTTTGACGAGCAGTGCCGAGTGTATGATCGTGAAGGGGAAACTTGCCCTCGTTGTGGGGGAACGATAGCACGCGTGGAAATTACGGGCAAGAAGGCTTTCTTCTGTCCAGATTGCCAGCATGAGGCCTAAAAGCGGAATCGGGGCACATGTCAGCACCAGAGGTGGATTTCTTCAGGCAGCCAAGCGGGCAACTGAGATGGGGGCTACGGCATTTCAATATTTTCCGAAGAACCCGCGGAGCCTTGGCTTGAAAGAATTGGACCTCAATGATGCTGAACAGTGTCGGGACTGGTGTGAGAAGCAGGGGATATCCTCCATTGCCCACTCACCCTATCCCACGAATCCGGCTTTGGGCAAAACCCGAGGAGAGGCGGGTTTTCATGCAACCATCGCATCGATACAAAATGATCTGCATATTGCAGATGCCTGCGGTTCAGTAGGGACTGTAGTTCACTTTGGACATCTCAAGAGCAATGAACCACTTGAAGGATATCAGAATCTCATATCCTGTCTAGATACCGCTTTAGCAGATTGGGATGGACAGGCTAAGGTTCTGCTTGAAAATCAGGCTGGAGATCATGGTCCCATGGGTACGACGATGGAAGAGTTGATACAGATTCGTAAGCTAAGCCGGTATCCTGAACATATTGCTTTTTGTTTTGACACATGTCATGCTTTTGCTTCAGGCATGTGGACGTCAGGCAATGAGGCATCGATGCTGGAGAAAGGCAGACTGCTGGGATACTGGGATGCTCTTGCGGCTGTTCACTTTAATGATTCGAAATATCCTTCCGGTTCATGCAAGGACAGACATGCACGGATTGGACAGGGTTATATAGGAAAAAAAGCAATGCAGGAACTGTTACGTACGCCTGAATTTCAGCAAGCGGTAGTTGTGCTGGAAACCGAAACAGGCGAAGATGGAACACACCGTGGTGACATTGAGCTCATGCGTTCCTGGCTTTAAATAGGGAGAGGAGCGATTGTAATGCATGTTTTTTTGGATGATTACCGGGCATGTCCGAAAGGGTTTGTTCTGGCTACCAATGCAGAAGAATGCCTGATGCTGCTTAGAGAAGGTGATGTGGATATTTTGTCTCTGGATTATGAATTGGGTCCAGATTCGCCCAATGGCGGTGAAGTTGCTGCTTCGATCGTCCGGGAAGGTTTATTTCCACGTCAGATCTATTTGCACACGTCCAGCATGTATGGCAAACGTCAGATGTACGAATTGTTGTACAGCAATAAACCAGACTCTGTTACCGTCCATAATGGTCCGATGTCGGGTGAGGTTATGCTGCGTGTTGCTGCGGGAGAAAAAAGCTGATGAAGCCGATTACGACCAAAATGTTAATGCGTGGTGTATGGGAAGGCATGCCTCAGGCTGTATTTATATATACCCCGCTATGCGGAACTTGCGCAGCAGCACGTCGAATGCTTGAGATCGCCGAACATTTGCTGCCCGAAGGGATTTTGACCGAGATGAATATTCACGATATCCCGGAACTTGTACAGCAGTTTCAGATTTCGAGCGTGCCTGCGGTTATGCTGTTTGATGGAGAACATGATGTGCCCAGAATGGTTTATCGGATGAACTCTGTCGAGCATCTGTTAGGGGAAATCCGAAAGGCGGTGCTAAAATGAGTGTAATCTCGATGGAGCATGTCTCTCTTAGACGGGAAGACAATCAGATTCTGGATGACGTCCATCTGCATGTTAAAGAAGGCGAGCATTGGGTGATTCTTGGGCGCAATGGTTCAGGTAAAACAACGCTGCTGGAAATGATGAATGGATATATGTTTCCAAGTCAGGGGCGCATTGAAGTATTGGGCAACCTGTATGGTCAATGTGACGTGCGGGAGGTTCGGAAAGAAATTGGTTATATCAGTCAGACATTGATTGAGAAACTGACACCTCGAGATCCGGTGTGGGAAGTTGTCGCGACAGGAGCTTATGCTTTTTTGCGTTTCTATCAAACGATTCCGGATGACGTGAAGGCCAAAGCATTGAACCTGCTTGATGAAATGGGGTTTGCAAAACTGGCTAATCATCCGCTCGGCACCCTTTCTCAAGGGGAGCGCAAAAAAGTAATGCTGGCTCGTTCATTGATGGCAGATCCCAAATTGTTGATTATGGACGAGCCTTGTGCCGGACTCGATCTGTATGAACGTGAGAAAATGTTGGCCGAAATCGATCGTCTGCGTAAGCGTAATATCACTGTCGTTTATGTAACTCATCACGTTGAAGAGATCGTACCTTTGTTCACACATGTAGCCTTGATTCGCGATGGACGTATTGCTGCGGCAGGGCCCAAACATGAAGTTTTAACACAAGATACAATTAAGCATACGTACGATGTTCCGGTTGATATCCAGTGGGAAGATGGACGTCCCTGGATTCGCGTACGTTCTGGAGGGTAACACATTTTGAGTACACAGTCATCTTGGGGTGAAGGAAACTTCTCCCGTTTTATTTGCACAGCCAATCATGGTTTTGCGCCCTATGCTCAGGAGGAATTGCGCCGTACGTTTGGGGCAGTAAAGAGCACGGTACTCGTACCAGGTGAGATTCTGCTTGCCGGTCTTCCAATTGCGGAAGAAGAGGTAGCGATCAAGCTTTTGGAAGAAAGCCCGACGTTTTTACGTCATATTCAACCTGTTCAATTTCAGGAAAATACGGAAGATTCAGCGCAAGCAATGGAAAAATTGATTTCATTTGTGTTGAACCATACAGAGTTAACAGGCACTAAAGTTGCATTACAAGTTCGCAAAACGGAAAGTGCCTTCTGGCAGGAGAACGCTGCTTCATTGAAACAGCTCTTGACCGAGAAAATGGATGACCTTGGTTGTGAGTGGGTTGTTCGTGATGCGGATCATGTTATATCTGTCTTCGTTGCGGATGATATGTTGTATGCCGGTGTATCCAGACCGGATCAAAATCTGTCGGACTGGAGTGGCGGAGCAGTTCGTTTTCAGAAGGAAGAGGGCCAAATCTCTCGGGCCAAATTCAAATTGCTTGAAGCGGAGCAGACATTTGGCATCGACTTTACTTCTTTCCACAAAGCATTGGACATCGGTGCTGCACCAGGTGGATGGACCTCTTTCCTGCTAGAGCGCGGGCTTGAAGTTACAGCTGTTGATCCGGCCAAGATGGATGCGACTCTGCTGGAATCGCCTAAACTCACCTTTTTGAAAAAAAATGCCGGTGATGTACGTTTCCGCGAAGGGGAATTCGATCTGCTCGTATGTGATATGAGCTGGAGTCCCAAGCTGATGAGCCGTCTTATATCGGATCTGTTATACAGTCTTCAATCAGGGGGAACAGCAGTTGTGACAGTGAAGTTACTGCATAAGAAGCCGCTTGCGTTGATTAAAGAAGTCATCGAAACATTTGAGCGCTCCCGAATGCAGATTCAACGTTCCAAACAGTTGTTTCACAACCGTGAAGAAATCACGCTATATATGATTAAGTATTAAGATATTAAAGGCGTTAAATTTTATGCTTTACAATACCTTATTGCCTATACTATAATGATACCAATATTAACCATAACAAGTTGAGGGAAAGCATCCCGAAGTGAAGAGTCCGGATATCCGGTCTGTTCCGCTTCGGTGAAGCTTTCCCTTTTTTGTTATGCACATAAGGGGGAGTCTATATGAGACATCCGGCCAGGCTCGAGCGTGGAAGCCTGCTGGGAGGAAGGTATCGTATTGTGTCCATTCTAGGTTCAGGTGGCATGAGCCATGTATATGAAGCAGAGGATTTGAAGTTGCCAGGCAAAACCTGGGCGATCAAAGAAAGCGTGACGGCGATGCCATACGAAGGCAGTATGGAGTCAGAAGCTGCTCTTCTTACATCTCTGAGGCATCCCAGATTGCCGCAAATCGTAGATTTTTTTGTTCCTGATGAGCACGGGTATACCTATCTTGTGATGGAGTACATTGAGGGATTGACACTTAGTGACTATTTCAAGCAATGTCGTGGGAAGATTCCGCTTGAACATATGACGGAGTTTGTGCTTCAGCTACTAGATGTATTAAGTTATTTGCACAGTCTGGACCCACCTGTCATCTACCGGGATTTGAAACCATCCAACATTATGATTACACCAGAACATGAAGTCAGACTGATTGATTTTGGTATAGCGCGGAGTTATAAAGCACAAAGAGTCGATGATACGGTTAAATTGGGAACGGCCGGCTTCGCTGCACCAGAACAATATGGTTCAGGACAGACGGATGCGCGTTCTGACCTTTATGGGCTTGGAGCATTGCTGCTCTATCTCATGACTTGTGGGACTTATACGGAATGGATTCAGGGAGTAGAGAGTTCCATTCGCAGCGATGTTCCACGTACCTATATTCCTGTTGCGAGAAGATTGTTGCGACTGAATCCGAATGAACGCTTTCAATCGGCTGATGAAGTTCGTAAGGAGCTGCTGCGCAGACCGGGAATAGCGTCTGTTGGTTCAGAAACGATGGTGACGATAAGCGGAGGGACAAGAGTAATCGCTTTGACAGGGGCATCATCCGGTGTTGGGGTTACGCATACGGCCATAGCCATCAGTCACTATCTGGAGCGGCAGAACTTCAAAGTGGCCATAATCGAGATGTCACCACGTTCCCAATCGTTTGCACGGATTCAACAAGTGGCGCATGCAGGTAAACCCGTGCCAGCAGGCAGACAGTTTGCAGTGGATGGTGTACATTACTGGAAACAATCGGGACGTGCAGACATCTTATCTTTATTAGGAGGCAGCTATCAGTTCATTGTGATGGATCTGGGCAGTGGTCAGGATCAGAACCGGCTTGAAGAGTTTCTTAGAGCTGACTTGCCCATTGTTATAGGTTCCGGTGCCGAATGGAGACAAGCTGAGATTGGATCTTTTGTTCGTTCACACAACCGGTACCCGCGAGACAAATGGATCTACTGCCTACCACTGGCAGCGGCTGATGCCGTTCAGCGCATGCGCAAAACGTTGGACACTTCCAGTGTCTACGGTTTGCCTTTACATATCGATCCTTTTGATCGGGAACCGCAGATGGATAAGGTTTTTGCGCATATTCTGACTCATATGATGGGGCAGCTTCCCATGAAACGTTCATTCTTTGCAAGAAAAAGAGTACATGATTAGAAGAGATTGCGAAAGGAGAGCCTCTTTTGTCTAAATTAAGAAAACAAAGCCGTCAACTGATTTACGCTGGATTGACGGGAGCAGGAGCAATCGGTTTATTGTTTGGGGCATATGTCATTTACAATGTCAAAACCATGAGTGATACGAGGGCTGAAGTGGAGGCCCGTTACTCATCAGCCTACGAACAAAAAGAAGCTGAATTGATGCAACAATGGAACTCGGGGGCACAGGGATGGGTAACTATACGGGATGTTGAAGCAGGAGAGCCGATATTGCCCGAGGATATCAAACTGATAGCCGTTCCAGATGCACAGGCACCAAGGAATCTGTGGTCCAGCTCCAAGCAGATGGATGGTCAAGTGGCGAAAATAGAATTAAAAAAGGGAACAGCCATTACAACTGAAATGGTGTATGAAGATACCCCCGCACCGCCGGATTTAAGAAATCGTGAACTACAGGTTGTGTTATTACCGTCTTCACTTGCTAAGGGAGATATCATTGATATTCGTATTCAGTTTCCAACGGGTCAAGACTACATTCTCCTGTCCAAAAAGAAAGTCGAAAGATTAAATGCAGCTACGCTATGGATTACGATGACGGAGGAGGAGATCCTGTCCCTTTCAAGTGCAATTGTAGATGCCTATTTACATAAAGCTTCAATCTATGCCCTAACCTATGTAGAACCACAGTTCCAGACACCAGCAATCCCGACATACCCTGCCAACAATGAAGTGTTAAAACTGTTGGAGAGTGATCCTAATCTTGTGCGCCGGGCTGAGGTGGAGTTGGCACGGCAGGTACGGAGTTCGTTAGAAAGCTCACTCGCTGCATCCATTTCAGCGCCATCCCAAGGTGTGGAGCAGGACGTTGCGCAGTCCTCCGTTTCATACAATAGTCGCCCTGGAGCGAATAACTCTTCATCTACTGAGGGGGTCATCTGGAATGACGGTTCAGGTAGCGGTGGAGCGACTGGAAATGCCAGCAATGATTCTTCAGCATCAACTTCAAGTTCGGATGAGCAGAAAAGTTTACTGACGGGTGGGGAGTAAGACGGAGGGGTGAAATTTGTTATACATGTAACAACGCATAAAAGAACTTAAAAGGGGATTCGATAGCTATGCAAACATGGATCTTTGCTGGGTTATGCGAGAAGAATGACCTGATGCTGTACCTTTGCAAAATACTAGCGTCCTCCGGTAAACGTGTCTTGCTTGTTGATGGAACATTACAACAGAAATATGGATACGGCGTTGGGGAAAGTCAGCAATCTCTGCGTATTACAGAATTTGAAGGTTTTGATATCGCTTGTCAGTTCGTAACTTCAACAGCGGTTGAGAGTCATCTTGAAGCGAATGGCGAGAAATTAGAGAGTTATGATTACGTCCTTTACGACATGGAAACATCACACTTTGCATCACGTGATCTATGGCTCACGGCAGATACTCGTGTCTGGGTCAGTGACTATGAACGTTACAATCTGGAACGAGGTAAAGGGTGGCTCAAGCGTTTGCTTGAAGAACAGTCCCTGCCAGCAGAACTACCTTTTCAGCGCATTTTGATTAATGCCGTTGATTGCAAACTGGAAGCTCGATATTTGTGGGCGTATCTGGAAGGTAGTCCATTTGTATGGACAGGGGAATCGCTGATGTTGCCTTGGGATGAACTGACTGCAGCAGTCAAATTGGAAAACGAGCATCATCGCCGTATTCGCCTGGGGCCATTGTCACGGAACTATAAAAAATCGCTATGCAGGTTAGTGGAGCAGTTGACCGGATGGGAAAATGTCCAGAGTCGCCGGGCCATTAAAGAAGCAGAAAGGATGAGAGCATGAGCACCATTACGTTTTGGAGTCCTTTTGCAGGAACAGGCAGCACCTCAAGTGCGTTAATTGGCGCCTATTCGATGGCCCTTCAATATAGGACAAGAATTTTGCTTGTAAATACAGGTCCAGTCGGGAGCAGTACGGAAGCTGCCCTCCCACCTAAAGAAATAGAGGACACAGGATCTGTATTTACATTCGAGGAGGGGGGATGGGATGCTGTGGAACGGCTGCATATCAGCGGAAGTTTGAATAAGCATAATTTGAGGGATTATACCAAGCCGCTCCTCAATGACCGTCTGGATTTGTTGACTGGTAGAATTAACAGATCGGAACGTTCAACAGAAGAGCATGTGGAGACATTAAAAAGGCTGCTGCACGTAGCCAATGAATATTATGATCTGGTTCTTCTCGATGCAGATCGCGCAGGCACTAGTGATCAGGTTTTGCTGGATCAAGCGGACTATGTTGTGGTGAACCTGAATCAAAATATGAGGGATCTGGAGTATTTTTTTGAAAAAATCAGACCCGAAAGCATGGGTGATCAGAAGCTGCACATCGTGCTGAATAAGTATGACCCACATTCACGAGCAACCATTACCAATATTCGTCGGCGTTTTCGATACAAAGGCTCGATATCGGTGTTGCCTTATACCACCGGATTTCTAGATGCTTTCAATCGTCGTGATGCGGCTGCATACTTGCAATTGGAAGGTCTGAGCAACAATAAAGATATTCGTAAAGGGAGCTTTGCCGCGAGTATGGCTGAACTTGCTCGTCTTATTATGGATGGGGCAGGGATGCGTACCGTACTAAAAAGGTTGGAAAGGGGAGCCTGAACATCTGATGCTCTGGAATACCCTATGGTTAATTTTAATTTTGCTGTTATGCCTTGCATATGTTTGGTTCAAATACAGAGCTTCTCATCGTGAAAAAAATAACCGTGCTCCTGAGCGCGAATCCTTCACGATTGAAGTGCTGACAGAGAAAGTAAAGAACTCGCTTCATGAGCTTAGTCATAGTCAACTTGCGGATGCAGGATTGCATGAAGAAGAATATCGCCGAAGAATCAATCAGCGTGCCGAGATGCGCAAGGCGCTTAAAGGTTGTGTATCAGGAAGCATCAGTGACAAAACGTATGTCAAAAATCTGATAGGTGATCTGCTTACTCGCAGTATAGGACTGAATAAGTCCAATATCGATGAGGTCATTTATTTCGGAGACACTGAGTTACTGACGGTCCAGGATCAATTCGAAATCGTGTTTTATCTATACCGGCAGCAATTTGGTGTCGATGCCTTGTCACGCATGATTGACACTTATGATCTTGGCAGATTGAGGCTGAGTGAGGGTACAGACGACGGAGGAAGCTACTATATCTCCGAGGAGGACATCCGGTATGTTTTTGAGTGTGAGTATAGAGAGCTTGGATTCAGAGAAAAAACAGATATCATCGTTCAACGGATCTACCAGCATTATAAAGGTTTCTCGGTGGTTGATGAAATAAGAGATCAACGAATAGATGGCGTTAGTGGTGGTGTGAGCGGCATGCTGGATGCTCTTCAGGATATGGGGCTAAGGCAGCCAGCTTCGTGGAATGATTTGCTCACGGATGGACTTGAGGATGCTCCCCTCGAAGAACCACTTAGTGGAATGGAAAGTGTCTGGATTTTCTATAAAGGTAAGTCCATTCATCTGTCCTTCCTGTCATTTGGCAATATCCGTGAACTGAAGAGGGTATGTCAGAATATTTATAAATACAACTATCCGGGACAGCTTTCGGAGGCGAATGGATACAAGGTGAACGAGATGAAGGATGGATCACGTGTCGTTGTTGTACGTCCTCCCTTTGCCGAATCATGGGCATTCTTTGTCCGGAAATTCGATATTCCCAATGCTTCACTGGAACAGTTGATTACTGGTAACAACGCAGATCTGCCAATAACCTTGCTGCAATATTTGATGAAAGGCAGTCGAATCACAGCTGTAACAGGAGCACAGGGATCGGGTAAAACGACACTACTTATGGCAATGGTGAAGCATATTTACGCTTCGTATACCCTGCGTGTACAGGAGATGGCTTTTGAGTTACAGCTTCGGCGTATATACAGTCGGCGTAACATACTAAGTTTCCGGGAGACGGAGCACATCTCAGGTCAACAGGGACTGGACTTACAGAAAAAGACCGATGGTACTGTAAATATTCTTGGTGAGGTCGCAAGTGACGAAGTAGCCGCATGGATGATTCAGATGTCCCAGGTTGCCAGTCTGTTCACCCTGTTTACCCATCATGCCAAAACGTTTCGTGATCTGGTTTTCTCCCTCCGTAATTCACTGCTCAAAACAGGTATGTTCCAACATGAACATATTGCCGAGGAGCAAGTAGTAAGTGTCATTAATTTTGATGTACATATGAAAAAGGACGCAGAGGGACGAAGATATATCGAACGAATTACGGAGTGTCTGCCACGTGCGAATAAAGGGGATAGCGTGGAGGAACGGGCGGGATTTACGTTTCGCAATGTGATCGAGTACAGGGATGGAAATTACGTCGCTACAGCTCCGATCTCCATAGGAAGCATTACGGATATGCGGGATCAGATGACACTGCAGGACGCTGCGCTGTTCGAACAGTTCATCAAGCAACATTGGGGTGATACCTATGACCGTTAAGTTTGTTCTTCTCTTGGTGCTGGGGATATGTGCAGGTGGCTTGATAATCACGCTACTTATACTGAACCTGTTACGTCACAGAGGAGGAGACAATGCAAGTAAATCTATCGGGATCGTTACGCTAAACGGAAATCGTACGCTGCGGTGGGGATCGTTCCTGTTACAGTCTTATCGCTGGGGCATGAAAGTGCCGCTTCTCTCTTCCTATATTCTGCAAGTACAGAAACGAATTTCATTCCGGCATGTGGGCGACGAACCATCATTAAGACGAATGACTATGAGTGTGGTCTTAATGATCCTCGGAGGATACGGGAGTATCAGTATAATCCTTTTTCTTATGCAGCCGGGTATCGCCTTTGTCATTTTGTCAGTACTCTGTGCTGTAGTTCTAAACAGCCTTGTACTGGATATGTGTCTGAATCGTATGGAGAAACGACTGTTGGTACAGATGCTGGACCTGTTTGCCGACGTGAGACATCGGTATCATCAGCATGGAATGGTAGAGGAAGCACTGTATGAAGCAGCGGAAGCAGGTAAAGGAGAGGCTGCTGAGCAAGTGCTGTTGATCTATGAAGCATTGACTTCTCCAGATCCTAACGAAGCTTTGGAACGATACTACGAGATTGCGCCAAATCGCTTTCTTAAAGGTTTCGCCGGTATTTCATATATGGTGATGGAGTTCGGGGATATAGACAGAGCACAGGGTTCGATTTACTTGAAAGGGCTGGGGAATCTGACGCAGGAAATTCATCTGGAAATTTTGCGGCGGGACAAATTGGACTATTTGTTAAAAGGGTTGAATTTCATCGCTCTGGCTCCCGTTCTTTTCACAGCTCCAATTGAACGTTGGGCCAGAGGAAGTTTTCCAACTATGGATGAATTCTATCGCAGCAAAATCGGGTTTGTAATCAAAATATCGATCTACGTCATTATCATACTTGCCTACCTGCTTTTGCAAAGACTTCAGCAATATGATGAAACACGCTATCGAACAGGGCGCAAACACTCCAGAATGGATCAGTTCCTATACAAGCAGACGTTCATTCGTAAGGTGGCGATGTTGTTCGCGGCCAAACCTGGTAGTACCAATTACAGTAAAACCGTAAGACTGATGCGGGAAAGTAGCTCGGAACTGAAATATGAATGGCTGGCTATACGAAGGCTGATGTTATTTGCAAGTTGTTTTGTCCTGACCATTGGCTGTGTCTTGTTGCTGCATCAGGTTGAACGAAATCATATCTTATATGATCCCGTGAGAGATGACCGGATGTTTGGCGCGATGGGAGAGGCCGAGTTAAAGCAGGCTACAGAAAAGACAAGCTTAGATCAAGCTGTACTCGAACGCATCGAAATGAAGCGAGGAGCAACTTTTGATGAGATCTCCAATGCATTGCAGTCCGTGAATCCCGTTCCACTGGATCATGATGCTCAGACTGAAACTATTGCACGCATCCTGCAGAAGCTGGAAGGTTACAACAAGCAATATCTCCACTGGTGGGAGTTAATTATTGCAATGATGATAGGTATAGCGGGTTACCACATGCCGATCTGGCTCATGATGTTCCAGCGAAAGATGAGAAGTATGGACATGAGGCATGAGATCTATCAGTTTCAGACGGTTATATCGATCTTGCGAGAGATGGACCGTATGTCTGTAGAGGAGATATTGGAATGGCTCAATCGCTTTGCTGTTATTTTCAAAAGGCCACTACAAAAATGTCTGTTGCACTTTGAACATGGGCCGGAGCATGCGCTTGAACAATTAAAAGAAGATGCAGGGCTGCCTGAATTTCAACGTTTGGTTGAAAAGCTGCAACTTGCACTTGGGAAAATTTCGATTCGAGAAGCATTTGATGATCTGGATAGCATGATGGCCTTTTATTTTGAACAACGGAAGCAGGAATACACCAAGATGATTGATGTGAAAGCATCATGGGGAAGAATGATCGGGTTTACACCGATGTATGCCCTGATCTTCCTCTATCTGGTCATTCCGCTGGTAGGCATGAGTTTCATGCAAATGAACATGTATTATGAACAGATTCAGAAACTGTAACGATCATTACGTCACAGTCTGAAATAAATTAAAAACGATATTGGAGGATTTATTATGAACAATGCATCAAGCGCTTTAAAGGTGGCAGCTGGCATCTTTCTGACCATCGCCCTTATTACGATTGTAGTTCTATTGTTTATTTCGGCTCAGGAGGCGACCAAAACAGCGCAAAACAATTTTGCCGATATCCAGACCGAGTTGTCCCAAGCTGCATTTACCGTGTATGACGGAACTACTATTAGCGGATCACAAGTCACAAACGCGTTGCGTAAATATGCGGACAAGGATCAGTTCGGTATTCAAGTTATTACAGGTAAAAACAAGGGAGGTCAATGGTATGGCAATCAGTTGAACATATCCCAGGATCTCAATAACGCAGATTACGGTTCTGTTATTAAACCTGACGAAAAAGTGGGTGTTATCAACCAGACCATGAGTGAAAAAGACAATCAATATGTCAATCCAAGTGGTAAATTCAAAGCTATTATCGTAAAAGACAAATCCAATGTGGTAAGAGGACTTATTTTCCAGCAATCCTGACAGGAGTTGGTTTAACATGTCCCAGAATACACAGCAGCTCATGTTGTTCTGTACGGCGGTTGTCTTATTTGTGACAGCCTGCCTGTACGGGCAGCAGAATGTTAGGGTTCTTTCAGACGCTTTGAATCACTTGGTGCAGACGACAGCTGACATGGAAGGACGGCTGAATACCACGCTACGTATAAGTGAGTCAATCCGTTATAGTGGTGCGGAAGTGTTACATACTGTTAGACAAATGACAGGAACAGCGGTCAGCGTGGAGGTGGACGGGAGTGTATATGTCATTGATCCCCTTGTAAACAGAAGAGGAACCATACCTGTCCAACTTTCTGCTTCGTATAGACCTGAGTTCATAAGAAGTGAAGCTGGCGAACTGCTGAAGATTGCATTTTGGAAGGAGGCCAGTACACCTTGATTAATGCTGCATCCAAGCTGCTTGCTGTTTTGCTGGCAGTGATTTTGCTATATGTATATCCGGCAGCAGAGACTGCAGATCGACAGGATGATATGGCACGCATGACCGTTGTTCAGACGGTTACCCGTTTTGTTGATGCAGTCAGAACAAAGGGATACATCTCCCCTGCGATGTATGCAGAGTTCGAAGAACAGATGGCCCGAACGGGGAATGCCTATGAGATTTCCATGGAACATTTGCACAAAAAATATGTTCCTCATTATGCAGATCCGATGGATCAGAGCACATTTTCTGGTACCTATGAAACTGTGCAGGATGGCTATTATTCAGCCCAGATTAAAGCAAAGCTGTTTCCTTCGTCTGGTGTGCTGGCTTTAGACGATCCTGGGCGCAGATATACACTGGCAATGGGGGATTTCTTCACAGTAACCGTCAAAAACACCAATCGCACACCTGCCATGCTGATTCGTGAGTGGTTAAACGGGTCTGCGCAAGCTGCAGCTGTGTTTACCACATATGGGGGTATGGTGCTCAATGAAGATTACTGATCTTTCTATTGTGTTTGTGCTTATCTTTTTACCTATATTGTGGGTTATTTCTCACAATATAGACAATGCCCAGGAGGCTCAATATTTAAGCAATCGATATAAGATGGCACTTCAGACTGCTGTACTGGATGCAGGGGCCGTGATGCATCAAAATGAGAAGCAAAACGATGAAGCAGGATATGATTCGACCAAATTTGTAAAAGCGGACAAAGAGCTTGCCTTGACTACCTTTACCCAAACAATGGCGCTAAATATGGGGATCCAGGATGATCCTGCTGCTATACGGGCCATGTTTAATTACATTCCTGCAATGGTTGTGTTGGATTATGATGGGTACTACATTTTGGCGAACGAAATTGAGATGACTGGTGATCTTGAAGATTCATTCCGGCAAGTTTGGAGTCCAAAAAAGCCCTATACATATTCTGATTCAAATGGTAGCAGTCTTAACTTCACACTCGATGGGTATGTGTATGCCTATGATGCAGGCTTGGGCATGTGGGTTGAAGGTTTCCAGAAAGAACTGGCCTCCAGCACACAAATCCCTCTGCTTCAAAATGCCGAGACGTTTGAGCAGATCAGACGAAGTCGGATCGTGACAAGTGTGCAGGAAGATTTGGCAGATGTTATTAACCGGCATAATGAGTTTGCAAGAAGGAATGGTGTTTCCTATACCTTTACCATGCCTTTGATTTCTCAGGAAGATTGGTACAATTCGATTAATGACACGGGGCTTATGGCTTTTATTCAGGGAATACCTGTAGGTAACCAAAAGATTAACAATTATGCCATTGGTGGTGGCAGACTGGTGAAGAAAACAGCGATCGTTGGCGGAGCTGATCCGGTGAGTGGAATTAAATACTATTATCCTTCCACATGTAACAATGGCTACAGAGCCGAAGAAGTGTTTACAAATGCTAAACAAGCGGCAGCGCAAGGTTATTTTGAGTATAACTGTTCCATAAAATAAAGGCAGTTTGTTTGGTAATATAAAAGCGAGGTTGCATGAGATGTTTACATTACTTTCAGAAAAGGCGACACCTGTGCTAAAATAGGGTTTCGGAACGATAGTAATGTCCAATAGATAGGAGCAACCTCATCTTATGAGTTTATTGTCAGTAGAGAACGTGAGTCACAATTTTGGAGACCGCACGTTATTTAAAAATGTATCTTTTCGTTTACTTGCTGGAGAGCGTGTTGGCCTTGTTGGTGCAAATGGTGTAGGCAAGTCCACACTGATGAACATCCTTACCGGGAAATTGTTAAAGGACGAAGGGAAGGTTGAATGGACCCCCAAAGTTCGTTATGGATATCTGGATCAGCATACCAAGCTCACACCTGGAAAAACGATTCGTGATGTGCTTAAGGATGCGTTCCTGCCCTTGCTTGAGTTGGAAAAGGAAATGATGTCCATCACGGATCAGATGGCAGACGCCGATCCGGACAAGCTCGAATTGTTGCTGGAAGAAATGGGTGACATTCAGGAGCAATTGGAGCAAGGTGATTTTTATCTGATTGATGTGAAAGTGGAAGAGATGGCAAATGGACTGGGCTTGTCCGCCATCGGTCTAGATCGTGACGTGGCCGCGCTTAGTGGTGGTCAACGTACGAAGGTATTGCTTGCCAAGCTCTTACTGGAGAAACCAACTGCACTTCTGCTGGATGAGCCGACGAACTATCTCGATGTGGAACACATCGAATGGCTGACGCGTTACCTGAAGGATTACCCGTATGCGTTTATTCTGATTTCGCATGATACGGAGTTTATGAATGAGGTCGTTAATGTTATTTATCATCTGGAATTTGCCAAGTTGACGCGTTATGCAGCGAACTATAACAAATTCCTTGAAATGGCCGACATGAATAAGGCGCAGCATATTGATGCTTATGAGAAACAGCAGGAGTTTATCAAGAAGCAGGAAGATTTCATTCAGCGGAACAAAGCCCGCGCTTCCACTTCCGGTCGTGCCAAGAGCCGTGAGAAGCAGCTCGGTAAGATTGAACGGATCGATCGTCCAGACGAAGCAGCTAAACCCACATTCAAATTCAAGGATGCCCGGGCGAGTAGTAAAACCGTCTTTGAGGGTATTGATTTTGAAATTGGATATTCATATGCATTATTGCCTAAAATGACGATGACGATTGAGCGTGGCGAGAAAATTGCCATTGTTGGATGTAACGGTGTAGGTAAATCCACATTGCTCAAGACTATCTTGGGGAAAATCCCACCAATCAGCGGTAAGACTTTCTTGGGTGACTATCTGGAAACAGCCTATTTCGAACAGGAAGTACGTGCAGGTAATATTACTCCAATCGAAGATGTGTGGAACGAATTTTCTCATCTGACACAGAATGAAGTCCGGGGGCATCTCGCACGTTGTGGATTGAAAAATGAGCATATCACCCGCCCGCTTAACGCGCTTAGTGGTGGTGAACAAGCCAAAGTTCGTCTGTGTAAACTTCTGATGCGTGAAAGTAACTGGATTTTGTTCGATGAGCCTACAAACCATTTGGATGTAACGGCTAAAGCAGAGTTGAAACGTGCCTTGCAAGAATTCAAGGGTACCGTGCTGCTCGTATCCCATGAACCTGATTTTTATGAAGGTTGGGTTACCAAAACGTGGGATGTTGAAGCTTGGTCCGAAAAACAATAACGTAATAAATGGAAATGTACGGTGACAAAAAAAGGTGTCTATGGTAACATAGGCTACAGCTTCATATGAACACTAGGGGGGCCGCACGATGCGGCTGAGATGGAAGAATGCGATTCCGGACCCTTTGTACCTGATCTGGATCATACCAGCGTAGGGAAGTGGCGCGTTTCAACTAATGACAAAGAGCTTTATCGATGACTTCACGATATTGCCTGCAAGATGAATCATGCAACTCTCTATGTAACAGCGTTGCGACTATGGTTGGTTTCTATAGTTGTTATGTGTTATGTATAGAGTAATTGCATGCGACAGTCATTCAGTTGATCCATGAATTCTACATTCGTGGCCACTCCCCTACGGGAGTGGCTTTTTTTGTTTTGTATCAGCTTAAATCATGCAAGAGGAGGCGAACGGGACGGCAATCTTCCACGAACATGTAACTACAAGATCATTCGAACTGCATGTGGTTTCACCAGGTACAGGAGACATGGACTCTTTTCTGAATATTGCTAAGGATATATGGCGGTGGGTCGATTATATCCACATTCGGGAAAAAAAGCTGGCCCTTGAGAAACAGATGTATTGGGCGCAAAGTCTGAAAACACAAGGTGTTCCATCTAACCGAATCATTATGAATGGCTCAGATCAGCTGGATCAACATGCGTCGCTTGGTGGTGTGCATTGGGGTCAAGCAGTTATTCGCAGCTACGATAAGGATGACTTGAAGAGAGTCGATCGGCTGCGCGTAGGCATATCGGTTCATTCTCTGGAAGAAGCAAAAATTGCAGAAGAACGTGGAGCGGATTATCTCTTCTATGGGCATGTCTATGCTTCAAATAGTAAACCTAATTGCGAATCAAGAGGGCTTAGTGCGTTGGCTGAGGTATGCTCCAATGTTTCGATTCCGGTGATCGCGATTGGCGGGATTAGTCCTGAGAATATTGCTGCAATTCGAACTGCTGGTGCCAGAGGAGCCGCTGTGATTTCAACGATTTGGGCAAACGATGAGCCGAAACTGGCCGCGTGTTTATTGCGACAGGCGATAGAGGATTCAGAGAGGTATGTCGAACCAGGGAGATGAGATCATGAGAGAGGAAGCAAGAAGTCGAAGCAGAAATCGTTCAAGCCATCATCCAGGAATAGTATCGGGAAGTAAAGTCGGAGCGGAAGTTCGAGGCAAGTTTCATGCAGAAACCATTATTGTAGGTGGAGGAGTTATCGGTTGTGCCATCGCATGTGAACTCGCTACTCGAGGACATGATGTTCTTCTGGTTGAGCGGGCACGGATTGCTGGGGGAACTTCCTGTGCAGCCGCCGGGATGCTTGCTGCTGACAGTGAGGAATTCACTCATACTGTAATGGCGAAGCTTGCACGGAAGAGCAGAGCTTTGCTTCATGAGCAGAAGGGACGAATCAGTTCGCTTAGCGGAGTGGAGATGGGGCTGCAACAGCATGGTTTTATTACTCCTTTTCGTTCATACAGTGAGGTCAGCAGTTACAAAAATAATCGATCGTCTACCTTATCTACAGAACATATTTGGTGGGATCGAGTCGCTGTCCAACAGGAAGCTTCATGGTTAAACAGGGATACGTATGGTGCGTATTACAGACCTTCCGAGAGCGAGGTTCTTCCCGTCAATCTAACACAGGCTTATATCAGATCAGCTCAAGCTATGGGTGCGAGGGTGATGGAAGGTGTACAGGATGTCCGTTTGCATACGAATGTAAACGGTGTGCAAGGAATCGAGACTTCAATAGGAACGATGACATCGAGAAATGTCATTATTGCTACAGGGTTACATGGTGAAGAATTGATGAAACATGTGGGTCTGAAGTCGCCTATTTTGCCTGTGAAGGGAGAAATTGTAGCGGTGCAGTTTTCACCCGACCATGTCGGTTACAGACCTGACAAAACGGTGTATGCAGAGGATATATATATTGTTCCCAAAGCCAATGGAGAAGTATGGATCGGTGCAACAAGCCTTCCTGGAAGAACAGATATGAAAGTCTCGGTGCAAGGCATTCAGAAGCTGCTCGCAGCTGCAACAAACTGGGTACCTGGCATGAAGGAAGCACATTTTATCCGAGCCTGGGCTGGTGTACGTCCTTCGACTCCGGATGGACTTCCGTATATAGGGGCTTGTGAAAGTGTTCCTGGTTTATTCGCTGCTTTTGGACACTATCGAAACGGCATATTACTTAGTGCTATTACAGCCAGCCTCATGGCTGACTTAATTTGTGGTAAAAACTCTGAAGAGCTGGGGATTCAGGACCTTTGTCCAGAACGTTTGAACAGAAAGGAGATGTTGCAGTGAACATCACTGTCAACGGACAAACCATGCAAATTGAAGATAGCTTAAATCGTGTGGATAAATTGCTCCATTCATTTAATTTGCAAGTAAAAACAGTCGTGGTTGAATTGAATCGTCAAATTTTAACGCGGGAATATCATGAAACGACGGCGTTAAGAGACGGAGACCGAATTGAAATTGTACATTTTGTGGGAGGCGGTTGAATTATGCTGAGGATTGGAAATTATACGTTTGAATCTAGATTGCTGCTGGGTACAGGTAAATTTTCGGACTTGGAAGTGCAGAGCCAGGCGGTTGAGGCCTCAGGTACGGAAGTATTGACGTTTGCAGTTCGACGATTGAATCTGGAAGATCGCAACAAACAGCACTTTCTGGACACACTTGATTTGAAAAGGTATACCCTGCTTCCCAATACAGCGGGTGCTTCAACAGCAGAGGAAGCTGTGCGAATCGCTGAACTTGCTCGAGCGTCAGGACTTTGTGATATGATAAAAGTAGAAGTTATCGGCGATGGAATTACTTTGCTTCCTGACCCAATTGAAACCTATAAAGCTTGCGAAATCTTGCTTGAAAAGGGCTTTACGGTACTGCCTTATATCTCGGACGATGTTATTTTGGCCAAGCGATTGCAACTACTCGGCGTACATGCTGTTATGCCTGGTGCATCACCTATAGGGGCGGGAAGAGGTATTATTAATCCCTATAACCTGGAGATTATTATTGAACAAGCCGTCGTTCCTGTTATTGTAGATGCAGGACTTCGTGCACCTAAAGATGCTGCTCATGCAATGGAGCTGGGAGCTGACGGTGTATTGTTAAATACGGCTGTCTCCGGATCCGGAGATCCGGTGAAGATGGCGAAGGCAATGCGAATGGGGGTTGAAGCAGGTAGACTGGCTTATGAGGCAGGCATGATTCCCGTTAAGCGCTATGCAGCAGCGAGTAGTCCGGCGGAAGGAATGGTTCATACATGACTAATCAGACACAATCTTCTGAACAGGGAGACCGCTATTCCAGACAGGAACGGTATGCACCTATCGGTAAGGAAGGTCAGCATAGATTGAATAGCAGTAAAGTATTAATTGTTGGAGCGGGCGCGCTTGGTACGGGCATTGCTGAAACACTGGTACGTTCAGGAATTGGCCATATTACCATTGCAGATCGTGACTATGTGGAGTGGAGCAACCTACAGCGACAGCAATTATATATAGAGCAAGACGCGATTCATCGAATGCCCAAAGCGATGGCAGCAAAGAATCGTCTATCTGACATTAATTCTACTGTTGAGGTTGTAGGCAAAGTGATGGACGTCAGAGTAGATGAACTGGAGGAATTGGTTCAAAACGCAGACTTGATCATGGATGCAACAGATAATTTTGATACCCGGTTATTAATAAATGATATGTCACAGAAGTATCGTATTCCCTGGATTTATGGGGGATGTGTGGGGAGTTATGGAATTACCTACACGTTTCTGCCTGGAGAAACGCCTTGTTTAAACTGTTTGTTGGGTGAGGTTCCGTTAGGTGGGGATACCTGTGATACGTCAGGCATTATCCCTCAGGCGGTGCAGATGGTTACGGCTAATCAGACTGCCGAAGCGATGAAGCTTCTCAGTGGTAATTCAGGTGCATTGAGACGCAAGTTGTTATCATTCGATGTGTGGAGAAATGAATACATATCCATTAACGTCGACGGTGCCCGAAAAGAAGATTGTCCTTCCTGCGGAGTAAAGGCTAACTTTCCGTACCTCTCTGCCTCAAATCTGGAGAAAACAGACGTATTATGTGGCAGGGATACGGTTCAGATTCGCCCTTCACGGCGGATGAATCTGGATTTACAGCATACGGCTGATCGTCTTGGCAAGCTGGATGAAGGCAAAGTGGAGGCTAATGCATTTTTGGTTTCTTTTACAACTGGATCACACAGGATGGTCATTTTTCAGGATGGTCGCGTCCTAGTTCATGGAACAAAAGACACGGCAGAGGCGCGTACGCTGGTTCACCGGTACTTTGGTTAGAAAAAAATCAAATGATTGTTCCGAGTCCGTTCCTTCGGGGAATGGACTTTTTCATTTTACGGCATGATAAACATACAACAATGCTGCGAAGCACAGTGGTCACAAGTATGTATGTGTAGACTGGAGACCAAGTGTAGTCTTAACCAGCAAATGTAGTAGCGTATAAGACAGGCCGGGTGAAAAAATGAAAACATCCATATTACTGGTTGGCAGAGGCGATTTGGTTTCTTTTATTCAAGGCATATTGTGTGCTGAAGGGTACCAGGTCGAGCAAATGGAATGGACAGATCTGAACCGTCTTTCTGAACCAACACTCACGAATCTCAATATGATCATATTAATAAATGAAGGATGTCATGAAGATACCCTGAAAAGTGGACTGGAGTCTTTCGTGCGCATAGGAGTCACATCGCCATTGCTTGTGGTAACTCCCAAGATATCGCCAGAATTGATTGTGGAATTGCTCGATTACGGCGCTAATGATGTGATGGAAGCACCTATTCACGGCAATGTGATGATGGCCAGAATACGGAATTTTTTACGTGTGTTCTCGCAGGCTACTCAGGAAGATGAAGAAGTCATTGTAGTACATGATCTCAAGGTCAATCTCCGTTCGCGCCGAGTAAGTCGTGCTGGTGAATATTTGGTGTTGACTCCGAAAGAATACGAATTGCTGGAGTTTCTGGCTCGTCATGTGAACGAGGCGTGTCCCCGAAGCGTTATTTTGAAGGAAGTATGGGGGTATGATTTTGCAATGGATACCAATGTGGTGGATGTGTATATCAAACATTTACGGGTGAAGGTGGATAAAGGGAGGAGTGTCAAACTAATTCATACCGTTCGTGGAGTGGGTTATATGCTTCATACCCAATAAAAGAGTTGGTAACATCGAAAGCAGTGAATGTTTTCCACATAACACCTGTTTGGACAGAGAACTTCATTGGGTAAATATAAGAGGACCGGATCATCAGATCCGGCCCTCTCACTTCGTTATTTTCGGATTATGAGTTAAAGTACGCGGCGAGCTTTAATATAAGTTTTTTTCCAGTTCCCCGAGTTCAGGTCGGAGAGAGTAACACCTGGTGATCCGTACGTGTGCAGAACTTTTCCGTCTCCTGCATATACACCTACGTGAGTAATGTTGGAGCCTGTAGAGCGACTACCGCTAGAAAAGAAGACCAGATCTCCAACGCGTAGATTTGCTTTAGACACAGCTACGCCTTCTTTCGATTGCTTAACGGATGTACGCGGCAAATCAACACCATACTTTTTAAAGATGTATTTCATAAATGAAGAGCAGTCAAAATTTTTGGTTGTAGAAGTTGACGCACCAAATTTATATGGAGTTCCTGTAAAGGTTTTACCATAGTTCACGATTTGTTGTCCTGTGGATACAGAAGCGCTTGCTGCTTGTGCAACAGGTGCATTAGTCATTAATACAGCTCCAAAACCTAATGTAGCGCACAACCCGACGGTTACGGCCTTTTGGACAAAGATGTTTGTTTTCATGTGAGTACCTCCAAAATTAGTTTTCGTTTAGTTGCTAGAGCGAGTATAACAGCTTTGTAACAGCCTAGAAATTGGATGGGACATTCTCATCCCTAGGGCCGCAACGTTTTGGGTTTGTTTATTAAAATACCATTAAAAATGTCAAAAAATTAATCATTGACGAACCTCGAATGCTACAAAAATAACAAAGACCCTTGATATATCAAGGGTCTTTGTTATTTTAAATGCTTATTTTTAATCTAAATCATAGGTTACAAAAACGTAATAAGTATAGACAGAAGGTTAATCTTTGCTCTGAATAATGAGTAATAACCCACTATCGATTGAGACGGTGCCAGACTTTCCGAGCAGTTTGTTGCTAATCCCCAAAGACTGTCCCATGCGTATAGTAGCTTGATCTAGCGGGTACATGAAACCTTCCAGTGTAATACCTGTTACTTCATTAGTAAGTGGGAGCAGGGAGATGTACTCATATCCACGGTCTTCCACAAAAGCTTCGGAGGTCGTTAGCATCATATAATTGTGTTCATCCTGCAGAGTACAGGAAATATGATGCTGCATAGCGCGGACCATAATATGTACGTTAGCCAGAGTATGATCCATGCGTGTGCCCGTTGCGCCCAACATAAGAATATCAGTAGGCTCAAGATCCAGTGCTGTTTCAAATGCCATCTCGGTATCCGTCAAATCCTTAAGCACAGGATCGCAGGTGATTATCCGTTCACTGTTATCTCGCACACGCTCCAGTTCCTGCACGGTAATAGAATCGAAATCTCCTACTGCGATATGTGGCTGAATTCCATTTTCTATTAAGAACAACGCCCCACGATCGGCTGCGATAATGATGTCATCCTTACCGATTTCTTGTAGAAATTGAGGAGAGAGGTTTCCGCCTGTGAAAATAACAATTCGTTTCTTAGTCATTCTATTCCATCCTTCCTAATCAATAAAGAAACAATTCACTTCTAATTAAGGTGTTAGAATGATGCAAAAATCATTCACAAAACCAGTATAATCCACAAAATGTGGTTGCACAATTTCGGCATGCGCGGATACAATGGGTAGAGCGACATGGAGATGACTTGAAAAGTGAGGTTTGAACAGGTTGGACTTGCACATTTTTGAAGTATTCAGCATTATAGGTACCATTGCATTTGCAATGTCCGGAGCTTTCGTGGCGATGGAAGAGGAATATGATATTTTGGGCGTACTGGTACTGGGACTCGTAACCGCATTTGGAGGCGGAGTCATTCGTAATGTTCTCATTGGTGTACCCGTAACGATGCTGTGGAGTCAGGGAATGCTGATTATGCTCGCCCTAATATCTGTAGCGATTGCATTTGTCCTACCTCTTAAGTGGATTGGTCACTGGAAGCGGACAGAAGCGCTGTTCGATGCGATTGGACTTGCGGCATTTGCGATTCAAGGGGCATTGTACGCGGCCAATATGGGACATCCCATTAGTGCAGTTATTGTAGCAGCAGTGATGACCGGTATAGGCGGAGGAATCATTCGTGATCTGCTGGCAGGCAGGAAGCCATTGGTACTGCGCGATGAAATTTATGCCGTATGGGCAATAACAGCTGGTTTTGCCATAGGTATGGGATGGTTCACAACGAACGTTGGACTGTTAATATGTTTCGCCGCAGTTGTGTTCTTCCGGATGTGTTCTGTTCATTATAAATGGAAGCTGCCACGTCGTTCTCTGGTACAAACGGAGAGTGTGAAACCTCAGACAGCACCAGCTCCACTTAACCGCACCTTGAGTAAGGGGGAATAACATGATTAACGTTTTGTTTGTCTGTTTGGGTAACATATGCCGCTCACCAATGGCTGAGGCTGTCCTCCGTCATAAAGTGAGTGAAAGAGGACTTGATCAGCAGATTTCAGTGGACTCAGCAGGTACAGGAGACTGGCATGTTGGCAAACCACCGCATGAGGGGACTCGATCATTGCTGGATTCATATCAAATTTCTTATGCCAATATGGCGGCAAGACAATTTGCGAGTGCGGACTTCACACATTTTAATTACATTATATGCATGGATGATTCCAACGCAGCTAACGTAAGAAGTGTAACAGGTGGTGAAGATGCGGAAATTATCAAGATGATGGATCTGCTGCCGGACGAGACGCTCCGTGAAGTACCCGACCCGTATTATACAGGGAATTTTGAAGAAGTGTACAGGCTGGTTGATGCAGGTTGTGACGTGTTGCTGGATCGGATTGAAAAGGAACATTCATTGATATAACAATTTTTATATTTGCTTGGAATGACAAGTGATACAAGAGAAGAAGCTGGGACGGACAAGCAGGAGAGAACCTGCTTCTTTTTTGAGTGTTGGTGTAAGCGGTGTCATAAAATAGTAAAACAAAAGCGGCATTTCAGCCGCCTGTTCAATGATCAAAATTAATTTTCCTGAAGAAAGTAAAGCAATGCTTCCGGCAGTTCGTTCTGCCAAAATCCCCATTGGTGATGCCCGTCTTTCTCCTGATAGGAGACGAGTGCACCTCGTTTTTCAAGCAAATCACGTGTATCCCGGTTTAATTGAACAAAATTATACGTGCCGGTATCTGCTTCAAAGGCAGTCTCCTGCAGACCAACAATCATCCAGATTGATAACCAGGACAAGTCTTCAGCTGCAGCGTAGATTTCCTGGGAAGCGGAATAGTAAGCTCCAGACATGCTGATGACACGTGTGAACAGGTCTGGATAGAGTAGAGCAAGATGAAGCGAAACGCTGCCACCCAGTGAGTCGCCGGCAAGAATACGTTCCTGCGGAGAGCGGCGCACAGGATATTTCTCTTCTACATAGGGAATAATCTCTTCAGCGAAGCATGAGGTATACGCCTTGAACCGATCGCCGAAAGGGGCGTATTCCTGAGTTCTTACAGACACATCAACCTGAACTCCTACTATAATGAAAGGTTCGGCTCCCTCGTCGAGAATGATGCGGTTGGCAGTGGTGGCGATACGCCCAAAGTTGAAAAATTCTTCACCATCCTGACAATAAACGACAGGGTAGGATAACAATTCGTTATAGCCTGGGGGAAGATAAATTCGTAGTGTGCGCTTCTCTCCCAGATAGCGGCTCTCAATCTCTTCCTTCACAATCGTGCGTTTCAAATAGCGGGAATCCGTCATAAAACGTCACCTTTCTCGGTTAATTTTTGCATTCGACCGCGCAATACGGTAAGATTAACCTTGTGCGGGGATAGGTCAAATACGCAAACATGTATTATGCTGTTATACCAATATTAAGCCCCTGTTATACATACAATCCGGAAGGAAACATAAAAAAATTACGGATATCTTTGACGTATGCAGTGAAACAGGTGTATAATAATATTATAACAGCGGAACTTGATATTCAAATTTTTTGTTGAGGTGAAGAAAAAAATGAGCAAGGTTCCTTATGAAGTATATACGGAGGATGTAGAAGCTCTGTCCGTGCTGTCTCCTGATGGCGAAATCGTTAACAAAGACATGATGCCTAAACTTTCCGACGATCAATTAAAAGAAATTATGTACCGCATGGTATTTACCCGTACTTGGGATGACCGTGCAGTAAACCTGGGCCGTCAAGGTCGTCTTGGTTTCTATGCTCCAGTATCTGGTCAAGAAGCTACAATGGTTGGTAGTGAATTTGCAATTGAAAAAGAAGACTTTGTATGTCCTGGCTATCGTGACATTCCGCAACTCGTGTGGCATGGACTTCCTCTTTATCAAGCGTTCCTGTACTCCCGTGGACACCAACATGGTGGACAAATTCCGGATGGCGTTAATGTATTGATGCCGCAAATTATCATTGGTGCACAAATCCTGCACGCAATGGGTATTGCTATGGGTTACAAATTGAAGAAACAAAAACAAGTTGTAATTACGTACACAGGTGATGGTGGTTCTTCAGAAGGTGACTTCTACGAAGGTCTGAACTACGCTGGTGTTTATAAATTGCCTGTTATTTTCTTCGTACAAAACAATGGTTATGCCATTACAACTCCTTTTGCTAAACAAACGGCAGCTCTGTCCATCGCTCACAAAGCGGTAGCAGCAGGTATCAAAGGTGTTAAAGTTGATGGTATGGACATCTTCGCAGTTATCAAAGCGGTTCAGGAAGCTGCTGAACGTGGTCGTAACGGCGAAGGCGCAACTCTGATCGAAGCAGTAACTTACCGTTTCCGTCCTCACTCCCTTTCTGACGATGCTTCCAAGTATCGTACAAAAGAAGAAGAGGCTGAATGGAATGCTAAAGATCCAATCGCACGTTTTGCTAAATATCTGGAGAAAAAAGGTCTTTGGACTGAAGAAGATACAGCACGTGTGAAAGAAGAAGCAAAAGCAAAAGTGAACGAAGAGATCAAAAAAGCGGAAAAAACCGAGAAAATGACGATTTCAGGCTTGATCGACAGCATGTTCGAACAAACGCCTAAGCACTTGGAAGAGCAAAAAGCTGATTTCCAATAAGTTTTTTCCGATAAAGCATAAACATCCGGGACGGGTTCCGGTGTCCCGGTATACATGTATGAATTCAAATGTGAACTGTCAATGTTTAAGGAGGAAATGAAGCAAATGGCACAAATGAACATGAAAGAAGCAATCCGTGATGCGCTTCGCGTTGAGTTGAAACGTGATCCTAACGTTCTGCTTTTCGGTGAAGACGTAGGTAATGTAGGCGGCGTTTTCCGTGTAACGGAAGGTCTGCAAAAAGAGTTTGGCGAAGAGCGTGTATTTGATACTCCACTCGCTGAGTCCGCTATTGGCGGTCTGGCAGTAGGTTTGGGTGTTCAAGGTTTCCGTCCGGTTGCCGAGATCCAATTCGTTGGTTTTATCTTCGAAGCCCTTGACCAAATGGTAGTTCAAGCAGCTCGTATGCGTTTCCGCTCCGGCGGTAAATATAATTCTCCAATCGTATTCCGTACACCATTCGGTGGCGGTGTAAAAGCGGCAGAATTGCACACAGATTCCCTCGAAGGTTTGCTTACGCAAACTCCGGGTATTAAAGTGGTAGTACCTTCTAACCCTTATGATGCAAAAGGTCTGATGATCGCTTCTATTCGCGATAACGACCCTGTATTCTTCATGGAGCACTTGAACTTGTACCATGCATTCCGTGCAGAAGTACCTGAAGAAGATTACACTGTTGAGCTGGGCAAAGCGAACGTTGTTCGTGAAGGTTCTGATGTAACTATCATTACTTACGGTATGATGGTTCACACTTCTGTGAAAGCAGCAGAAGAGCTCGAAAAACAAGGAATCAAAGTTGAAGTTATCGACCTTCGTACGGTTAGCCCAATCGACATCGATACTATCGTTGCTTCCATTAAGAAAACAAACCGTGCAATTGTTGTACAGGAAGCTCAAAAGAGCGCAGGTGTTGCAGCTGAAGTCATTGCCCAAATCAATGAAAAAGCAATCCTGCACTTGGAAGCACCGGTTCTGCGTGTAGCTGGTCCGGATACTGTTTATCCATTTGCACAAATCGAAGATACATGGCTTCCTAACCCAGCACGTATCGTTGCTGCGGTTAACAAAGTCGTAAATTTCTAATTTAATCATCTGACATGCCGCAAGGCGCAGTATGGTGATCCACACCGCAGCGCAAGCTGCACTGTAAACAGCCATTAGCCCCTTGAGTAACAGTTTATTGCACCTAGCAGTAACGGTTGTTTCTTGGAGTTAAGGGTTGTTTTCAGGATTGAGACATAATCAAGGAGGTTTTTCAGTTGGCTAAATTTGAATACAAATTCCCTGAACTGGGCGAAGGCCTTCACGAAGGCGAAATCATCAAGATGCACATCAAAGTCGGTGACAAAGTAACTGACGACGACATCATCATGGAAGTACAAAATGACAAAGCGGTCGTTGAAGTACCTTGTCCGGTTAACGGCACAGTAACAGAAGTATTCGCAAAAGATGGCCAAGTTTGCCACGTTGGCGAAGTTGTTGCAATCATTGACGCTGAAGGCGAGCTTCCAGAGCAAGACGACGCTCCTGCAGACGATCAAGAAAAAGATGCAGCTCAAGGCGGAGCTGACACAAGCGGTTCTTCCGCAGCAGCTTCCAGCTCGGATGCAGCTAAAGAAGGCGGAAACAACAGCGTTCCGGCAGTACCTGCCAAAGACGTTTTGGCAACACCAAGCGTGCGTAAATTTGCTCGCGAACAAGGCGTAGACATCGCTCAAGTTAACGGTACTGGCAACAACGGTAAAGTTACTAAAGAAGATGTTGAATCCTTCAAAAACGGTGGCGGTTCTTCCGCAGCGGCATCTTCCGAAGCTCCGGCTCAAGAAGAGAAAAAATCCGCAGCACCAGCAGCTGCTGCAGCTGATCAACGTGTAGAAGAAGAGCGCGTACCATTCAAAGGTATCCGTAAAGCGATCTCCAATGCGATGGTTAAATCAGCTTACACAGCACCTCACGTTACAATCATGGACGAAGTGGACGTAACTGAACTGGTTGCTTTCCGTACTCGCATGAAACCTATTGCTGAGAAAAAAGGTACAAAAGTAACTTATCTGCCATTCATCGTTAAAGCTCTGGTTGCAGCTTCCCGTGAGTTCCCAGCATTGAACGCTATGATCGATGAAGAAGCTAATGAAATTGTATACAAAAAATACTACAACATCGGTATCGCTACAGATACAGACAACGGCTTGATCGTTCCTGTTATCAAAGATGCTGATCGTAAATCCATCTGGATGATCGCTGATTCCATTCGTGATCTGGCAGCTCGTGGCCGCGATGGCAAATTGAGCGCGAACGAAATGAGAGGAAGCACAATCTCCATCAGTAACATTGGTTCTGCTGGCGGTATGTTCTTCACTCCAATCATCAACTTCCCAGAAGTTGCAATTCTCGGAACTGGACGCATCAGCGAAAAAGCCGTTATCAAAAATGGCGAAGTTGTTGCAGCACCTGTAATGGCTCTTTCCCTGAGCTTCGACCACCGTATCATCGATGGCGCAACAGCACAAAACTTTATGAACTACATTAAACAGCTGCTCGCTAACCCTGAGCTGCTTGTTATGGAGGTGTAAGATATGGTAGTAGGCGACGCTTCTCTCAATATCGATACATTAGTAATTGGTGCGGGTCCTGGTGGCTATGTAGCTGCCATCCGTGCTGCTCAACTGGGCCAAAGCGTATTGATCGTTGACAAATCCGAACTGGGCGGCGTTTGTTTGAACCGCGGATGTATTCCATCCAAAGCCCTGATCTCGGCTGCACACCAATATGAGTCTGCATTGCACGGTGAAGCTTTTGGTATCTCTGCTGAGAACGTAAAAGTGGACTTCAGCAAAACTCAAGAATTCAAAAACGGCGTTGTTAAGAAAATGACTGGCGGCGTAGCTGGTTTGCTCAAAGGCAATAAAGTTGAAGTTTTCAACGGTGAGTGCATGTTCATCAACGAAAACGAAGCTCGTGTATTCAACGATCACGAGTCTCCACGTTACAAATTTAAAAATGCAATCATTGCAACAGGTTCCCGTCCAATCGAGTTGAAACCTTTCCCGTTTGGCGGACGCATTCTGTCTTCTACAGAAGCTCTGAACTTGCCTGAAGTTCCAAAAAGCATGATCGTTATCGGTGGCGGTTATATCGGTGCTGAGCTTGGCCAAATGTACTCTAAATTCGGTGCTAAAGTAACAATCATCGAAGGTTTGGATACTGTACTGCCAGGTTTCGATAAAGACATGACTAGCCTCGTAGCTAAAAACATGAAGAAAACAGGCATCGAAATCGTAACGGGTGCAAAAGCTGAAAGTGCTGAGCAAACGGATAAAGATGTAACTGTTAAATATTCCGTAAATGGTGAATCCAAAGAAGTAACTGCAGATTACCTGCTGGTTACTGTTGGACGTCGTCCAAATACAGACGGAGAGCTTGGTCTGGACCTGATTGGCGTAGACGTTGACGAGCGTGGATTCGTTAAAGTTGATCACCAAGGCCGTACTAGCATTCCTCACATCTTTGCAATCGGTGATATCGTATCCGGTCTGGCACTTGCCCACAAAGCTTCTTATGAAGGTAAAGTGGCTGCTGAAGCGATCGCAGGACAACCATCTGTAGTTGACTACAAATGTATGCCTGCCGTTGTTTTCACAGATCCTGAGTGCTCCAGCGTAGGTTACACTGAGAAAGAAGCTAAAGAAAAAGGCTACAAAGTAAAAGCTGGCAAATTCCCTTATGCGGGTAATGGCCGTGCTGTATCTTTGAACCACGCTGAAGGCTTCGTGAAAATCGTTGCTGACGAAGAAAGCGGCCTCGTGTTGGGTTGCCAAATCGTAGGTCTGGAAGCTTCCAACCTGATTGCTGAGCTTGGTCTCGCAATCGAAATGGGTGCTACTCTGGAAGATTTGGCGCTGACTATTCACGCTCACCCTACTTTGGGCGAAATCGTGATGGAAGCTGCGGAACTGGTTATGGGTCACCCGATCCACATCATTTCCCGCTAATATCGTCTAAGCTTCGGATTCGTCCGGCATTATACGTAAATCAGAAGAGACGAATGACGTTAACGCGTTGTTCGTCTCTTTTTTCTGAGCAAAAGCCGAGAAATTCAAGATACGAGTGTATATAATATGATGAAAAGTTACACACTCAAAAGTTTTAGTGAATTGATTTTATCCAACAACTCAATTGTGGTACACTGTAGTAATGATCAGTTATGATGTGGCTCCAAGCCAATCACGGTCTATATATTTAGTATTTAAGTTAGTAAAACTAACCGTTTACACGAGAACGTAGAGGACAGAAAAAATCTGTAGAAGCGGAGCTAAAAGCTTTCTGAAGGAAAGTTGCATCGGAAGCATACGCTTCGCCTTTATCCCCGGATTTTATACTTTTGGAAAAGGAAATCAAAAAAATCTGGGGATAACAGCGATTGGAAGGTTGTTCTGTCATCGGAGTGGTAAGTGTAAATATTCTTTAGTTTAGTATGAAAAAAAGTGCGAGGGGAATATAATTTGAAAAACTATCTCGATTTATTACAGGATATTCTGGATACAGGCGTGCATAAGGGAGATCGCACCGGAACTGGAACACAGTCGGTATTTGGCAGACAGCTGAGATACAACCTATCCGAAGGGTTTCCACTGGTAACAACCAAACGAATCCATCTGAAATCAGTCATTCATGAGTTGTTGTGGTTTTTGAGCGGGGATACGAATATATCTTATTTGAAGGAAAACGGCGTGAAGATCTGGGACGATTGGGCTGACGAGAATGGCGACCTGGGCCCGGTATATGGATCACAATGGCGTACCTGGGAAGCACCTAACGGAGAGAAGATCGATCAGATTGCTGCTGTTATTGATTCGATCAAAAATAATCCGGATTCGCGGCGTCATCTCGTTAGCGCCTGGAATGTGGCGGAGATTAACAACATGAAATTGCCTCCTTGTCATTTCGCGTTTCAGTTCTACGTGGCTGAGGGTAAACTATCGTGTATGCTTACCATGCGTTCTGTAGACACGTTCCTCGGGCTGCCATTTAACATTGCCAGCTATGCGCTGCTGACACATATGATTGCCCAGCAGTGTGATCTTGAAGTTGGGGAGTTTATCTGGTCTGGTGGGGATGTACACATCTACTCAAACCATGTGGAACAAGTGAAAACCCAATTGGAGCGTGAGCCATTCGCGCTGCCTAAGTTGGTTATTAAGCGCAAGCCGGATTCCATTTTCGATTATACGTTTGATGATTTTGAGTTTGAGAACTATCAGCATCATCCGGGTATTAAAGCCCCGATTGCGGTATAACACGGATTGAAGGAGTGTGTAATCTTTGAGCATTGAACTTGTATGGGCGATGGGCGAGAATGGTGTCATTGGATTGAATAATTCCATTCCGTGGCGTTTGCCTAAAGATATGGCCTTTTTCAAGCAACGTACGTTAAACAAAACGATTATTATGGGACGCAATACATGGGAGTCCTTTGGAGGCAAGCCGCTTCCGCAACGTCGAAATATTGTTATAACAAGAGATCTTAACTATCAAGCGAATCAGGCTGAAGTGGTGCATACGATTGAAGAGGGTCTGGAAGTTACAAAAGGCGAAGAGCTTTGCGTCATTGGCGGTTCTCAGGTCTATCGTGAGTTTTTGCCGCTCGCAGATCGTCTAGTGGTGACCAAAATTCATGAGAATTTTGAGGGGGATACCTTTTTCCCGGAAGTGGATTGGTCGGAGTGGGAGCTAACAGAACAGATCGAAGGCGAGCAAGATGAAAAAAATGTTTATGCGTATACGTTTGAGTTCTACGAACGAAAACGGTAAGAGGGACATAAGATGAAGTAGAAGAGCCCAAACTTACGCTATAAACGAAATATAAGGGCGCTGATTTACGAAATATTCGTGAACAGCGTCTTTTCTTTTAAAAATAAAATGAAATAAATACGAAATCGCATATATAT
>NZ_JAAIFP010000025.1:0-190877 GCF_010747435.1 Paenibacillus sp. ALJ109b
TCGCTGTTATCCCCAGATTTTTTTTGATTCCCTTTTAAAAAGGGAAAATCCGGGGATAAAGGCGAACGCTACGCTTCTTCAGGTTATTTCTGTCCTCTCCGTTTTGGTGTAAAACTCAGGTTCAACTTATAGTTAAACTAACAGGAGCAGCTAGCCCTGAACCCCTTTACAAAAAAAAGAGCAAAAAGCAGTCCGGCCGATAAATTCCGCCAGGCGGACCCGCGGGCTGCTCTTTGCTCTTCGTTTGTCTATGCGCTTACGGTAAAGCTCAGGCTTCCGGAAGCTTCAGTCGATCCAGCGCTGCAGATGCAGCCTGTTGTTCGGCTTCCTTTTTGGAACGTCCTGTACCTCTGCCAAGCCGTTCTTGACCCATATGGACCTCGGAGACAAACTCCCGTTCATGGGCAGGGCCCCGTTCCTCAACAATACGGTATTCAAGAGCTCCCATATTGTGATGTTGAGTGAGTTCCTGCAATTCCGTTTTGTAATCGCTCATTTGCAATTTGCTGCCCAGAACGATCAACGGAAATACATGCTGATCCAGAAATGTCCGGACAGGCGCCAATCCCTGATCCAGATATAATGCACCGATGAAAGATTCAAACACATCCGCTAGCAAAGCCGGTCTAGTTCGTCCTCCCGTCAGTTCCTCACCTTTACCAAGAAGTACATACTGCCCAAAACCCAACGCTTCAGCAAATTTGACGAGGGAAGGCTCGCAGACAATGGATGCCCGCAGCTTAGTTAATTCACCTTCCGGCCGGTTAGGAAACAAGTGATACAAGTATTCCGACACAGTCAGTTCCAGTACCGCATCGCCCAGAAACTCCAGACGCTCGTTATCCTGATGCTGACTGAACCGGTGTTCGTTTACATAAGAAGCATGGGTAAACGCTTGTTTTAAAAGCTGCCTGTTGTCAAATTTGATTTGAAGTTTGTGTTGTAACTGCTTCAGATCTTCACTCAAACGAACTAGCCCCTTATGCTTCAAATTTTTTGAGAATAATGGTGGCATTGTGACCGCCGAACCCAAATGAATTGGACATGGCAATATTGACTTTAGTTTGACGTGGAACGTTTGGAACATAATCCAAATCACATTCCGGGTCCTGATTTTCCAGGTTGATCGTTGGAGCAAGCGTCTGATGTGTCAGCGACAATCCGCAGATTACGGCTTCCACGCCACCAGCAGCACCAAGCATATGACCTGTCATCGATTTGGTTGAACTCACCGCAAGCTTGTACGCATGATCGCCAAACGCTTTTTTGATCGCAAGCGTTTCGGATCTGTCACCTACAGGTGTTGATGTACCATGTGCATTGATATAGTCCACTTCTTCTGGTTCGATACCCGCATTACGCAGAGCCATCTTCATGCAACGAGCTGCTCCATCCGGATCAGGCTCCGTCATGTGATGTGCATCGCCAGTGAGACCGTAACCAATCACTTCGCCATAAATACGAGCACCACGTTTTTGAGCATGTTCTAGGGATTCAAGAATCAGAACACCTGCGCCCTCGCCCATAACAAACCCGTCACGTTCTGTATCAAAAGGACGGCTCGATTTAGCCGGATCATCATTACGTGTAGACATGGCACGCATTGCACAGAACCCAGCCAGACCGGTTGGTCTAATGGTTGCTTCCGCACCGCCACAAATCATCGCATCCGCATCACCGTTTGCAATCAGCTTGAAGGAATCTCCAATGGAGTGTGTTCCTGTAGCACATGCCGTTACCACGTTGATGTTAGGACCTTTCGCCCCGAGAGAAATCGACATCTGGCCAGAAGCCATGTTGGATATCATCATCGGAATGAAAAATGGGCTTACCCGTTTAGGACCTTTTTGCAGCAATGCATTATGTTGGTCCTCCCAAGTACCCAATCCACCGATACCCGATCCGATCGACACACCGAAACGTTCTGCATCAATGTTCTCGTCTATTTTCAGACCACTGTCTTCAACGGCTTTGAAACCAGCTGCTACAGCGAACTGAACAAAACGATCCATCTTACGTGCATCTTTGCGATCCATGTACTCTTCCGGGTTGAAATCCTTAATCTCGGCTGCAATTTGAGTGGTGTATTCACTTACATCAAACGCCTCAATCTGAGAGATTCCGGACTTGCCTGCCATTAAACTGCCCCAGAACGTTTCTAAATCTTTTCCGAGCGATGTCATTACGCCCATTCCGGTAATTACAACTCTTTGTTTCAAACCGACTCACCTCTATATCGACTGCATTACGCAAGTATTTTGTGGGAATATCCGCAAGCAGACGTCTAGCCAAGCAGGACCCGAAGATCCGTTTGACCGGCGCCGCTTGCGGAATGAGAAAAACCAATGAATGATGAGAAGTCCCGCCTGTTCGAAAACAGGTGCGGGACTGAATTGACTTTAGGTATGAGATTGTATGTAGTTTACAACTTCACCTACGGTCGTGATTTTTTCTGCATCTTCATCAGAGATTTCCAAATCGAATTCATCTTCCAATTCCATGACCAATTCCACTACATCCAAAGAATCAGCACCCAAATCTTCTTTGAAAGATGCTTCAAGTGTAACTTCAGCTTCGTCTGCGCCCAAGCGGTCGACGACGATGCGTTTTACACGCTCCAATACATCGGACATCCGGTTCACCTCCTCCTTGGTATTATACGAGAATCGCAGGCAAAATGCCATAGAAGACATATGCGGCTCCCGGCCGGGGAACCCGGCCTTTTTCCGGCATTTCGGATCGTCCAGCGCCTGTTCCCCGACTATTGTTCAAGTCCGGGAAGAATTACATGTACATGCCACCATCAACATGCAGTGTCTGCCCTGTCATATAAGATGAAGCTTCTGAAGCCAGGAACGTGACAACACCGGCAATTTCATCCGGCTGGCCCAGACGGGACAACGGAATACCGTTCAACATGTTGTCCACGATCTCCTGGGACAATTCCTTCGTCATATCGGTCTCAATAAATCCTGGTGCAACGCAGTTAACTGTGATGCCGCGGGAGGCAAGCTCACGTGCAGATGCCTTCGTCAAACCGATGACCCCTGCCTTGGCAGCAACATAGTTTGCTTGTCCAGCATTTCCGAGCACACCCACAACAGAGGAGATATTGATAATTCTACCAGACCGTTGCTTCATCATTGGACGCGTAACCGCCTTAAGACAGTTAAACACCCCTTTGAGATTGGTTTCGATTACCTGATCAAATTCCTCTTCTTTCATACGCATGATCAGATTATCACGGGTAATTCCAGCATTGTTGACAAGAATATCAACATTGCCCCACGCTTCAATCGTTGCTTTGACCATTTGTTCGGCTTCGTCCATCTGGCCCACATTCGCTTGAATCGTAATTGCCTGGACACCTTTGGCGCGAATCGCTTCCGCTACTTCCTCAGCTGCCGCTTGACTGCCCGCATAATTCACGGCCACGTTGGCGCCTGCCTCGGCCAAAGCGAGTGCAATACTACGCCCGATACCACGAGATGCACCGGTAACGAGCGCATTTTTGCCTTGTAATGGTTTAGACATAATCATTCCTCCTTTCCCCAAATCTAATCATTGTTAATCAAATTAGTGCAGCTGCCGTTGCTTCGAGCGTCTCAAGACTGTTTACATTGTACAGTTTAACGGTTTTATCTGTTTTTTTAATCAAACCTGTTAACACACTGCCAGAGCCAATCTCGATAAAGGTATCTACACCTTGCTCAATAAGCCATGTCACACTGTCTTCCCATAAAACCGGGGAATAGACCTGAGCTGTCAATAAATCCTGAACCTTACCGTCCTCCACAGGTCTTGCAGTCACATTCGCGACTACAGGGACCGCCCCGGGTGAGAACGAGACAGTTCTCAGTTTCTCAGCCAACTTTTCTGCTGCATCCTTCATTAAGGAAGAATGGAACGGACCGCTTACTTCAAGTGTGATGGCACGTTTGCCGCCTGCTTCCTTAACCCGTTCAGCGACAGCAGCTACCCCTTCCTTCACACCGGAAATCACGATTTGTCCCGGACAGTTGATGTTAGCAAGTTCAACTGCATGACCACTTTCGGATACGTCCCGGCAAAGCACCCCCAGCGCTTCCCGATCCGCACCCAATACCGCAGCCATCGCACCCTGTCCACCAGGAACAGCCTGTTCCATATATTGACCGCGTGCCCGCACAATGCTTACCGCGTCCGCGAACGAAAGAACGCCCGCCGCGACCAGTGCACTGTATTCACCCAAACTGTGTCCAGCCATATAATCAGGCTGAATTCCTTTTTCTTTAAAAGCCTCAAGCAATGCAATACTTGCTGTCAGCAGAGCCGGTTGCGTATTTGATGTCTGTTTCAACTCGGTCTCTGGTCCCTCAAAAACAAGATTGCTCAGCGAGAAACCCAGCGTCTCATCGGCTGTACGGAAAATTTCTGTTGCCGCAGGCACAGACTCATATGCGTCCTTGGCCATGCCCACAGTCTGCGATCCCTGTCCGGGAAATACAAATGCTATTTTACCCATCCAATTCATCTCTCCCAGCTGTCTAATTTACCAAACGAGTACCGATGCGCCCCACGTCAAACCGCCACCAAAACCAACCATAAGCACGGTATCTCCGGCTTTCATGCGGCCTTCTTCAGCAGCTTCTACCAAAGCAAGCGGAATGGAGGCTGCAGATGTGTTGGCGTATTTATCCACATTGACTACAACTTTCTCTTCAGGAAGCTCAAGTCGCTGCATTGCCGATTGGATAATCCGAATATTGGCTTGGTGAGGAACAAACAGATCCACGTCCGTACGCTCCAGGCCAGCCTTGCGCAGTACTTCGATTGTCGCTGTACCCATCACCCGTACTGCAAATTTAAACACTTCACGGCCATTCATGTAAATGTAATGTTTTTTGTTCTCAACTGTTTCTACGGATGCAGGCAGACGGGAACCGCCGCCCTCCATTTGAAGCAGGCTTCCACCCGCACCTTCAGCTCCGAGATCGAATGATTTAAATCCACGGCCTTCCGGTACTTCACCAACGATAACCGCGCCCGCTCCGTCGCCAAACAGCACACAGGTATTACGGTCGGTATAGTCAGTAATACGAGACAAACAATCTGCACCAATAACAAGTGCATTATTGTACATGCCGCTTTGGATAAAGCTTGTTGCTGTTGCCAGACCGTATACAAATCCGGAGCAGGCAGCAGACAAGTCAAATGCCGCAGCGCCCTTGGCACCAAGTTTATCTTGCAAAATACAAGCAGTAGAAGGGAATGAAGAATCCGGTGTGATAGTTGCCACAATAATCAGATCAAGATCACTGCCAGTCATGCCAGCAGACTCAAGCGCTTTAATAGCTGCCTCGTAAGCCAGATCCGAAGTCGCCTGATCCGGTGCAGCGATGTGACGTTCCTTGATTCCTGTACGACTGACAATCCACTCATCATTCGTATCGACCATTTTCTCCAAATCGCTGTTTGTCAAAATTTTCTCAGGTACATATTTACCTGTACCGATAACCCCTACCGGGCGCAAATTATTCATGTCGTCACTCACTTCCCGCTAATTTCCTTAGATATGCTCTCCACCAGCTGGTTCTGTACTGCAATCCGTGCTTGGCGCACAGCATTTTTGATGGCATTGCCATCAGCCGATCCATGACTTTTCACCACAAGTCTGCTCAAACCGAGAAGTGGTGCACCACCATGCTCGGTATAATCCAGTTTCCGCTTCAAACCGCGCAGCTCAGGCATGAGCACAGCAGCAGCCAGTTTGCTTTTGAGCGATGATGAGAATTGTTCCTTAAGCAGAGCGAAAATGGCACCCGCTGTGCCTTCGAGAGATTTGAGCAATATATTCCCGGCAAATCCATCACATACAAGCACATCACATGCACCTGTAAGCACGTCACGGGCCTCTACGTTACCAACAAAACGAATTGGAAGTTGCTCGAGCAATGGATAGGCATGTTTGGTCAACTCATTCCCCTTACCCGGCTCCGTTCCCACATTGAGCAGGCCCACTCTTGGTGACGCGATTCCCTGCACTTTTTGCCGATACAAGCTCCCCATCAGACCATACTGTGCGAGGTGTTCCGGTTTGGCATCCATATTCGCACCAAGATCAAGTGCAAGTACACCCACATCATCGATCGTTGGAATCATGGGCGCAAGCGCCGGGCGCTCAATACCTTCCATACGGCCTACTACAAGCAAGCCGGCTGTCATCAGCGCTCCGGTATTGCCCGCTGAGATCATGGCGTCTGCTTCGCCTTCCTTAAGCATACGACCTGCAACCACCATGGAGGCATCCTTCTTGCGACGGACTGCCTTCACCGGTTCATCATCCGAACCAATCACTTCGGAAGCATGCTGAATGGTCAGATTAGCAGGTTTGGCACCCGACTGACTCAGAAGAGGTTCCAGCTTGGCTTCATCGCCGACCAGGACGATCTGTGTATCCGCCCATTCCGTAGCCGCGGCGATCGCACCTTCTACTGTTGCCGCTGGTGCGTTATCGCCTCCCATGGCATCAATGACGATTTTCATCCCAAATGACCTCCTTCTACGCTGTCTTCTCCACCTGAACGGTAGATTACAAAGTTGCCTTGAAACACCATTTCTTCACCCACATAAGTGAACACTTCCACTTTGGCTTTGCCCTTTTGACCCGATATCGATCTCACATAAGCCTTCGCAATACATTTCTCAGACAAATGGACCGAACGGACAAAACGAATGTCTGCGGAAGCCGTCAGTGCAATCTCGTCATTAATAACGGCTACAGCCAATGAGTTGGCCTGTGCAAAAACATAGTGTCCCCGAGCAATGCCCGTTCTCGAAAATACGTGTTCTTCCTTAATCTCAAACAAGGAGATCCCACTCTTGTCCAGCTGCAAGTCCACAATATCACCGATAATCTCATGCAGGGGCAAGGAGCGCACCTGATCATAGGAACGCTCCGCCATCAGTTTCATCCGCTCCCGAAGCTCGGGAATCCCAAGCTCCAGTCTGTCGAGACGAATCGTCTGAATACTCACCTTCAATTGGCGTGTAAGTTCCTGATCCGTCACAAACGGGTTGTCTTCGATCATTTTGGTTAACTGCTGCTGCCTCTGTCTCTTCGGTACACGTTCGATGCCTGACACCCCCCGCTGTATCGTTTAAGGAACCGCCTAATCCGGTCAGTTCAATATATTCTTTCACGTTGCTTCTATAGTTGCATCCCTGTTCAGCAGGGTCGTTCTCACACATATTATGGTTCATGTTTATGTAACGTCAAATCTTAGAACCTGGTACTAAACTATAGTATATCTCATCCCGTGTCAAAAAGAAAGGCTGGCTGAACAAAAACAATCCTGCCTTGCGGAGCCTGGCTGAACAGTCCCGAACACAACCCGTAATGAGCCTTACTAAAATATCAAATACGTATATTGAACTTTATTCAAGAAGATAGAGTACAGGTAGAAAGGGTCTTTTTTGCGATGCTATAGTCTAAAAAAAGTAGCACCTCATCGAAATGAAGTGCTACTTAATGTCTAGCTATTATTGAGAGATGATCTCTCTTGCTTTGTACGTTCCGCACACTTTGCACACGTGGTGACTAAGTTTAAGTTCGCCACATTGTTCACATTTCACCATGCCCGGTACAGCCAATTTAAAGTGAGTGCGACGTTTGTCGCGACGCGTCTTGGACGTTCTCCGTTGAGGTACTGCCATTATTCCCACCTCCTTATCAAAATCAACCTTTGCAGGTAGTTGTTACAATGTTCGATTTTCACTCATGCTCATTTAAAAAAATCCTTGAGCCCTGCAAGCCGCGGATCGATAACTTGGTTATCACAACCGCAGTCACCTTCGTTCAGCTCATGGCCACACTTGGGGCATAACCCTTTGCATGTATCGCTGCATAGCGGTATAAACGGAAGATCCAGCAGAAAAGCTTCCTCGGCATAACCTTTCAGATCAACGCTCTCTCCATCCACGTAGAAAGTATCGTCGTCTTCAGGCAATTCCTCTGGCTGTTTCCCCTGCTTGAATTGCTCATGAAAATCAATATGAAAATGTTCATTAATCGGCTTAAGACATCGGGAGCATAACATGTCCACTCCTACTGTCAGTTTGCCATGAACATCCACAACGTCGCCCTCTCTGTATTCTGCAGATAAATCCGCAGTCAGCGGGGTAACGGCTGTGATATCCTGTCGGTTAGAAACCAGTTCCTTAATATCCCACTGTTCATTAAACTGCAGGGGGCGGTCACTGGTAGCCACTTTGCGAAATGGCATTAACATTTCCCATCACTCCAAACGAAACCAATCTCATAATTAAAGTTAAACGCCTTACGACAGTTATACAGGTCAAGCCTGACTCTTGCAACACATCATATTCCTGACTGTATGTATTCTGACGATTCCTCGTTAAAAGTATTATGAAATTGACTTAACAAACAAAAATCATTATACCGATTTTTCAAGACGTTTGTCAACACTTTTAACTTTACACCCTTTTTAAAAATGACGATCCTAATCCGCTTTCGATCTCTGATACATTATAGGCTTACTATAAGTTAAACTACAAGTCATGCATTTTGAAGGTAGGTTCGGGCTATATCGACGAGAAGATTCTTTTCTTTTTCGTGTGTACACCGCGATATGATTTGAACAAAGGTATGCCCATGTCCTATTATGGAACAAGATGAGCTCGGATATAATCGGGCTAGGAGTAAAGGATTGAACCGCAATTGAATATTTAACGAAAGGAGCGCGTTCTCATATGAAAGCCGTTGGCGTCATTGTTGAATATAACCCTTTACATAACGGACATGTCTATCATCTAAGCGAAGCCAGACGGCTCAGTGGAGCAGACGTTGTTGTGGCTGTGATGAGCGGCCCTTTCCTCCAGCGCGGCGAACCCGCCATCGTGGGCAAAAGGCCACGGACTGAGATGGCGCTGCATGCTGGCGCCGATCTGGTGCTTGAACTGCCGGTTGCCTATGCTGTACAATCGGCCGAGTGGTTCGCCTATGGTGCGGTGTCCCTGCTGCACCGCACGGGCGTTGTGGACTCGCTCTGCTTTGGCAGCGAGTCCGGCGACCTGGACAGCCTGCAGCGCATTGCGCGCGTGCTGGCTGTGGAGCCCGCAGGGCTGCGCGAGGATATCGCGCGCCGCCTGCGGGAAGGCGCCAGCTATCCCGCCGCATACGCAAGTGCGGCGGCAGCACTGGCGCCTGGCGGCGTCGATGCAGATGACGCCGCTGCACTGCTGGGGCAGCCCAACAATTCGCTTGGGCTGCACTACCTGATCGCGCTGCAACGGCTGGGTAGCGCGATCAAGCCCTTTACGGCGGCGCGTACCGGTGCCGCGTATCATGAGGCGACGCCCGGACCGGGGGCGATCGCCAGTGCAACTGCCGTCCGCCGCCTGCTGATGGCGGACGGGCCCGAAGCCGCCGCGCCATACGTGCCGGCGGCAACCCTTGCCATTCTGCGGCGCGAATGGCAGGAAGGACGCGCTCCCGTGCACTGGGAGCGCTTTGCACAGCCGCTGCTGCACATCGCGGCCACACGCCGTGCCTCCGAGCTGGAGCAGATCGCCGAGGTCACGGAAGGACTCGAACACCGGCTGAGCCGTACACTTGCTCAGCTCCCAGAGCCTTCAGTCGAGGCGTTGCTGAACGCACTCAAAACGAAACGGTACACACGCACAAAGCTACAGCGCATGCTGACCCATATCCTGCTGAATCATACCAAGGCCGAATGTTCGCCCGAGAAGCTGGCTGAAGGGCCCGCATATCTTCGAGTGCTTGGGTTTAATGCACAAGGACAGGGCCTTTTGAAACAGATGAAAAAGACGGCTTCTCTGCCCGTTCTGCTGAAACCATCAACCTTTGTTCATAACCAGTTGGAACTGGATATACAAGCCCAGGCAGCATATGCACTCGCCTGCGAACACTCCGATACACGTATGATGTACAGCGACTACTATGACCCGCCTGTGAGGCTCTAACTCTACGTTCAGTCCTATCCAAAGCTGGTTCAACATAAACGATTTCGAAACCCAAGTTCAATATATCGACTCACAAGCTTTTGCTGGAGCCAACGCTTAACCATCGTTTGATGCAATCCTTAATCCTGATCTATTGTAATAAAATCGATCAGACTCTCGTTGATAATGGGTTATTTTATATCGATTACCCAAACAAAATCCCCCTATTGCAAACCGATTCGGCACCGTTGCAATAGGGGGATTTTACATCATCCTGATATTCTTTTAGTCATGCTAATCACTAATAATGATCGTTTAGGATTTGACAGACAAGGTTTTCAGATAAGCCAGCGCATCATCCACCGTGCTGACAGGAATAAGTTTCATTTTGGTACCGATCTGTTCAGCCTTAGCTTCAGCTTCTTTATAATTATCCTTCGGCACAAAGAAAAACTCTGCTTCTTTCCGATCTGCCGCAACAATTTTGTGTACAACGCCACCAATTGCGCCAACCACACCTTCTTTGTTAATGGTGCCTGTGCCAGCAATCCGGTGACCTTTCGTCAAATCTCCAGGGGTCAACTGATTGTAAATTTCCAGGGTGAACATCAGTCCGGCAGATGGACCACCTACCTGAGTATCCGTAAAGGATATCTGTTTATCCGGATCTTCTGCTTTCACTTTCTGAACCGCTCCGATCATGACACCCAGTGCCGGGCGAACTTCACCCGTTTTGCTGTCTTTTACTTCAATCAGTTGAACGTCGCGGCTGATCGTTTCTCCGCCTCGCTCCAATTGCATCTCGACCGTATCTCCGACCTTTTTGTTCTTTAACTGCTCAGACAGCACCGTATTGTCCGGAGTTGCCGTTCCGTTTACACCCAAAATAATATCTCCGGGCTCAATATCTCCCTTAGGTTTTGGATCTTCGGACAGCCCAAATACAAAAATATGCTCAGGAACAATGGAGTATTTCACTCCCGCCTGCTCATAAGCTGCCTCCATGGCCGAGGATTGTGAATCACTCATGAACCAGACCTGTTCGGCAGAATATTCTGCTTCGCTTTTGCCGCGCAGCCGATCTTCTTTTTTATCCACTTGGGCATTTCGATTAAACAAGGAGGTTCCTAGTAAAAACACATTGGCGTATGTTGCCGACACTGTCGTCATCATAAACACACCGCGTTCTTCCTTATCCCCCTCTTTCACGGTAACCATGGGTTTTACTTCGTCGGCACTGCCAGGCATATAAATGATATATGGCGTTGGCATATATACCGCAACATAGACGACCAGAGCCACCACGATCACAAAGATCGAAGCTCTGAATCCGCCAGATTTCCGAATCCGATTCATTGCATGAGCCCCCGTTCTTTGCGTATCTTTCAATAATTATAAGTCTAACACTCTCATGCTTTTGCATACAATGGTACAGGCCGGATAGGCCGCTGTTTACAGTAGCTTATCCGGTCAAGGCCGAAGCGTCCACGGACGTCATTCGGCCGTCCACAACTAATCCTGGCCGAGTATATGCGGCACTATCCATATGAGGTGAAACAATGACAATGCAGAGCGAAGTTACTGGCTCTGGACCGTTACGAACGGTACTTATGAGTACAGGCGCTTTATTGCTAGTAATTGCAGTAGTTGTATCTCCGAAAGATGCATTCGATGCCTCTATTCAAGGTTTGGATATCTGGTGGAAAATCATCTTTCCCGCCATGCTTCCATTCCTGATGTTATCCCAAATGCTGACTGCATTCGGCTTTACCCACGCACTTGGCGTCTTATTAGGGCCATTAATGCAGCGGTGGTTCCGTCTGCCGGGCAAAGCCGGACTGGCTGTTGTTGTCGGCATGTGTGGCGGCTTTCCGGCAGGAGCAGATACCGCCTCCCGCCTAGTGCAGGATCAACAAATTACCGCCAAACAGGCGGGCATTGTCGCAGCAGCATCTCATTTCGCCAATCCATTGATGATTATACTTGTCATCGGTGCAGCTTTTCTTCATCAGCCTGCTGCTGGATATTTCCTTCTGATCGTTCACTGGGTTAGTGGATGGATTGCCACCATGATTGGAGTACGACTCCTACCCAAGGAATCAATAGGGGAAAAATTCTCAACTGCAAACCCTTCTTCGTATAAACGACGGAGCCTATGGTCCCAGATGATGATTGCAGCGCGCGAAGCCCAGGAACGTGACGGGCGCGGGTTCGGCAAATTGCTTGGTGACACGGTCTCCCAAGCTGTACAAACCTTAATGATGACCGGAGGATATATGATTGTGTTTGCCGTGTTTGTTCGGCTGCTCACCCTCTATATCACCCCCGGTACTTCAGTTGCTTTTTGGCCCTCACTTCTGGAACTCCATCTCGGAACTTATCATCTGAGTCAGAGCCCACTGACACCCGTTCTGCTAATGTCTTTGCTTGCAGCTGTTCTCGGCTGGGGAGGTCTATGCTCTCATCTGCAAGTCTCCGCCGTGCTGAAAGCTGCTGGACTTGCCGCAACATCCATGTTGTATTTTGCCGGAATCCGCCTGCTTCATGCATTGGTTGCATTTTTCATCAGCTTACTGCTGTGGCTGCCTTTCAGCCGTTACAGCTCCGAAGTCTGGGCCACGTTTCAGAACAATTCGGGCAATGGTTTGGCACCATTCCTAACCAAGCAGTCCCTGGTAGGCATGAACACCTCCGACATCATCGATGCCGTCTGGATTGGTTTCCCTGCTGCCTGTATCAGTCTGGCATTGCTGCTCACCGTCATGATCTGCCTATCCGGGCTGACCTTCTGGTTTAACCGCCGGTTTTCTCGCTAATTTTTTGACGCAGCGCAGCTTCCACTTCAGGTGAGACCAGATCGGTGACATCTCCGTGGTAGTGGGCAATTTCCTTGACGATGCTGGAGCTCAGATAAGAATATTTCGGATTAGTCATCATAAAAATGGTTTCCGCATCCGGATTTAACTTGCTGTTCGTCGAAGCCAGCTGAAGCTCATATTCAAAATCTGTCACCGAGCGGATACCACGGACAATGACCTGAGCATCTTTTTGCCGTACATAATTTGCCGTCAGATCACGGAAGCTGTCCACCTCCACATTAGGCAGATGACTCGTGACTTCCGTAATAAGACTCTTGCGTTCTTCAACCGTAAATAATGGATTTTTGCTCATATTATTCAATACAGCCACGATGACGCGATCGAACTGCTTCGACGCCCGGGCAATAATGTCCAGATGGCCCATAGTTACGGGATCAAAACTCCCTGGATATACGGCAATTCGTTCCTGACGATGTATCATTTCACTCATGAGGAGCCTCCTCTTTCGCTGTGCTAGGTTCTCCATCTTCTGTTGTTGTTGCAGCAGGTGCATAATAATAGATGGATACAGCTGTCTCCCCATACAATGCCTTGCGCGTTTGTTCAAACGGGCCGAATTGCTCAGGGTAACTATATTTGGATTCATATTCAAGCACGATGGTCGCTTCCGGTTTAAGCAGATCCAGTTCGTGCATCGTAAGCATTAACTCGTCCCCATTTTTCATACGGTAGGGCGGATCAAGAAATACGAGATCAAATTGTGTACTTCGCTTGGCGAGCGCCTTCAATGCACGACTGGCATCATTCCGGTATATGGCCGCCTGATCTTCTAGCTTGGTTGCTTTCAGATTTGCACGGATCACTTCAATACTTTTCGATTCCAAGTCAACAAAAACAGCCTTGTCCATGCCGCGGCTCAGCGCCTCAATACCGAGACCTCCACTGCCTGCAAACAGATCCAATGCTGTACCGCCCTCAAAATACGGGCCAATCATACTAAACAACGCTTCCTTCACCTTGTCGGTGGTCGGCCGCGTCCCTGTGCCAGGAACAGCCTTCAGCGGTCTGCCTTTCGCACTCCCAGATACCACTCTCACTGATGAGTCACCTTTTCTCTCTATGTAAGTTTATTGATAAAGCTATCGTACCACAATCGGGTTCAGTTTGAAAAATAGTCCGTCTGCTTTGTCGCCGAAATATTGTTGACGAATTGTTGACGCAAATGTATAAAAAGGAAACTTTCCGGCCATCCTGTAATTATCGACATCACAAGTGTCGTAGACAACCGCGGAGAAGACTTACGTTTCCCCATAAGCTCTTCGTCCGGTTTCTCCTCTCCCATGAAAAAGAAGCTCTCGAAAGAGGGCTTCTTTTTGTTATCATTATTATGTAACATAACCGCATCGACCAATTATAAAACCGTTGCCCTCAGACAACACTATTCCCCATTTTCATTCATACTGGCTTCGAATTCGGTCTGTAACCATCCAATATCTTTCAGCCATTCTTCCATGTCATTCATAAATTCCGTATGAATCAAGTGTTCGATCTTGTATTTCTTCAGTTTATCACTCAGAAAAGCATAGAAATAATGACTCAGCTCATATCGCTGTCTGCTTTTGCTAAACGTTTTATACTGATCCTCACTGACCGTCATATCAAAGTAAATCGTATTGTCCTTCTTAGCGTATCTGACCGTCGATTTTCTCTCATATTCTTCAGGCAGACATCTGAAAACAAAGAACAGCTCAATGCCACACGCTTGATACTTACTTTCTGCTTTATCAAACACCGGCTGTAATTCATCCGAAAGTGCGGCTACCTGCGTTAATCCAGAGGTGTCGGTTGATTTATCCAGTATCATGGCACACGCCCTCTCTTCTAGCTAATTCCGATGCACACAACGTCAGGCAGTAGAGACATGTTTCTTCCCTCAATCCACCTTATTGGATTCTCTTCTCCTGCGCATGGATACATTCAAACTCAACAGCGGCATCAATAATCCCAGGGCAGGCAAGGCCATATTCCAGGTCTGATATCTCACGGATTGAATGATCATCAAACCAATCGCCATCAGCATGATGATCTGTGTAATCTGGTATCTGTCCAAATTTCTTTTGAATGCCTTTTTGGAAATCATCCGAATCAGGAAATAGGCAACCGTACTATAGAAAACAGCCATTCCGAGAATGGCAAAGAATATGATTAAAGCAGCATTGCCCAAGATTTCCCCTCCTTCACTCCACTCACTTCATCCCCTTAATTTTACCATATAAGCGAAAGAGTGTCATTGGCATCGGAATGTTCCTGCCTGAACTCTCCATATCACCCTCATTTACTTCTCTTCACTAATCACTGTCGCGTTATAAATCACAATCCGTTTGCCATCCAGATCAAAAAGCACCTTATTTCCATACTCCGTATCTTGCAAATCAATCTTACCCTCATACGTATGAATCAATTCTCCCGAATTACTGTATACGTTAACCACACGCTCCAGACCCCCGGAGTTGTTGGACCGCATCGTTTTTAGCGCACGTTCACCTGAAGCCGTGTTGAAATACCAGATTAAGCATCCTACGATGATGCCTAGTATGACGAGAATCGTTACCCATACACCTGTCTTTGCTTTTCTGCTCAAAATAAGCCCCTCCTTTATCCATGTCCAGTACAGTACGAGACAGATACGGTAGCGGTTTCATAGATCATCATCTGATAACAACAAACAGAGGCCCCCAGTGTTGGAGACCCCTATCCTTAGCTACATCTTATACAGCGCTATTACAGCGCACGAATGACAAATTCAAATTGCAGTTCGCCGTCCGAGGCAATGCGATATTCTGGATGAACCGGTGCGCCCCAGCTATCGTCACCACCTACGCCCATTTGTTTGCCGGCTACCGTTACAACCGTATAATGCACCGGAGGCAGCTCATACGCATGTTGTGCATTCTCCAGCTCAAATGCCGTATATGGGGATACATTCAGCTCGACTGGAGCTGCAGCCGATTCAATTTTGAAGCCACGTCCTGCGTTGTCGGTCAATTTGGCCCAACGTACACCCGTACGGTTGCCCGACTCCTGCGGTACAAGATATGGAGCAACGGTATCAGTTACTTTGCTGTCATGGATACCCAGACGAGCGCCAAATGCACGGTCCGCATAATTTTCTTCCGGTCCCATCGCCAGCCATTCCACATTATCAAACTCCGGTGATGTCTTGAAGGAAAGCGCATGAATCGGAAGATCTGGCAGACCTGCCGCTCCTTTATACGTATTATGCACATGCACACTACCATCTGCACGCACGGTATAAGCCACTTTCACTTGTACATCTGCCGAAATATTAAGTTTGTATGTGAATTCGATCCGATATTGATCCGGGTTTTGTTCCGCTTTCCAGTTCACACATCTAGGCAGCAGACTTGCAGCATACCAAGCCCCAAGCTCGAAGCCCATGGCAGTACCCTTATCATTATCGGTGGTCGCACGCCAAAACAACGGCATTGGAGGCTGTGCAATCGTCTCTTGACCTGACAGCTTCAGGGATACCAATGTTCCGAAAGCCTTGGAGAACAGGACATGGGTCTGGCCTACCCTTACCCCGATATTAACGTCCCCTTCAACGACCTGAATTTCATTTATCAGGTTCAGATCCGACGTCACAGTTTCCGACTTATCCTGAGCAAATACAAACTGTCCAAAGGCAACTTCCTCGCCTTTTTCTGCCCACAATGTTGCTGCTTTTAATACAAACGCGGTATTCACTGCATATTCCCCACCAGCAAGAGATTCCACATCAAGTGGAAGTTTCACAACGGTCTCGCTTTGTGGGCCAACATTTACCTCTAGCGTTCCACGCAGCACTTCATGACCTTCACGGTCCAAACTGTATACCAGTTCGAATTCAGACGTGTCCGCGAACAAATTACCGTTAACGATTTTCACACCTTCCCGATCCGGGAACAGCTTGATGTTTTGGTACAGGAATTTGACTTCCTGCATCTTGGCAGAAACTTTGCGGTCTGCGTGCACAATGCCGTCTCCACAGAACGAATAGTCCGAAGGACGATCACCGAAATCTCCACCATAAGCAAGGAACTCTTTGCCGTAACGGTCTTTTTTGTAAATGGCTTGATCAATGTAATCCCAAATGAATCCGCCCTGATACATCGGATACTTGTCTTCGAGTTCCGTATACTTATGCATACCGCCAATGGAGTTACCCATAGCATGCATGTACTCACAGCTGATATATGGTTTTTCCGGATTCGCGTTTAAGAATTCCTCAATGTCCGCAGGTTTGGCATACATGCGTGATTCCATATCACTCGTATCGTTGAAACGACGGTCATGGAAGACCCCTTCATAGTGGACGAGACGAGTGGGATCTGTTGTTTTAAAGTACTGAGACACTTTATAAATCACTTCACCACCATGAGACTCGTTACCACAAGACCAGATCAGAATGGACGGATGGTTTTTATCCCGCTCTACCATCGACACCGCACGATCCATAACGATATCATGCCACTCTGGACGGTCGCCAGGAATAACCCAGGAAGGCTCAACTGCACCTAATTTTTGCCATGATCCGTGTGTCTCTAGGTTCATTTCATCAATCACATACAATCCATATTCATCACACAGTTCATACCACAGGCTTTGGTTTGGATAGTGAGATGTACGAACAGCGTTCATATTGTTTTGTTTGATCGTCTGAACATCCCACAGCATGTCTTCCTTGGTTACAGCGCGTCCGCGACGTGGATTGAATTCGTGACGGTTTACCCCTTTGAAGACAATACGTTTACCGTTGATGTGCATCACTTTATCGATCATTTCAAATGTACGGAAGCCAACGGCCTGAGGTACAACTTCCACCAGCTCGCCCGCTGCATCATATACTTGAATGTACAGACGATACAGGTAAGGAATCTCCGCACTCCATAGGTTTACTTGGCCAATCTCCTCACGAAGACTCACCAGACCATCGGTAACTTCAATACCACCAAATGTTTTCACCGTGTTGCCTTCAGCATCCCGCAGTTCAGCCTCGACTTTGGCTCCGGCAGCGGCTTTCCCTTCAAGTTTTAGATCCACGTTTAACGTACCATTGCTATAAGACTTGTCCAGATCCGTCACAACCCGCACATCGCGAATATGCGCAGCTGGCACTGTATACAGATATACATCTCTGAAAATGCCGGAGAACCGCCAGAAATCCTGATCTTCCAACCAACTGCCTGTGCTGCGTTGATACACTTCCACAGCCAGTTTATTCTCTCCGTCCTGGAGGAATGGTGTCAGATCAAAATCGGATGGCGTGAAGCTATCTTCCCCATATCCAACAAATTGTCCGTTAAGCCATACATAGAATGCAGATTCCACACCCTGAAACGAAATATATACCGGACTGTTCTGCCAGCCTGTTGGCAAATGGAAAGTGCGAATATAACTGCCTACCGGGTTTTGGTCCTGCGGCAATGCAGGTGGACGCAGATCGTTGAACCCATCCCAAGGATACTGTGTATTTACGTATTGGATCTGACCGTACCCTTGGAGCTGAATATGCCCCGGCACTTCAATATCATCCCAACCGGCACTGGAGAACTCCTGCTTGTAAAAAGCTTCGGGGCGGCAATCCGGTCGGATCGCATAATTAAATTTCCACGTTCCGTTAAGATTGTAGCGCATAGCGATTGCACCGGATGCTTTCGCTTCTTCCATAGTACGGTAATAGCGATGATCCGAGTAAGCGTTAAGGCGGTTTACTTCAAAAACGCTTACATCGCCCAGCCAGTTGATATCTGCATGTGTTGCTTTCATTCGGCTCTCTCTCCCTCTAGAAACAAATATATTTATTACTTATTCAGTACAGATTCTTATTTTCCTTTTACAAAACAAACATAAACAAACAGAAAGACAGAGGAACACCATGTCAGGCGTCCTCTTCTCTCTTTTCTGCATTGACGTCCATTCTGACGGTTTAATGATGATGCATTACTTGACAGAACCAACCATACCTGCGACAAAGTGTTTTTGCATAATGAAGAATACAAGGGCTGTCGGTAATGTTGCGATGACGATGGCGGTCATGATGACACCATAATCCGGTGAATAACTGGAACCGAGGTTCGAGATTAACAGCGGAATCGTCTGTTGGTCTGGCGTTTGCAGCACCACGAGAGGCCACAGGTAGTTATTCCAGCTGCTCATGAATGTGATGATCGCAGCGGCTGCATATGTTGTTTTCATCGTTGGCATGTAGATCTTCAGGAAGATGCCTATTTCGCTCAAACCATCAATCCGGCCTGCTTCAAGCATTTCTTTCGGGAACATTTTGGTGTTCTGACGGAAGAAGAAGATCAGGAACGCCGTTGTGATGGTCGGCAGAATAACTGCAGCCATGGTGTTGATTCCGATAAACGGTGCAAAACCGGAGATCGTAGCAAACATTCGGTATAACGGAACCATCAGCGCTGCGAACGGAATCATCATGGACAGCAACAGAATGTTAAATACGATATCACGTGATTTCGTCCGGTATACTTCGAATCCATAACCGGCCAGGGAACCAATTAGCAGAGCAAGAATCGTGGAAATAACGGAAACAATCGCCGAATTTCCAAGAGCCTGTACCAGATTGGTCGAATCCAGCAATTTGTTGAAGTTATCAAGGAAAACCGATCCAGGAAGCAGTCTTCCTTTGGTGACATCTACAGAAGCATTGGTCGAACTGACAAGCATCCAGAAGAACGGGAAGATGGACACAAATGCAACGATGGACAGAAAGACATATGTGAATATACGTTTTGCTTTTGCTTTAGCCATTTCTCTCACCTGCCACTTTGAACTGGATAATGGACAATACGATAATCATCAGCACGATGGAATACGAAACGGTTGCCGCATATCCAAAGTCCGGTGAATATTTGAACGAGAGGTTATAGATGTATTGGGAGATGGACATCGTCGCATTACCCGGACCACCTTTGGTGATGTTCATAATCTCATCGAAAATTTGCAATGTACCAATCGTCGATGTAATAGAGGTGAATAGGATAATCGGTTTGAGCAATGGAACGGTAATTTTGAAAAATTGCGTGAAAGCATTCGCGCCATCAATCCGTGCAGCTTCATAGATCGACTGATCAATGTTCTGAAGAGATGACAGATAGAAAATCATGTTATATCCGGTCCAACGCCAAGTAACGGCGATTATAATCGTAATTTTAGCCCAGAACGGGTCTGTGATCCATTGAATCGGTTCAGCAATCACGTGCAGATTCATCAGGAATTGGTTAACCATTCCGTCAGAAGAGAACAGATATTTGAATACGACAGAGTAGGCAACCAATGAGGTTACGCAAGGCAGGAAGATAGCAGTACGGAAGAAGCTGCGGAAGCGCAACGTACTGTCATTCAATAAAACGGAAATAAACAAACCGAGAATAATCATGACAGGCACTTGAATAATCAAGTACAGAAATGTATTGGATACGGCAGTACGGAACGTTGTATCAATGAATAATCTTTTATAGTTAGCTAGGCCCGTAAATTCAAGATTGGCTCCTACACCAGACTTGAACGATAAGAGCAGCGCTTGCAGCATCGGATAGAAGTAAAATGCAACGATCCCGATAACAGCGAGCGATATAAAAGCCCATCCAGTCAAATTATTTTTCTTTTGCAGACTGTCTCCTGTATTCATGGCTTTGGCTTTCACAGTATGGCTCCTCTCTCTCCGTGTAACATGGATAGAACCCAGGGAGCCACAACCATGTCCGGGTCGGCTGTTGCTTGTGCCAGACAGTGGAACGGCTCCGATGCTTCCTTGGGTTCTATAAGTTACCGTGGATCATCTTAGTTTAATTGTGCTTCAGCTTGTTTCTGTGCATCAGCCAGAACGTCATCAATCGCTTTGCCGTTCAGGAAGTTTTGCATTTCAACAACCAGAATGTCCTCGATGGCATATGTGTTGATACCGTAGTTTACGCTAGGGATTTCTTGTGTCCATTTTGCAAAATCAGCAAACACTTTTTGTCCACCGAAGAACTCGTCGGCTTTATCAAACGCTTCGCCTTCTGCTGCCGGTTTGTACGTGCCGATCGCACCAATGTTATTCAGCAAATCTTGATACAATTGTTTGTCAGAACCGAATGTTTTACCCATGAATTCAGCAGCTTGGTCTGCACCAGCAACATTGTTCATGACATACCAAGAGCTACCACCCAAGTTGGATGCGTGTACAGAATTCGATTGTCCAGCCATTTTAGGAAGCGGTGCTACCGCCCATTTGCCGGATTGGGATGCTTCTTGACGAACAGATGGTGTAATCCAGTTTCCTGTAGGAATGGTAGCTACATCACCATTGTTGAATGCTGCCACGAATTGGCTCCAGTCGGAGTTCAACTTCACGACATTTGCATCCATCATTGCTTTGTAGGTTACAAATGCTTCTTTCAGTGCAGCATTGCCAGCCAGATCAGGTGTTTTGCCATCTTCTTTGGAATACCATGAACCTGCGGATTGGATCATCATACGGATCAGACCCAAGTCGTTAGGATCAAGTGTGATCAGATCTTTGCCAGTTTTGGCTTTCACATCTTTACCGATTTTGATGTAATCATCCCATGTGATGTCCTGAAGGTCAGCTGCTTTGTAGCCTGCTTGCTCCAGCAAATCTGTTCTGTAGTAGAGACCTGTTACACCAGAGTCAAACGGAACACCGAACTGTTTACCATCAAAAGCGGTTGGCCCCAATTTGTACTCCGCGAAATCGGAAGCTTTAATAGTAGAAGACATATCTTTAAACGCATCAGGGTAAGCGTTCAGGAAACTTTGGGCACGGTAATCTTCAATCAGAACGATGTTCGGAAGGCCACTGCTTGTTCCCGAGTTCAAACCTGTATTCAGCTTTTGGATAATGTCAGCTTGAGCATATTCAATGATGTTGATTTTCAGATCAGGATTTTGTTTTTGATAGGCTTCTTTTGCAGTTTCTAATGCAGCGACGTTAAACGCTTTATCCCAAGCCCAGATCGTAATTTCATTGGAGGTTTTTTCACCCTCACTTGCCTTATTCCCTCCACCACCGGAAGAACATGCAGACAACAGCAGGATAGTAACGAGCATAAGTACCCACATTTTTTTCAAAAGATTCAACTCCCCTTCGACCTCTTTATGTGTAATTTGTTTGCGTTTTCTGAAAGCGGTTGCTTTCGATATAGTCATCTTATCATTCCCAAATCTTCATTCGTTAGTAATAATTTTGTGTGGATTTGTCATCTTATTGCCACAATGAAAACCTTTACAGAAACCGCTTGCATTAAATTTGTTTTTTTGTAATTTCTTTTGATTTTGTACTTTTTGGATCTGAATATTTTACAAGTCAGGCTGCATTCTTAGGCTCTGAACACCAAAAAGGCCCTCCCGTGTTGTCATCGACAACCTAGGAAGACCTTCTATTAAAGCCACCTTTTCATAAAAATAACGACCTTGCATTCACTCAAAAGCTATTATTAGCTCGTAATCAACGGGAGTGTAACAGTAACTCTTGTTCCCTCTCCCGGTTTGCTCATTATGGTTACACCATAAGGTGCCCCGTACAATAGCTCTATGCGATCATGTACATTCCGGATACCAATACCACTAAACAATTGCCGATTATTCTTCGGATTGGGCAGCGACTCACCCATGGAGAACCCTTCGATCCCGTCCCCATTATCCATAATCTCGCATATCAATGACTCTCCTGCTCTGGAGACCATCACATGGATGGTACCTGTTTCCTTGGAGATGAATCCATGGAAGAAGGCATTCTCGATAAAGGGCTGAATCACCAGTTTGGGCACATGATAATGGGTACAATCCGGAGCTACGTAGAAGGCAGCTTTAATACGTCCTCCGTATCGGACATGATTAATGAATACATAGTTTTTCAGGTTTTCGACTTCTTGCCCCACCGTTATTGTCTCACTCACATTACTAATCGTATTTTGCAATAAGGAGATTAACGCATTGATGGTTTCGGCAGCCCTATCCTTATTGCCTTGCTGAACCAGGACTTTGACGGAAGCCAGGGTATTGTACAGGAAATGAGGATTAATCTGGCTTTGCAACGCCGCTAGCTCGGCATTTCGTTGTTCCCGCTGTGTAAGCACCAACTGATCCACATAATCATGCAGTTCGTCCAACATGTAGTTATAGGCGTGACCTAACTGTCGACTCTCGTAACTTCCACTGACTGGAATATAGTTGTCCAGATCACTTTTCGTTATATTGGACATCTGCTTCACAAGTCGGCGCAGCGACTTGGTGATCTGATTCGTAATAAGGAATACGAGTATGAGCGCTCCGGCTACAATGGCTGCACAGATCAGAGCAACCGTCTTCATGTCAATCAGCTGCCCCATCGCGAGATCCTTATCGACGACGTTTACGATATAAAACCGATAAAAGGGCAAGTACTCGGACAGCACCACACTGTCCTGATCCATGACCCGTGCATTTACACCTTTTACACTTTCGTTATTCATTTCTCTGGCATAAGTCAGCAATTCGAGTTGAGTGGTACCGATCCATTCTTCACGATTGGACGATACAATCTCACCTGCATCATTCAGAATAACCACATCATTGCCTCTGCTCGTGAAGCTGCTGTAGAACTGACGAAATGCGTTCTCTCTCATGGTGACATACAACGTACCGTAAAGTCGGTTTTGGGCACGATCCGTCAATGCCTTGGTCGCTGAGATCATCTGCTGGGCAGTCTCATCATTCGTCTGATAGTCGTCAAAAATGATTCGATTCGGACTGGCCGCTGCTTCCAGCGTAATCGGTTGTTCTTTCAATTCATCCGCTGATAAACGAAGGTGAGACCGATCGGTTGAATACGTGCGTCCATTAACACCGCTAATCGTTATACCAACTTCATAGGACTCTGTTATCGACTGAATCCGGTCCATCGTTTCCCTCATATTATAATAGGATTTTGCCATCGTGAGGGAGTCCCCCTCCCCTTCAGACAGATAACCCCGTATTGCCCCGCTTTGGCTAACATTATTGGATACAGCAGCAATCGCATCGTTAAAAGATTCAAAGTTCGTTTTGATCTGGCTAAGTACCTTGGAGTTCGTAATACTGAACGTCTCGGTAAACAGCTTCGTCGACATATGAATCGATGTCCATAGGATGAGCACGGAGACAAGAATGATGCTAACGAACATAACGAGGAACAGTTTAGGGAAAAGTCCAAGCCTTGAAAATGCATTCATCCATTTCTTCATTTATTTCTTCCTTCTGACGTTATGCCCAGAATTTTCGCCGGTATCGGCTCGGTGATAGTCCGGTAAATTTTTTGAACACCTTGCAAAAGTAACTGTGGTCGGAATAACCTACCATACTGCTAATTTCGGAGATAGTGACATCGTCTGAGCGGAGAAGTTCCTCTGCCTTTTCAATCCGAATTTTATTCAAATATTCGTTAAAGCCTTCTTTTTTGTGTGAAGAGAAATAACTGGACAAGTACGATGGATTAAAATGAAAATGCTTGGCTACTTCGGCAAGTCCGAGTGGCTGATCAAAGTGCTCATGCATATATTCCAGCAGCATTTTCATATTCGGATCACTTCGTTTTGCGCCCTCTCCAGTCGTGCACTCCTGTACCTCAGCCATGAACTGATCCAGCACACTCATCGCTTCTGTTAGACTAGAGGCGCCATCCACATGTTTGAAATAGGCATACTTGCTCTCTTCCAACGCAGCAGACTGCACATCCATATCTGCCAACGTAATGGTTACGTTAAAGATCAGATTGCCCAGAAAAGACTTAATTTCAAACACATCCGCAATATAATCCCGTCCCAACGTAAGGGCATGCTCCTGCAAATATTCTCTTGCCGCTTCAGTTCGATTTCTCTTCACATGCTGCAAAAACATGTTCACATTGAACTGATACCCGGCAGGATGAAGAGGGGGAAGTTCGCCATACACCAGAATAGATCGCTCCTCATAATAAAAGCGATACTCCATTAACTTGATTAGACGTGTTCGATATACGTCCCCCATCTCTTCAAATGAAGAGAAACTGTCGCTCAGCACCCAGCAATGTCCGTCCTGCCCATCCTTATTCTCGCTCGCCAACTCCTTAATTCGCTGCACCATCCATTCATCCTTCGCAGGCTCAACATTAAGAAGCACCACTGGCGACGTGCCTTCGGCCGGAACGATTGCGCACTCCACATCAGGGAGCAGGTCTCGTAACCTGGACTCCAACTGCTCGTTATCCAGCTTGTGCACATGTACTTGCGTATCCTGCGGCTTATATACGAGTAGACGGAAACATCGGTGAGGAAACGTCTCCCTTATCATATGCATCTCGTTTTCTTCATCCAACGTAAAACCGGACAGCATCTTCTCCATCAGTTGTCCGAGCTTCCACCCATCATGTGAAGGCTCAAACTGCAATTCGGGAATTTTGCCAGCCGTACGCTGAAGTACTTGTAATAATTCATTGGTATCCAGTTTAGGTTTCAAAATATAGTCTGCTGCTCCATTTTGGAGCGTTGAACGTACATATTCAAATTCACTGAAGCTGCTAAGTACGATAACCTCAATCTGCGGGTGACTGGCTTTTAACGTCCGGACAAATGTTTCCCCATCCATCACAGGCATCACGATGTCCGTGATGACAATATCCGGCTGTAATGACTGTACCTGTTGAAGCCCTTCTTCCCCGTTGGAAGCTTCACCTACAATCTGAAAACCTTCAGCTTCCCAGTTCATATGGTGCTTAATGCCTTGCCTTACAAGAAACTCATCGTCAACAATCAGCACCTTACACAACCGGTTCATGACCCTTGACCCCCTTGTCTAATCTCTCTTCTATGTCTGTGCAAGTTACAACATCATATATCGAATAAAATGGCCTCCACGTGTTAGCGGTTACATTATTTTAAAAGTTTTGTACTTCTTTTTATATCTCAAAACGAACGTTTAAGCAATGGAAACTCTCTTTAGTGTACACTATATTTCGACAAAATAAGAAGCCCCGGCCCGCCATGAATCATTTTCGGCGAGCCAGGACTTTTTATCAATGTACGTTTAGATTAACTCCAACTTTCATTTCAAATTCAGGTCTAAGGTTCGATCCCCCATTGAAGACTTCCGGCAATATATCCAGTTACCTTGGTCCAGTCGGCGTAGACTGTGTGACTTGGAGCAAACGAATAATCATCCGTCTGAGTGTAGTTAGTCCAGTCTGTTTTGGAGAACCGTGCCTGAATTTCAGTACTTTGCCCCGCTGCCAATGAACCCGCAGAAGTTTTGAAACCAATCTCCAGCATGGAATCCGTTCCGGTCACTGGAAGCGACAGCGCACTAAACGTGCCTGTAACGTTTTCGTTTCCGGCTGTTGCCCAGTCACAGAAAAAGTTTTGGGTTTGAACGCCATTGATCGTATAATAGTAACGAATTTTGACATCGGAAAGATTGATGGCCGAAGTGCCTGTATTCGTTAATTTGATCTTGGGATTAATGGAGTTACCCGTCGCTGAAGTCGTTCCATTAAACATCTCAATTCGAATGGCTCCAGCGGGTACAGCCGTTGTGTCTTTGATAGTCAGATTCAGGATCGCATCATTGCCTGCACTGAAATGAAAGGTTAACGCTGCGCTTCCCTTGGGCAAAGAAGCCAGATAGGTTTTATTCAACACAACCTGATTGCCGGATAATGTGTAATCCGTCCCTGAAACCAGCGTTGTATTGCCATTACGGATTGCACTAAGCGTGTTTCCGTTCAGTGTCAACGTTACAGGAATATCTACCTGATTGACTGTATTCTTGTCAAATTCCGCATTCACTGGTGTGATGGCCGAACTGGTCACCGGAGTCTCGCCTCCACCTTCTCCACCTCCATTGTTCCCACCAATGCGGTCAGCATATAAAATGCCCCGTCCATTCGTACCCAAATACACTCTTCCATATAGACGTGGATCACCTGTAATCGTGGTCACACGTGCATATTGATGCTGATTATCGTTAATCCGTACCCAATTCGCCCCACCGTCATCGGAACGGAAAAATCCACGTGTTCCGTCGATCTTTGCAATCGTGTACAGCGCGACCACATTCTGCCCAGGTGCCGCTTTACCAAAACCGATGCTGTCAGCTTCCTCCACATTTGCAAGCTTGGTAAAGGTCGCTCCTGAATCGGTGGAATGCCACAGACCATATGGCCCTTCTTCTTCACTGCCGCCTGCAAACCAAAGTTCGCCTTCCGTACCTGGAACAGCATCCAGATCCGCATTTCCTTCTACCGGAAGCCCGGTAGCCGCAGATGCAGTAAAGGAGGCACCACCATTGGTGCTCACATAGACTTTACCGGCAGCAAATCCATAGAATTTGTTCGGATTTACCCGGTCTGAGATCACTTTTGCCTGTGCGGGTATACCTGAACTTGCTGTCCATGAGTTGCCGCCAGTAGAATAATGCACACCCTTATCTGACGTGCTCCATACAAGTCGGTTACCATTTGCAGATATAGCTACGGTTCCTCCTCCGGTTGTACCGGCAGGTTCTGCGTTCGCCTTATACCACGTGGTCCCACCGTCGCTGGATAAACCAATGGATTTTGCATTTGGGTCAGCAGTGTAGTCTGCTTTCCCTACGCGAACCATGGTATTTGGACTTAACTCTGCAAAATCCAGACTTTCCGTAGAAGAGTAGTTCGGGCTGGTAAACATCGTAGCTGGTGCCTGATCCAGATCGTTATGACGGAATCCCGAGACATCCCCTACCCCACTTAACAAATGTGCTCCGCTTGGCGGGCTGATCAGATCTAGAACTGCGATCTCCTCGACCCCTTTGGCCATTACTGAAATATTGATTTTGTTCCCGTCATCCCAGTCTGTCAAATTTTTCGTACCGTAGATGGTCGCACCTGTTCCATACATCATGCGGTCAGAGTCAAACGGGTCAATCTCCAGGTCGCCAATCATCCAGCCCAGCTTTGGAGAAACTTCAGGCGGTGCAGGATTTGTCCCAAAGGTCAACCAAGGAGCGGCCGAAATATCCTGTGTATAGCGCATTTTACGGTTTGGATATCCTTCAAATTCCCAAATGCGGGTCCAAGTAACTCCACTGTCCGTACTGCGGAACAGATTCGCGTCAGGCCACCATGAGTTGAGGGTTGCCACCATCAGTGTACCAGGATGCTGAGCATCTACAGCCAGTCCACCGTAGCCAAAGTAATTGTCCGTGCTGCTGCTTGGTACTGGACTAATGTTGGTCCATACTCCTGTAGTTGTATTTAATTTCCACAGGTCTCCCTTTTCCCCATCATAAGGGCCCGCACCATCGCTGTAAGAAATATAGAGATTTCCATTGGCATCCAGTTCTCCGTGATGAGGCAAATACCCTGTAGGCTGTCCAGCAACAGCAGTCCACGTTTCGCCTTCATTCGTACTGCGGTATATACTTTGATTTTTGTCGGCTACCCCGACATAGATGGTCTGTGTTGCCTGTCCAGCAGAACCTGTTGATTTGTCAAATGTGATCCAAGAAAGACCCACGATGTCACTCGTATACTCATAAGACGGATCTTCCACATACGTACCCGGATTGGGGAAGCTCGTTACTTTGTTCCAGGTTACGCCGTAATCCGTACTTTTCCAGAGTCCGTTGCCACTGCGTGCACCAAAATACAAAATGCTATTTTTATTCGGATCAACGGTCAGGCGTTCCCCCATTGAACGTCCCGGCATGTTACCTCCGACTTTGAACGGAAGAGTTGTTGTCTGCCAAGTATCACCGCGATCCGTAGAGCGCAGGATGGAACCGTTGTTTTTGTCCCATGAATTCGTGTACGTGCCGACAGCCATATACACTCGATTAGGGTCAACCGGGTCTGTTGCCAGCGCATCGACTCCGTTTTTGTTCCAGTCATCCCAGCCGACAAAATCGGTGAGTGGAATCCAACTCTCATTCGCAGGATTCCAGCGATAGGCTCCCCCAATATCCATCCGGGCATAGATCAAATCTTTCTCTGACTCATTGAAAATAATCCCCGGTACAAAACCTCCACCTGCCCCGGTCACGACATTTTTCCACTGGTATGGATCACTAGGTGCCGCATGTGTTGTTCCGGCGAGTACTCCCAGTGAAGCTGCTGCCACGGCTACCGTCAGGCTCATCACCCGCAGCTTTCCCAAAAACGTTTTCATATTACTTAGCCTCCTCTTCAATATGTTCATCGCATCCAGTAAACCCCGCTGTGTCATCATGTTGATGAGTGCAGTGTCAGACATTTAATGCATTGGAACAGGCAACCAGCCCCACCTCCTCTCCATTTTTATAAAACGCTTTCATAAATCGATTGCGATTACCATCTATTGGATTATACTTGCAATAAATAACATTCGATGGCAATTAAAAATCCCCTTCTGCTCCAATTTATTTTTTGTAATTTTTTCTGCGTATCGCTTTTGAAAATATAAAAAAAGGATGCTGTTTAAAACAGCATCCTTCTTCATTGATAAATATTTTATAGAATAAGAACAAAGATCTATTAACACGGTCCTTCTCTCATTTCGTATCCGACTTTGCTGCTCCCCCGCCAAAAGCGTAGGTTTTCTGCCCTTTCACACCCGGTTTAATTACAAATAGAGATCCAGCATTCGGCGTCTCCGTCAGCCGCTCTTCTCGAATACCGATTCGGGCAGTCGTAATATATAAGTCCTCCAACTCCGGCCCTCCGAAACAGCAGGATGTCACCTGATCTGCAGGTACCTCAATCTGTTGCATCAGCTCTGCTGTATGCGGATTCCAGCGAGTAACTCTTCCTCCGCCCCAGTGGGCAACCCACAGCATTCCCTCACTGTCTACAGTCATTCCATCCGGATAGCCAAATTCCTCCGGTATAGCAATTACACTTGTCCGGTTCGTTATCTCTCCAGCAGCCAGATCAAAATCAAAACGGTCAATGGATCGTGTCGGCGTATCAATGTAGTACATCTTCTGTTGATCCGGGCTCCAGCCCAAACCATTGGATGTGGATACATCCCTGAACAACGTTCGAACAGTCTTGCCTTCCTCCAGGCAATAAAATGCCCCTGCATTGCTTTCATTGTTCATGCTCATTGTCCCTGCCCAGAAGCGTCCAAGAGCGTCACACTTTCCGTCATTGAAACGGTTGTTGTCCTTACCTTTCTCCGGATCTTCAATCGGCTGTAACTCTCCCGTGAGCAAGTTATACGTGTGGAAGCCACTGCGCAAAGCAACGATAACCTCATCACCGTGGTATGGCACAACTGCCCCTACATGCTCGCCAACATCATAAGTCCGATCTTCTCCTGTAGCTGGAACGTATACATGGATCTTGTAGCTTTCAATATCCACCCATAATAATCGATTGTGTTCAGCATCCCAGCTTGGACCTTCGCCCAACAGTGCCGGGGTATGTACTGCAATGTTCAAATCGCCCATGTCATCACGTCCTTTTTAAGATTTGACGCCGCCTGACCATTCAAAACCAATGGCATCCAAGAACGCTTTGGAAAGCACCATATGGCCTGTTGCATCGGGATGAACCCGATCGTAAGTCAGCACAGACGTATAGAAATGATCCCAGAATGGAGTAAATGCAGCCTGTGTATCCACGAAAATGGCGTCATATTCAGCGGCTACTCTACGAACAGCCTCACCGTATATATCCATCGTAGCCCGCATCGGGTCTTCCGGATTGGCTTCCAAATAATAAGGAGACATCAGAACAAGTCCTTTCAACCCAGGACGAACAGAAGCAACCAGATCTCGTAGTGTGGATTCATACTCTTCCAGAAAAACTTGCGAGTCTGTGGATAACGGATTGTCAAATTGACGCCATACATCATTGATCCCGATCATGATGGTTAGCCAATCCGGTTTGAGATCAAGCACATCTCGATCCCAGCGCTGCTTCAAATCACGGATTGTATTCCCACTATTACCCACATTTTGAATCCGCAGCATCAATTCCGGATAGATGGAACGCAGCAAGGCATACACTTGCGCCACATAGCCGTGCCCCAGTCCAGAACTACCTTCACCAACAGGATGTTCACGGCCACAATCTGTGATTGAATCTCCGATAAAAAGCAGCTTATCATTCTTTTGCAATTTCATTATCGTTTTCTCCTTCGCTCTAATAAGCGTTAAAATATGTGAGATCACTCGTATTCATATTTAGGGAAAGTCATAGATCAGCCAGGTGCCGGGTTACCACCCTTGATTCTTAAGCCAGGTCAGGCACAGATCAGACCAAGCCCGAACGGCATGGTCATCCTCTGCCAATCCCAGACCATGTGAACCTTTTTCAAATACATGCAAGTCATAAGGAATGCCGTGTGCACCCAGGGCAAGCGCGTAACGCAAACTGTTCTCTACAGGGACCGCCTGATCATCACTCGTATGCCAGATGAATGCTTCAGGTGCGTCGGCTTTCACCTGCTGCTCCGCACTGAAAGCCTTGATCTGTTCAGCAGACACATCTGATCCAAGCAGATTTTCACGAGATCCGGCATGTCCGTAGGACTCCATCGTAATTACCGGATAACAAAGAATAACCCGGTCCGGACGCGAACTCTCCCGTTCAATAGGATCTTCATGATCTGGTTGGCCCTCGTCATACAAGGTTCCCAACGTGGCTGTAAGATGACCGCCCGCCGAGAAACCAAGGACGGCAATTTTGGAAGGCTGAATGCCATATTGCTCGGCATGAGCCCGTACATAACGGATCGCACGCTGACCATCTGTCATGGGTGCCGGATGCTGGTGAGGCGCCACACGGTACTTCAGCACAAATGCGCTAATTCCCGCACGGTTCAGCAATTCAGCAATTGGAGCTCCTTCATGATCAGCCAAAAATCCATAGCCTCCACCCGGACAGATAATGACAGCGCTCTCGGAACCCGGCTGAATAAATGGAATCAGATGGGGCATTTCATCCTCATGACCCTTGGCCGCATAAGGTGCTGCATGGTCCCACAATGGTATAGTTGATGTCACTTCTATCATCCTCTCTAAGTTGAATGGATACGTTGATCCGTATAGTCATTTTCCAATCTAAGGAATCGATATCATCATAACGGGTAGCACCCTTGCGCATCAATACCTTCCTGGCATCACTTTTTGTTCAATTTGTAACAGGTTACAAGGAATCCTCATGCTTGAACAGTGTTTTATAGCACATTTATACCTCAGACGGATTAATATAACGTTCGATACTGCTCCGGAGTTACGCCTTCAATCCGCCGAAATGTAGCCACAAAATGACTCGCATCCCGAAAACCCACCTTCGCTGCCGTTTCCTTAACGGTTAGATTGCTGTTCCCTGTCATCCATTCTTTTGATTTGCGAATACGGAGGAGAATGAAATAACTATAGGCGGTCATGCCAAAGGATTGTTTGAAAAGGGTATTCAGATGCCTAGGCGTAATGCCGGGTATGGCGGCCATCTGTTCAAGACCAATTTCGGGATCGGCATAGTGTTCATTCATAAACGAAATTAACGGAGCCAGTCGTTCCACGGCATGGGAAATCGAAGAACGACTGCCCGTCATGCCATGTTTTTTGAGCAAAATCAGAAATCGATACATGTCCGCTGACGCTTCCAACCCAGATAAATCCTGGTCACTGCTGATGGAACCCAGCACTTCCCTGCCATAATATTCAAGTGGACTCTCTGAATCCCACTGGTGAAGGGCTGCCTCCCCCAAACCAAGTGACTCTGTAATGGCCGGGCACTGGGAGCCTCCAAATGTAATGTAAAGTGTCTCCCACTCTCCTTGCGAGCGTACATACTCGTGCGGCTCATTCGGCGGCAGCAAAATGCCGGATGTCTCTCCCAGCAGTACAGTTGAACCTGCAAACTTGAACTCTCCAGCTCCCTTCACCGTCTGAAGCCAGTGATAACAAGGATATCCGGCAGGTCTGTACACATTCTCCTGATTGCCGTTATACCCTATACTTTCGATGTAAAGCGGAAGCGGCTGATCCCGTGGGGTCATAAAATAGCGCTGATAGTGAGGTGAAACAAGCATAGCATGCTCTCCTTTGGGCATAAAGTTTAATAATATATTTCCGTATTCTTATACTCATCATTACTTTTCTTATATTTTAAAAGTCATATGAATCATATAATATAAAATTATTCTTATACAAGAGGTGAACACATTGATTAGCAGCAAATTACCCAAAATGTTCTATGGCGGTGACTACAACCCTGAACAGTGGGATCACGAAACCCATATTGAAGACCTGCGCATGTTCAAACTGGCAGGTATTGATATTGCCACCATCAACGTATTTTCATGGGCACTGATTCAGCCTGATGAAGTGACTTATAATTTTGAAGGTCTTGACCAATATATTAATAATCTTTATGAAAGCGGTATCTATACTTGCCTTGCAACGAGCACTGCTGCCCATCCTGCATGGATGGCGAAGAGATATCCGGATGTGCTCCGTGTAGATACTAATGGACGTAAGCGTAAATTCGGCGGACGCCACAACTCCTGTCCGAACAGTCCAACATATCGCAAATATTCTGAGAAGATTGCAGAAAAACTGGCGGAACATTACAAAGATCATCCAGCTGTTCTTGTTTGGCATGTTTCCAACGAGTACAGCGACGACTGTTATTGTGAAAATTGCGAGAAAGCCTTCCGCGTGTGGCTGAAAGCGCGCTATAAGACATTGGATAATGTCAACAAAACGTGGAACACCAATTTCTGGGGACACACGTTCTATGATTGGGACGAGATTGTACTTCCAAGTAATCTGAGCGAACATTCGGGAGACAACAACTCAACCTTCCAGGGAATCTCACTAGATTACTCTCGCTTTAACTCCGACAGTATACTTGATTGTTACCGGCTGGAGTATGATGCAATCAAAAAACATATCCCGGATTCGGTGGTTACAACCAATCTAATGGGTTTTTACAAACCGCTGGACTATTTCAAATGGGCCAAATATATGGATATCGTCTCCTGGGACAGTTATCCGGGCCTTGCCACCCCGGTAAGTTTCACAGCTATGGCTCATGATCTGATGCGTGGATTGAAGGACGGACAGCCGTTCATGCTCATGGAGCAGACACCAAGCCAGCAAAACTGGCAGCCTTATAACTCATTGAAACGCCCCGGCGTCATGCGCCTGTGGAGCTACCAGTCCGTTGCTCATGGCGCGGATACGATCATGTTCTTCCAACTCCGCCGTTCTGTTGGCGCCTGCGAGAAATATCACGGTGCAGTTATTGAACATGTCGGTCATGAACATACCCGTGTATTCCGTGAAGTCGCGGAGCTGGGCAAGGAATTGCAGTTGCTGGGCGACAAAACGCTGGATGCTACCGTGGATGCCAAAGTGGCGATTGTGTTTGACTGGGATAACTGGTGGGCGATCGAAAAATCCAGCGGGCCTACGGTTGCACTGAACTATGTAGATCAAATTCACAAATACTACGCTGCATTCTTCCGCCGCAACATTCAGGTGGACATCGTTAGTGTGGATACCGATATCAGCAAATACGACATCGTGCTCGCTCCGGTACTCTACATGGTTAAACCAGGCTTTGCGGCCAAGCTGGAGAAGTTCGTTGAAGCAGGCGGTACATTCCTGACAACCTTCTTCAGTGGTATCGTCAATGAGAGTGACATCGTAACAACTGGGGGTTATCCTGGCGAACTTCGCAAACTGCTTGGTATCTGGGTCGAAGAAATTGATGCCCTGCTGCCTGAGCAAAGAAACCGTATTGTCATGAAAGAGGCTTATGGCGATCTTCAAGGAGAATATGGTTGTGGCATGTTGTGTGACTTGCTGCACAGTGAAGGTGCAGAGATCATCGCCGAGTATGGAGACGACTTCTACAAAGGCATGCCTGTAGTAACTCGTAACACGTTTGGCCAAGGTGAAGCCTGGTATGTAGCTTCCGATCCGGAAGATCGATTCCTGGACGGCTTGCTGGGACAACTGGCCGCATCCAAAAATATTGCTTCTCTTCTGGATACTCCAGATGGTGTTGAAGTGACTGCTCGTACTAAGGATGGACAACAGTACCTGTTTGTAATGAATCACAATGCTACCACTCAATCCTATGATTTGGGCAAAGCTGAAGCTCATGATTTGCTCACAGATCGGTCCCTCTCAGGTACGATCGAGATTGAAGGACGCGGTGTGCAGCTGCTTGAAATGAAATAATATTCGAAAATTGATGATACAACATGTTACATAGAAATCGCATTGATCTATATTTGCAGCTTAAAAGGGTGTTAATTGTTAAAATTTAAAGTATTATATGATTGAACTTGTTTCAATCTGCTACTTCCCGTATCCGTTTAGACCGGATACGGGTTTTTGTCATTATTTGTGAGGCTATCGGTTAGAAGGAAATACCGAGAAGCGAAGCGAATTGGACGAGACACACAATTTAACGACGCCCCGCCGGGAAAAGGAAGCGACCCTCCAAAAGTAGGCGCTGCACTGTATAGAATAAATAATATAATGCTGCGAAATATTGGTGACAATCATGATGTCACTTATACACTGCTACAATGAGAGGAACACTCCAGCATCCTTTCCGGCGGCGCAACCCTCGAAACGGAGTGGCTGACATGAATAGAACAAATCGGCTTGCCGCCATCGTTATGGCATTGCAGCAAGGTCACGAAACGGCACATTCACTTGCAGAAAAGTTTGAAGTTTCCCGCCGTACCATCCTGCGGGATATCCAATCTCTCTCAGAGATGAATGTCCCGATCATTGCTATCTCCGGTCCCGGAGGCGGCTTCAGACTTATGGAGGGGTATGTACTGCCCCCACTGCAATTAGACCCGGTTGAAGCAGCTACTCTCATCTTTGCTCTCGAAGGCCTAAGCCATTATGCAGATACCCCTTTTCAAGAGAAACGCTGGACATTAATGGACAAAATCAAAAGCATTATTCCGGATGATGTCAAAGCAAGGATGGATCCCATGCTCAAACAACTGCAGCATGATGTTCCCGAGCGAAACTATATCCTTCATCATCTGGAACCGCTTCTGGCTTGTATCCCGGAACAAGGGTGGCTGCGTATGTTGTACCGCTCTGCTTCCCGTCAACGCTGGCTAACAATCTGCCCCATTCGAGTCTATGCTTCAGCCGGTTTCTGGTATTGTGAAGCGTATTCGGAGGAGCACGGTGAACAGCGCCTGTTCAGGGCAGACCGCATTCTGGACGTTACGCCAGTTGAGCTGCTTGAATCACAACAGCTGGCAGAACAGGCAAAGCGACAGCGCAGCAAACCGAAATCTCCCGAACCTTCTCCGACACGTGTTACCGCACGTCTGAGTTACAGCGGAATGATCGAAGCAGAACAGGACAAGCATATTGGAGAACGGATGACCGAGATTGCTCCGGATGTCTGGGAACTGTCCTTTCTCTGCCCTCCCGGTGAGTGGGCCTGGGCCGTACGATTCTTTTATCGACTTGGACGTGAAGCAGAAGTACTTGAACCTGAGAACCTTCGCTGCGATATTCGCAAACATGCCGAGGAAGTCTACCAGATGTATCTTACTTCCAACAATAATCGTTGTAGCACACGCTAAAAAGGAGCTTGCCAAAATCATGATGAATGAGCATGAATCGATCGTAACTTACGAAGAAGCTGTGCAGCGAATAGAGGCTGTGGGATTGCTCCCACTCGCCCCTTTATTTCCCGAATACCCTTCACTGTCCTCCATAACGCCTCAAGAAAACTGGCACAAGGGTAACGCGCTTGATCCTTGGTTGTGGCGTTCACGTCTGGCTGAGGAAGGGATCGCTGCCTACGGCAAATTTCTCAATAAGAAAGCCATTCTTGTCTCACGCGAATATTTCCCATGGGTGCACCGTCTGCTAGCGGACTCCAGAGTCATGGAAGAACAATATGACGCGGGTCTCCTCTCTCGAGAAGCATTCAAACTGTATGAGATAATCGAGAAGCAGGAGGGGATTGATGGACGGAAATTACGTTCACTGGCAGGTTTTGGAGCCAAAGAGGACAAAAAAGCATTTGACCAGGGGCTGCTGGACCTTCAAAGCATGTGTGCCATTGTCATCTGCGGTACCAAAGAAAAAGAAGGCCTCGCTGAAGGCAAGGTTGCTTGGAATAGCTCTGCTTATGAGACCTCAGGCCGCTGGATGAAACGTCAAGGTATTAAGCCGTTTGAGGGCAGCGTTGCTGATGCGAGCGAACTCCTGGTACAACAATTGGAGAAACACACTTCTGCTGCCTCACTGACCAAAATCAAAAAATCTTTTGCGATAAAGTGAATGAAATGCCTTTGAACGACAAATCCCGGTAGCCAAAGAGGGCCACCGGGATTTGCTGTATATACCGATACCATACATGCTACAAATATAAATCAACGAACGAATACAATTACAGGATGACTCCATCCTTGAATATCGCAATTTCCCGAAATCCATGCTGCTCGCTGAGCGTCTGCGCACGTCCTGAAGCAATATCGATCAGTTGGCTGAATAGCTGCACTTTCACGTCCTCCATCGTCTTCCCTTCCAGCAGTTGACCAGCGTTAAAATCGATCCAGTGCTTTTTCCGATTTGCGAGGTCGGATTGGGTTGCAATTTTGACGGTAGGTACCGGGCCACCAAACGGCGTTCCGCGACCTGTCGTGAAAAGAACAATGTGCGCACCCGCAGCTGACAGTGCTGTAACAGACACGAGGTCATTCCCTGGAGCCTCCACAATGTTCAGGCCGGTTTGAGTGACACGTTTGCCGTAACGAAGTACATCAACTACGGAAGAACGTCCTCCCTTTTGCGTACATCCCAAAGACTTTTCTTCCAGCGTGGTAATCCCGCCTGCTTTATTCCCTGGTGAAGGATTTTCATATATATTTTGACCGTGGTTCACAAAGTATTGCTTGAAACCGTTCACCAAGTCTACCAAATCATCAAATACCTGCTCATTGATCGCCCGATTCATCAGAATGGTCTCTGCACCAAACATCTCGGGAACTTCGGTCAATATGGTTGTACCTCCGGCAGCAACCAGCATATCCGCAACGGAGCCTACGAGCGGGTTCGCCGTAATCCCGGACAGACCGTCCGAACCGCCGCACTTCAATCCAATTTTGAGCTTGCTCAAAGGTAGCGGCTGACGCTGTTCATGTTCGACGAGCTCCACGAGCTCTTCCATCAGACGCAGTCCTTCCTCAAGTTCGTCATCTGTTTCCTGTGCTTTGAGAAAACGGACTTTCCCCTGATATTCCGGTGCGATACATTCGCGGAACTGGTCTACCTGATTATTTTCGCAACCCAGACCAATGACCAGCACGCCGCCAGCATTCGGGTGTTCCACCAGGGAAGCCAATACCTGCTGCGTATATTTCAGGTCATCTCCAAGCTGCGAGCAGCCGAACGGGTGTGGGAAATGATATACGCCATCCACCCTGCTGCCGAACTGAGACTGGCCCATCCGAGCCAAAGCCTCACACACTTTATTAATGCAGCCGACCGTATTTACAATCCAGATTTCATTACGAATACCTGCTTCACCGTTAGGGCGCAGATACCCATCAAATGAACGCAGATGTTCAGGAGGCATGTCCGTCTGGACAAGTGGTCCCGGCTGATACTGGTATTCAAGTAAACCGTGAAGTCCTGTTTTCAGATTGTGACTATGAATCCAGCTCCCCTGTTCGATCTGTTCCTTGGCTATCCCAATGGAAAAACCATATTTCATCACATCCTCGCCCGGTGCGAGGGTATGCACAGCAATTTTATGGCCTTTGGGCACATCATCCCTTAATGTAAAAGCAGTGCTGTCTGGCAGGGTAATACTTTCCCCTTTTACATAATCCCGAAGAGCTATAATGACATCATCCTGCGGTTGAATCGCAATCCAGTCATTGACTGTACGTGTTGTGTTCATTAACTCTCACCTTCCAGCAAACCAATTTCGTGAACGAGTGCTTCGCGAAGCCCCTGTCGATCATCCAGATTCTCGCCCCAGATCGATACATCAGACAATACAGCAGCTACACTCTGCTCTAATTGCTGCTTATCCCTCTTCAGAGGATCATAACGATCCCAATGCTTGGCGAGTGCAGCCAGTACATCCGCATCATCCCGAAGCAGGACAGACTCACCGTTCAGCCGCTGTGCCATATAACCATCTGGCGTGTTCACTGGACGATACAGACACAATAATCCCGCAAATCCCTTTACGAGCCGTGCTGGCCAGGTTCCCTGATTTTGTTCATAGGCCAAAAGTGTAGGTAGCACACGAACTTTGAACTTTCCTACTGTATTTAATGCAATATCCTGCAGCTTGTGATTAATATACGGATTGAGGAAACGTTCAAACACTTCCCCTGCGTACTGATCCAGATGATGATCCGGCATATCCAGTGCAGGCACGATTTCCTGATGTACCGCTTCTCTGACCCATGAGCCAAACTGCGGGTCCTCCATCGTCTCTCTCACATGTTCCTTGCCTTGCAAAATGCCGAGCGAAGACATGAGGGTATGAGCACCATTCAGAATACGAACTTTGCGCAGTTGAAAAGGTTTCAAATCCTTCACCCAATGAACGTTGAGTCCCGCCTGTTTCAGGGGGAGTTTCTTATCCAGTGCTTCATCTGCCTGAATGGCCCAGAAATGATATGGCTCAGCCGTATTGACCAGTTGATCCTCGTATCCCCAGCGATTGGTCAGGGAATCAGCTTCTTCCGTAGTCGGTGCACCCGTGACAATCCGGTCAACCAGATTGTTCAGGAACAAGTTATGGTTCTCAATCCATGAACGAAAGCCTTCAGAATAACCAAAATCTTCACTATGCCGCAGCACACAACTGCGCAGTACATCCCCGTTGCCCTCAAGCAACTCACACGGCAGGTGAATCAATCCTCGGGATGGGTCCCCATCAAACCTCAGATAACGTTGATGCAAGAAGACCGTCAGTTTACCCGGAAATGATTGTACAGGTTCACCCTGCGTGTACTCTGAATGCGTATATTTCAATCCCGATTCGGTTGTATTGGAGATGACAAACTCCAGGGAGGGCAATTCCGCAAGTTTCAGAAAACCCTGCCATTCTTCGTATGGATTAATACACTGTGAAAAAATCGAGATCATTTCCGTACGTTCCACTGCTTTTCCCTGTGACAGCCCCCGGGTAATCATCGTGTATAATCCATCCTGATCACGAATTTGTTCCAGCTTTGCCTTTCCCCCAGGCCGAGGTTGGGTCACCGCAACACTGCCATGGAATTTGCCTTGTCTGGCACTCTCATGAAGCATCCAGTCTACAAACCCACGCAAAAAGTTGCCTTCCCCAATCTGTAGTACCTTTACGGGACGTTCCATCACTTCTTTGCACTTGCGCTGGTTATCACTTCCAAGCAGATTCAGCTTTAGCCTTGGTCTTTTCGTGCTCGCCGACATGAACACTCACCTCATCGTTTTATTTGTCAACATCAGATGTCCCGCTGCACGGCCACAGCCGCTTACACTTCCATTGAAAACGCTTTAAATTCATTGTATCATCAATAAAAGGAAATTTAATTGCTTATATTGCGGTAAATGTACTCTTTCATGATCAGATGTAACCACTTTTTTTTGTAGCTCTGTTTTGAAAGGAGATCGAATGGAACGTTCGCCCGTTCGTACAACCATTCAGGCGGAATGGGGGATTCCCTTTCGTCTGGTGTATGCAGATACCAAGTCCCCCCAGAACGAATTGCCGGATCATCTTCATGACTGGCATGAAATTATTTATGTATATCGGGGTCAGGGCACCATTTTCATTGATACTGGTCTTGAAGACATGCAGGAGGGCGATTTGTTTATCATTCCTGGCAGCACGGTACACCGCGCATTACCGGATGCCGGGAATCCGGTGACTTCGTCGGCCTTGTTCTTCAGTCCAGGATTACTGGCCTCCACAGCGGGAGGAAGTGCGTCAGCCATGCTCTCTCTATTTGAACGCTGCCGCAAACGCAGGGTGTACAAGAGGCATCTAGAAGCCAAGGAGCAAGCTCAGGTGGCTGCATTAATTGACGACATTCATGCAGAATTCCAGTTAGAACATCACTTGAGTGCCCACGCCGCTCTGCTGCGGTTGCAGCTCTTACTTATTTATCTGGAACGATTGGAGGCAGTTGGTCCTGCAAGTCCTGCCAGAAGTGTTCCTGGACCAAGCTGGCTCTCCTCTACGCTGAATCATATGGATGAAGAGCTGCGCAGTGGCCTTTCCTTGCCGGAACTGGCTCGGCAGGCAGCCGTATCCCCGGCCCACTTCAGCCGTGCGTTCAAAAGGTATACTGGCATGACGCTAACTGACTATGCATTGGCCCGCCGGGTTATTATGGCGAAAGAGCATCTGCTTCGAAGTGATGAGACGATGGCCGTTGTTGCCGATGCCTGCGGCTTTGAGAGCCTGCCCCATTTTTATCGACAATTCAAGAAACTGACGGGCACCACACCCGCTGCCTACCGTAAAACCATGAAGAATCAGGATCAAACGTGATTGTCACGACATCCTGAAATGTAGAGAATTGTCTGTGTGTAACATATTCTTCCATACTATTCGTGTGGTATGTTATAATACTGAATTACAATGTCGGAAACGATGCGTTTCTGCTGCCAGAGGAGCCTTACATCCCATGTTAAACGAATTGAATCGCAGAAATATCGGCATCTTCGCACACGTCGATGCAGGGAAAACAACAACGACAGAACATATGTTATTTCAAAGCGGTGTCGTACGTAGTCCAGGTCGCGTAGATGACGGAACTACAGCCACAGACTCTCTGGATATTGAAAAGGAACGAGGCATTTCCGTGCAGGCGGCTATGACCTCTTTGATCTGGAAAGATACGATTATTGATCTGATTGATACGCCGGGACATATCGATTTCAGCTCTGAGGTAGAGCGAGCCCTGCGTGTTATGGACGGAGCCGTACTGATTGTATCCGCCGTGGAAGGGGTCCAATCCCAAAGCGAGACCATCTGGCATGCTCTCCGCTCGCTTGGAATTCCTACCCTGATTTATATTAACAAAATGGATCGGGTTGGTGCCTCTGCTGAGACGGTTATCGATCAGATCCGCTCCAGCCTATCTCCCTTCGTATGCGAGATCCAATCCTTTCGTATGAATGAAGATGTATTTGAGGGCATTGACACCTTATGGAATGAGAGCCAAACGCAAGTGAAAGGTTCTTCTTCATCTATCTCTGGCCTCTTTGAATTACTTGCCGAACTCGACGAAGATCTGATGGAAGCCTACATTAATGGTGAAACGCTGCCTGCTGACCAGCTAGATGAAGCATTTCGCAAAAAGGTGCATCAGGGCGAAGTGTTCCCCATTTGTTATGGTGCTTCTGGCAAAGGGATCGGCGTAACGGAACTGCTGGATGCCATCATCGAATTTCTTCCTGCACCTGCACAGCCTCAAGAACCTTCAGTATCCGGGGTTGTATTCAAAATTGAACGGGATAAAACGATGGGCCGTACAGCCTATGTTCGCATGTATGGTGGCAGCGTGCATAATCGGGATACGATCTATAACTCCACTCGGAAGCTGGAAGAGAAAGTGACACAGATTCGCCGAATGGATGGTCGGAAATGGGCGGATACCGGTGCTGTTCATGCCGGACAGATCGCCGCACTGTACGGACTAAGCGAAACCCATGTTGGTGATATTATTGGCAGCCCCGAAGGTGTGCCTCCTGTACCCCAGCTGGCTGTTCCCTTGTTGACCGTGCAGGTCCATGGTAAAGACACGGCTCGTTATCCTGACCTTGTAGCGGCATTGCAAGAGCTGACGGATGAAGATCCCCTGCTCGATTTGCAATGGTTGCCTGAAGAACGGGAACTGCATCTTAAAGTCATGGGAACCATTCAGCTTGAGATTCTGTCCAGCCTGTTGATGAGTCGTTTCGGACTGGATATCGTATTTGACCCGCCGTCCGTCATCTATAAGGAAACCCCTCGTTCTTCCGGGGAAGGATTCATCGCATATACGATGCCCAAGCCCTGCTGGGCCATTCTTCGATTCAGCATTGAGCCTTTGCCACGTGGCAGCGGTCTGATCTACTCATCCACCGTCCGGACGGATCATCTCCTGCTCCGTTATCAGAATGAAGTAGAACGCCGTATTCCCGAAGCGCTATCTCAGGGATTGTTGGGGTGGGAAGTTACCGACCTGCGCATTACACTAATCGAAGGAGAGCACCATGTCTGGCATACCCATCCCCTGGATTTTGTAGTAGCAACGCCGATGGGAATTATGGATGGGTTGGCAAACACAGGTACAACCCTGCTGGAACCCATCCTGAATTTCCGGTTAACGGTTCCGGAGGAGTACGGCGGCAAAGCGCTTAGTGATCTGGTACATATGCGAGCAACCCTTGAAGCGCCGATCATCGGAGGCGGTCGATGCATCGTTGAAGGACGTATGCCTCTGGCAAGCTCCATGGATTATCCGGTGAAGCTGCGTTCAGAGACGAGCGGACGCGGGGTGCTCACGACTTCTTTTGCCGGGTACCAGGATTGTCCTTCGGATCAGACCCATACGCGGAAGCGCAGAGGAGTTAACCCGCTGGACCAATCCAAATATATTTTAAGTGTTCGAAATGCGATTACATCATAATTGGAGTTGACTTTGTCGTGCTGATTAAATTTCTAATCTTTGGCCTGCTGTGGCGGATTGTAGGCAATCCATTCTTGGCGGTTCTTATTTTCCTCATCATTTTGTATTTCCTGGATCGTCGCTATGTTGGGGTGATGCCAAGCTTCATGAAGCCACTTAAACGTATGCGTAACATCTCACGACTCCGGCAGCAGCTTGCCATGAGTCCGAATGAAGTCTCTTCCAAGCTGGATCTGGCCCGTCTGTTGATTGAACGCAAACGTTATAGCGAAGCTCATGCCTTGCTGCTGGAACTGGAGCGTCCTTATGAACAATCAGCCGAATATTGGGAGGCGCTGGGCACAACTGAACTCCATCTGGGCCAAACAGAAGAAGGCGAGCGTCATATTTTGCAGGCACTGGATATTAATCCAAGAGTGAAATATGGACGTCCTTATCTGACACTTGCAGGTGCATTCAAGGATACCCACCGGGACAAAGCGCTGGCATACGTTCAGCAATTCCAGGAGATTCATTCCTCATCCAGTGAAGCGTATTATCTGCTCGGCTCGGTGTACCGCTCTCTTGGACGTACTGCTGATGCAAAACAAGCCTATGAACAATCACTGAACGTGTATCGCTCCCTGCCAAAATATAAGAAGCGCCAGGAGCGTCGCTGGGCTGTACGCAGCTGGTTCCGCAAGCGTGGACTGTAAGGCTGCTTGATTACGTTAGATTGAGCATTGGATTCGACGTCGTGAATTCGAAATGTACGCATCCATCCCATTCATTCGTGATAATAAATTTCACCAAATAAAAAGAGCACTGATTCTTGCCTCAAGGCTTAAATCAGTGCTCTTTTGTTATACATCTGCAAGTTGCAGAGCTAGACCAGCAGCTCGCGCAGCCGTTCCTCATTACCTTTCATCCAGTCTATCCGTTCTCTAAGCTTCCTGATTTGCTGCACAGCCACTTCAGGCTCATCTGTACCTTCGAACAAGCGACTGATAAAATGCATGACCACATCCAGACTTCGAAGCAAAATAAGAGCTGGAATCATGCTCAGCTCCTCTGGCTCCAGACTGACCTGTTGCCTGAATCCCTGAATCAGTCCCTCCAAAGCCTCCCACATCCATGACTGCTCCTTGTCCATCGTCAGAAGGTCAGACATGGGCACAGCAAGCTCCATTACCCGCAGATCCCATGTGGCGAATTCAAAATCCAAAATGGCACATATGATTTCCCGAGAGTCTGCCAATACATTGGATGCATTCAAATCCCCATGGACCAGTTGATGTGGCAAAAGCTCCAAACCTCGCAGCGTATTGAATAAGTCTGGCAATACAACCTTCAGCTTCTGCAGGTCATCCGCACATGCCATCAGCGTACCCAGGGGTGAGGTGCATAGTTGCAATAATTTCTCCGGTGAACAAAGCGGGTAAGCCTCCTGAATCTGATAATAGGGCGGGTAAACGGGAGCCAGGGATATGGGAAGGCGCGCCATAACGGAAGATAACATGCCCGCCGCCCTGCCCAGTCCGCTCAGCTGCTCTGGTGTATTCCACACGGGATTATGGCCCTCACGATAATGGAACAACGTCACGATTTTGCTCCTTCCAGACGAGCGATCCTGCACAGTAAGAAATGTTGCATGCTTATCATCAGGAAGGCTAACGGGCGCAGGCACATCAAGCTCAAACTCTGAACGTGACAAGGCAGACAGCACCTCGTGTTCAAAAGCAATTTTCATTCGATCATTATGCGTTTCATACTGCCTCAGCACGTAACATTCTTGGCCCATCTCTATCATAAAGGTAGAGTTGTTCATGCCTCCCCTTCCGCGCTGAGCTTTCCAGTCGGACGTGAAGCCATATGAGGATAAAACGGTGGATATGAGCTGCTGTTCTGAATCATTTAGGGAATCTGAATCGATGATGTGCACCAAAAATAACTCCTTTACCTCACATAATACAACCTCTATATGTCCTCATCTTAACGGAAGTATTTCTTTCGGTCTAGTCAGCTCCGAGTGAATAGTCATTCTAAGCTTCACTACCTGCTGATCAGGCAAATGGATAGTACCCTGTACGATTCAGCTGTTCTGCAATCACGCGATAGCCTTTTGCATTTGGATGAACCCTGTCCCAAAATAACAGTTCACGTTCACGCCCTTCAAACCGGTCATAGACCTGAGCACAGGCATAGTTCCCCGATCCTGCACTATTCAGAAAGGAATTATACTGCCGCACCCAATATGCAGCTTCCGCCGCTTGTGGATACGGGTTGTACAACCCAATCGTACGGACCATATATACACTATTTCCTTTCAACTGCCGGATGTGCCTCATAATCTGGGACACGTTACTGCGAGTATCCCCAAGCACCTGTGTCATCTTACTTGAATTCGGGATCCCGCCACTTGCTTTGAATGTACGAATCAGATCGTTCCCACCAATCGACAACGTAATAATATCCGCCTCACGCAGCGATTGGCGTACTCTTGGATTGTTGGATATCATCTGCAGCATTTCCCCTGACGTAAGTCCATTCACTCCCAAATTATCCATCGATACAAACGTACGCACATTCGTTTCTGCCATTCTCCGATATAAAGGAACAAAGCCGGTGCCCAGCAGCGCTCCTGTACCTACCGTTAATGAATCTCCTATAGCCACATATCGATATACCATCCCGCCGCCCCTCTCTGCTGTGTTATAAACTTACTCCATATACAATTCCTATATATCGTATGAGAGGAACGGAGACAAGGCGCGGGATGGTGTCCGTAGGCATACACATTTATTTGTCCGTTTCATAAATGGATGCACTAAACCATACAGAAAACCCCGCCGGGGATCCAGCGGGGTTTTCATATATCATTACATTACATGCCTATATTACGATCTGAATCTACGGAATCTGCCTGTTCTTTGTTCGGGAATGGCCACCAGTTGGCACGGCCAAACATTTTCACCATTACAGGAACGAAGAATGGCAGGAACAGCAGAGAATACAAGATCAGTCCGCTGAGTACAACCGTCGCAATCTGCATCATCGAAAGAACTCCCGATGGATACATTGCGGCAAAGGTACCACTCAGAATGACGGCTGCAGACAGAATGACCGTACCCATGTTTTTCATGGCATATAGTATGGCATCATGGACTCTCATACCTTTGTTCTCATTGAAACGATCCATCAGGAAGATGCTGTAATCCACACCCAGTGCAATCAGCATGACAAAGCCGAAGAACGGCGTAACCCAACTGATACCCGAGAACCCAAGTATATTCACAAAGATCGCTTCAGTCAGGGCCATCGATGTGAAATACGCCAGCAGCAACGAGACAATCAGATACAGCGGCATAATAACTGAACGGAGCAGCAGGACCAGAATGATAAACGTTCCTGCAAGCATCAGCATAACTGTGCGTGTGTAATCGTTGTTGGAGACTTCCTGCAGATCTGCAAATGTACTGGTTACCCCGCCAATTGCAATATCCGCTTTTTCAAGTGCACTACCCTGTACGGCACGATGTACCGCAGCTTCAATATCCGGAACACGATCAATCGCTTCTGTTCCATATGGATTCTCGGCAAAAATAACGTCAATCGTCATCGTTTTCCGATCCTTGGACAGATACGTATCGAATACCTGTGTGAAGTCTTTACTATTCAGTGCTTCTTCAGGAACATACCAGCCTGCCAGATCAGAATCAGGAGAGCTTTGCAATTGTGTCAGGTAGTCCTGTGCTGAATCGAGTCCACCTGAAACCTGTTCGATTCCATCCACACTCTGATTAAGACCATCTGTCAATTGAGTCAGTTGACCACTCAGATCCGAGAAGCCTTGCTGAATTTTCTCTTGACCGCCCTGAAGCTGACCAAGTCCTTTCTGAATTGAAGGAATTTCACTAATCACTTTACCTTGACCGTCAGCGGCCTGTTTAAGACCGGATTGCAACTGACTGATTCCCGTCACAATCTGACCCAGACCATCTGCAAGTGCCTTCTGTCCGGAAGCTGCGGAGGCAAAGCCTTCGTTAGCCTGATTGATTCCAGCTGCGGCTTCGCCCAGCTTGGTTTGAATTCGACCCAAACCTTGAGCAAGCTGTGCGGTGCCGGTACCTGTTTCACCAAGGGTTCCTTTGACCCGCTGATAATCGGCGTCTTGCAGCAAATCAGGATAACGCTCTTCAAGCGCTGTGAACGATTCATTCAAGCTGGTCAACGCTGTAGATACACCTTTGAGTTGTGATTGCAGTTCACCTACACCATCACCCAGCGCTGCGACACCTGCTCCTGCCTGACGATAGGCTTGAAGCAGCTGATTGTTGGCCTGTGCAAGTTGATCTGCACTCGTTTTGGCTTTCTGCAGACCTGCTTTTAGATCACCGGCGCCCGAGGAGCTGTCACGAATTCCTTTTTCAATCTGCTGAAGTCCTTCCGACAACTGTGTAATACCAGACTGCAGTTGGGAAGTACCTTTGGTCAGTTCTCCAGCTCCATCCGCAGCTTCTTTAAGTTGTGGTTCATTTTTGCTTAACTGACTGCTGGCTTCGCTCAGACCATCACGGATTTTATCCAGACCCGTTTTGCCTTCGCCCAAACCATCAGACAATGTCCCTACTTGTTGTGTCACTTCAAAATCTTTGATCTCATCACCGGTTGGACGTGTCATACTGCGGACACCAGAGATCCCCGGCACCTTCTCCACTTCCCGGCTGATTTTTTCGGCGAGCGCCATGTACTTGGCGTTATCCATAGCTTCATCATTCTGGATAACGACCTGACCCGGCAAGGATTCACCAGGACCGAAGCTGTCCGAAATGATATTGAATGCTTTGACCGAATCATATTTCTCACCAATCTCATCGAGACTGTTAAACGACAGTTTACCGTCATAAGTTGCCAGCAATGGCACACATACCGCTGCAACGATGAGCAGGGCTGCCCATGGACGTTTTAGGGAGAAACGACCGGCTGCACCATAAATCTTGCTCTCGGCATGCTCCAGTGAACCTTTGGAAGGCCAGAACAGCCTTTTTCCCAACACTGCCATGAAAAATGGAACAATCGTGACTAATGCCAGCATCATCACGGCAATACCGACAGCAACTGCTACCGCGGAACGATACAACATAAACTGTGCAAAACCAATGGCAATGAATCCAACCAGCACGGCGAGTGCGGAGAAGAATACCGTTTTGCCTGCTGTGCGGTAAGTAGCAATAATAGCATCCCACGTATTTTCATGATGAGCCAATTCTTCCTTGAACCGGCTAATCAACAGGATACAATAGTCCGTACCGATCCCGAACATGACTGCCACCATAAAGATTTGCGTAAACGTCGATATAGGGAAGTCTAGACCGTCTACAAGAAACGCAACAATCTGCTGTGAAACAATGTAGCTGATCCCCACTGTAAGCAGTGGAACAAATGGAGCGACAAAAGAGCGGAATACAAGGAACAGGATGAGCAAAATAAATACTACAGTAATGTACTCCGATTTTTTGAGTCCTTCTTGGGAACTTTCCACCGTATCTTCATCAATCAAACCTTTACCGGTTATGTAATGTTCCACATTGACCGATGACAAAGCTTCATTGAGGTCTTCGCGCATTTCCTTGACTGTACGGTCTCCCTGATCAATGGAAAGCGACGTTAAGATCGTCTTGCCATTCTCAGAGATCATTTTGTCAGATAATTCAGGCTGAGAGAATGGTTCCAGTATGGACAGAATGCCCAGTTTCTCTTTTTCAGCCTCCAGTTTCTTAACAGCCTGTTCTGCTTCTTCTTTACCCTCGGCACCCAAACCATCCGGGTTATAAAATACAAGAGCCAACTGGCTACCCTGCTGCTCACCCTTTTGTGCTGCGGCTTCATCCAGAATCGCCGCTGCCTGGGTGGAAGAGTGCCCTTCAGGAACCGAAAATTGTCCTTTTTCCCGAATCAATTCACTCATATTAGGGGCGGTGAACATTAATACAGCAGCCACAACAACCCATAGCCCCATCAGCCACCATCGCGCTTTCAAAATCGTTCTCATTCGTTCTCCTGTCCTCCTTCATGCGTTAGCAGAGCTGCCAGCTTCTCAAAAGATTCAATGAAATTCTGAACCTCTTCCGGTTTGAAATGGACCAAATATGGCTCCAGAAGCTGCTGTATTTCCTGTTCCGTTTCCTTGTATACTTCCCGTCCATTGTCCGTCAGGGTCAAATACACAACTCTGCGGTCGCGTTCATCCCCGGCCCGATGGACCAAATCCCGGTCCACCAGCTTGTTGACCAGAGCAGTGATACTGCTCTTGCCCACACACAGAAGTTCTGCCAGATCAGAAGGCGTACATAACGGTTTCTCCTCGATCATACGAAGTGCACAGAACTGATCTGTGGTAATGGTTTGCCCCAAGCGTTCACGTATCTGGGTATCAAACCGTTTGGTTACCAGGAAAGAAGCATCCAAATAGCGGTTAACCAAACTTCTAGCATCCGGTGTGTTCATTCTTCATTCTCCTTCCCTCAAAATATAGTTCACTTGTAGAACTATTCTCCAATGAAACTATTCTATAATGAAACTATATTGCAAAGCAATACGTTTTTCCTATTTTTTTTTAACAAACGACAAAAAAAACAGGACGTCCGACTCAGCTTATTCGCCAAATCCAACATCCTGTTATAATTATGCTCTATTTCCGTTGCACAGTAGTAAACCGGATCAAAACTATTGTTCGTCTTGCTCCTCGTCTTTTTCCAGCACACAGCGGAATCGCTCCACACCCGGATACAGCTCACCCAGGCTGTACACTACGAATCCCGTATTTCGATAAAACTCTACCGCTTCCACATCGGTCTCTGCGATCAGTCTATCCGGGTTATATTGGGCCAGCACCTGTGAAATCATGCCACGACCATAATTTTTAAAACGGTTCTCAGGCAAGACTGCAATGTGATGAATAGTGATCTCACTCGTTCCTGTACTTTCATATCCAATCAGACCGATCAGCTGACCTTCGTCTTCATAACCGTCCAAATGCAGATCTTCCTTATCAACATACTGTTGTAACGCACGATTCAGGTGATCCGGATCGGGAAAGACCGAGTAGGACAACAGCTCCTGTACTTCCGGATCCTGTATGCGTGATTTCAATTGAATTAACACCCTGATTCCTCCTATAACTTGCTTGATTCCGTTATCGTATTGTAGTCGTTAGCCTTTAAAAGTTCAAGTCGTATGCCGTTTCAGCTCCGATTGGAGATCAGACGTGATACCTTCAGGCACCTGAATTCCTGCCAAATGATATGCATCCAGCAGCGCACCTCCGACTGCCGGCACATGGCTGGTAATGTAATGAATCTGTTGTCCACCCGGTTTATAGGCTGCATCCAGCCCCTTTCGAACGGCCTCCACCATATAAGATGTACTCAGACAACTTCCTGTAAGCGTCATGCACACCTGCTGATCTTCAAAACATGATGCAAGCATTAGAATACCCACAACGGCCGTATCCGCTGCCGAATCACATACTCTGACCGCAAGCGGAATATTTTCGGCTGCTGCTTCGGTAACCAAAGGAGCCATTTGACCAAATATCCGATTGATGGCCTGTCTATTTTCAGCAAAACCTGACACGCCCAATGCAGCAAGCTCCGGAACCGAAGTTACATTCCAATAGGCTAATATCTGTTCGATCCAGGGTTGATCCTGCGGACCATAACGTCCCGCAAGGATGGAATGCACCGTGTCATAAGCCAAAAAGCGAGCTGCTGTTGGCGCATAGTGGCCGAACTGGTCATTGCGGAGCCAGGTCCCTTGTTCCGTTTTACCCAGAATCAGAGAGCCTGTGCCTCCAATAGCTACAATGCCCGGCTCACCAACAAAAGCTGCCGTATGTGCAATATGCGTGTCATTTACTGCGCTGATTCTGCCTAATATACCGGTTTGGGCGAGTAACGCTTCAGCCCAGACTGTATCTTCAGGCCGATCCAGGCCTGCCATCCCCGCCTGAATGGAAGCAATCTGATTCACTTCTAACCCAGCTCCGCGAATGGCTTCGGCAATGCCCTCCAATACATTCTGCTCTGCATTGGCATCATGATAGCGGTTGCAACCGCCTTTTTGCACATAAGTCAAAACCTTTCCGTTCTCATCGGCCAATGCCACACGTGTATGGCTTCCCCCGCCATCCATCCCAATCACATATGTACTCATTCTGATCCCCCATGTTCTGGTGTGATGATGTCCCCTGTCACATGATGCTTCTTGTGATGTTCCTATTAAGCTACCGAGTAATACGAACTGCCGGGATCTTACTACGCGATCCCGGCAGGCTGCTACTGCTTCTGTGCAGCGAAACGAAGCAGTTCACAACGGAACTGTGTCGGTTCATCATACTTTTCCTCTTCGATCGTCTGTGTTACATGTTCCTGGAGAAGAATATTCCAATCCGTATAAGCCTTCTCCAGTAATGCGATAGCCTCCGCTGTGGGCAGATTCAATTCAATCAACGGCTCAATCTCCCGTCCTGTGTTGATTTCCTTTTCATCTACACTTGTACTCATCGTGATACAATGAATGCCGCCTGTACGGGTTCCCGCTTGCAAACGTTCAATAGCTTCCACTAAAGCTTGTTTATTTGAAACATGTTCCAGACAAGAGCAAGCCGCAATAAAATCAAAATGATCCGGCTCGATAGCGTAATGCTCAACATCTGCTTTCTCTGCTTGCACGATATGATCAACCTGATATTCTTTCGCATATTTGCGAAGTCCATCTACAGCCTCATCCAGCAAATCCACCCCGATAACTTCACTGTTTGTTTGCCCGAGACGCTGTGCAATAGGAATCGTATGTCTGCCTACACCACATCCCAAATCGAGAACTCGCAGTTCCGTCTTATGGGCAAGGAGACGCTCCAGCATATCCATAACCATAGGCATGGGCCTCGCCATCCAGGTACCGGACGCGAATAATTCATTATTCTGATAGAAGTTAGAATGGTAACCTGCCTCTGCTTTCCGTGCAGCCTCAAATTGTTCATTTGCCATAAAAGCACCTCCATAGATTAGATATTAATCGTCAATGTCCCCGAACCTGCGAACAGAATAATGGTGAGAATTACCATCACTACAAATGCCCCAGTTACGAGTAATTTACCTGTATCCTGCTTATACGTATTGTCATTAAATAACATCACGCCGCCGATGGTCATGGCTACCGGAGGAAGAAACAGTGTCATCAGAACAAGCAACACAATTGAATATCGATCCAATATAAATTCATCATTTTCAATCATGTACGGTTGTTCAGGCTGAACCGTCTTGGTAGTAACCAGATTGCCGCAAGATTTGCATTTGAACTCATTCTCTGCCATTTTTTCATGACAATATGAACAAACTCTAGGTGTATATGGCATCTCGCACCTCCCCTTAAGGACATCTTCTACTTAATACCCAGGTTGCTTTATTGGAATCAGATCAATGATGATACTGCAGAAGAATTCGATAGGTTCTTTGTCAAAAAGGATTCCAGTACCTCCTCGTATCGGGGACGATCCACTTGAAACGCTGTTCCATGACCCGCACGGGGGATAGTCAACAGTTCTTTTTCTGTCGGACAAGCTTCATATAGTCTGTAAACCATTTCCGTCGGAACAAACGTATCTGCCTCACCATGAATAAAAAGAACAGGAACTTGAACTTTCGTGAGTTGATTTAGTGCCGATGCCTCCCCAAAGAAGTAGCCTGCCTTCCATTTAGAGATAAGACTGGTAACGGGTATAAACGGAAATGCGGGCAACTTGTATAGCTGCTTGAGCTGGAAGGTCAGTTCATCCTTCACTGAGGTATACGCACAATCCGTTACGATGGCCTTCACCTGATCAGGGAGAGCTTCACCACCTGTCATCAATACAGTAGCGCCTCCCATCGAAATTCCATGCAAGATGATCTCCGTCTCTGTGCCGACCTTGCCCAGAACCCAATGGACCCATTGAACATAATCTCTACGGTCCAGCCAGCCGAACCCGATGATATTGCCTTCACTTTGGCCATGACCGCGATCATCCGGCATCAGGACGTTGTAGCCCCGCTTTTCAGCATAAAAGCGCGCAAAACCGGCCATCTCTCTGCCTTTTCCCGAATAACCATGAGCCAGGATAACTGTTGGTTGCTGCGATCCCCTGTGGGAAGGAAGCCATGTTCCATGCAGCTTTAATCCGTCATGGGATTCAACATATATATCTTCGGTTGTCTGCGTATCAAGCCACGTCAAGTCAGACGCACTGCTGATTATTTCGTTATCCGGTTCGGGCATCAGATTCGGATTGTCAACCAGAAATGATTTTGGAGCACGCCGAATGGCGGTTTTGAAGAAGTAAAGTCCACCTAACCATAGTAAGGCAAGAACGATCAGCACCAGAACCGCAAGGCTGTATAATAACATGAAAATTCCCCTCTCTTTCAGTCGATCTTCCACGTGAAACAAGTATGTATACTATCTATCATTTCGTAATTTCTCCGGACTGAGATGCTTGTTGCCACTTCTGAATCACGTTGTTTAGAGCTTCAAGCGTGAAGGGTTTACCAATAAAATCATTCATCCCGGCTTCAAAACATTTCTCTTTCTCTCCATCCATCACATTTCCTGTCATCGCAATAATCGGAATGGGAGGCCACATCTTATCCTGTTCTATGGCTCTGATATGACGTGTCGCCTCCAGTCCGTCCATTACAGGCATTATGTTATCCATCAGGATCATACTATATTTATTGCTGAGAAAGGCCTCGCTAGCCTCTTCCCCATTAGAGACGGCATCCACCTGCGTCATGCCCAGCCTTTTGAGTTGCATCTTCACAACTTGCCGATTGATGACGTTATCATCTGCAAGCAAGATTGATATCGGAAGAGATATAAAACTCTGCCCTCGGCTCTCCTTGCCGTGAACCATCTGATTGGATAACGATTCAATCGTTCTGTGCGATGAGTTCTTCTCTCCATGTTCATTAGACATCACATGATCACTCTCCTAATCGCGAATTAAGCCCTACTGCTTATACAAAGGCTTCCTCAATCTCTCTCAGCAGCTTCAGCAGCCTCGATCGTCCCCGTTCAAATACAACCTATTTATTCATTATACATGAACGACGAATGGCATACATTCATATAAAAAAAACTGACCTGCGTTATTAACGCAAGTCAGTTTTCCCCTCTGCAGCGAGTCCAAGCTTTTTTAACAAACGAATCGCATCCGCCTTTTCCGAAGGTTCCAGCCCATCCACCGCATCAATGATCACCTGGTGGTGCTGAGGAAAGATTTGTGTGAACAGATGTCTTCCTTCCTCCGTCAATTCAGCGTATATGACACGCCGATCTTCCTTGGATGCTCGACGAATCAGCAGATTTTTGTTCTGAAGCTTGTCCACAACATACGTGATATTGCCGCTGGACATTAACACTTTTTCACCGATCTTTTGCAACGCCTGCGGCCCTTTATGGTATAACAAATCAAGCACGCCAAATTCTGTTGTATTCAGTCCATGACTCTGGATATCCCGGTTGGATCTGGATGTAACGGAATTATATGCGCGAGCGAGAACCACAAATAATTGTAAAGACAGTTCCCGATTGTCCTCGTTGTTCGGCATTTCTTAATCCTCCATCACTTGTTTACATTTCGACCTGCGCCTGAAGATCGTATCTGCTCCCACTCTTCGCGCAGCATTCCCATACGAATTGAATCATAATGTTTGTCATCCACGATGCGGCATTTACGCATGCGTCCTTCCACCTGCAGTCCCGCCTTCGAAGCTGAACGCATCATCCGTTCATTGCCTGACCAGGTCGTCAACCCAACCCGGGCCAGGGGCAATTGCTCGAATAAGTAGCTGGACCATATCTGAAGTACTCGCGTGCCAATCCCGTGCCCCCATTGGGCTGAACGATATAGCACTATTCCCATTTCCAGCCACATGGATGGACGATGTTCCCAATAGTAGCTGATTGTACCGACGATTCGGCCATTCAACTCAATGATTCGAATGGAGTCCGGATCAGCATTGCTCTGAGTTGCTTCAAGTCTTCTTAACATACTCCGTTCGAAGTCTTCGTAGCTCTCATGTTCAAGGGCATAATATGGCGCATCCCATTGCTTCCATTCCGGTACTTCTTCACTGTAGATCAATTCATAGAGTTCAGTCAGATCCTCTTTCTCCACACATCGAAGAACAATCTCACCATCCACTAACGGGTTTTCCCTCATCTATGCAATGACCTCACTTTCCGTTCATGAACGATGACGCTCATCGATGCTGCCATCATCCTTCGCAAGAATGACGGTGTCAGCCATTTTAATAAACAATCCATTATCGACAACACCTGGGAGCATATTTAACTGAACGTTAAGCTCCGCAGCATGTTCTATGGCTTCCATATGGCAATCTGCAATGAGGTTTCCATTATCCGTAAGATAACGTTGATCCCCATCCATACGCCATTCCGGGTGACATCCGAGTTTCTCCAGCGCCTGGAAGGTCCATTCTGAAGCAAACGGAACCACTTCAACTGGCAACGGGAATTTTCCCAGCTTTTGTACGGCTTTGCTGCCATCGGCCACAATAATCAGTTTGTCGCTGTTTGCAGCTACAATTTTCTCACGCAAAAGCGCACCGCCGCCACCTTTGATCAGGTTAAACTCAGGATCAACTTCATCTGCACCGTCAATGGTAAGATCCAGACGTCCAATTTGATCAAATGGAACGATCGGAATTCCCCACTCTTTGGCGAGCTTGTCCGATGCTTCCGAAGTTGCTACAGCCTGAATGTTCAACCCTTCACGTACTCGCTCACCAATTCGACAAATAGCGTAATACGCCGTTGACCCTGTACCCAATCCAACCTTCATTCCATCTTGAACATATTCTGCCGCGCGCTCAGCTGCTATCTGTTTAAGATTCATCTATAAACCCCCGCCTGCTCATGATTTGAGAAATGCATACTGTAGTTATTATAGATAAAACCGCTTCCGATGTATATCTGTGCATGAGGTGTTCAACTGGAAAACTTGGCCTGTTTCTCTGCTTCACATGTATCATTGGATGTTGCTTATGTACAATCTTGGTAAGCTTCTCCTCCCTGATATCTGATTTGTGTGGCAGAAGAAAGTCCGTTTTCTGTCGTTTTCACTATTTTTTCAATGTTTTAGGATGTTTTTTAACCCACCATGTTATAGAATACAGAATGAAACTAAAAAATGGGAATTATTTTAAATAAACAGTTCTAAATACCTACATCTCACTTTCATATGTCCATAAATACGTAAAATATTAAAAAAGTTTTAACAAAACTATTCAATTTGACGACATTTTATACGACATATTAAGTATAGATGTGTTTTAATAATTAGACACCCATGGGTATCTAGGTAAAAATATCTCTACATAGCGACCAGAAACCCAAGACCATGGTCTCATATTATGCCTTTGGAGGGGATACAGGAATGACTTAAATTGCATCATGAAAACACCAGCATATTATCAATTCAAAGAAGATCAGGAGTGGACTTTAGTGAAATCATTAAGTTGGAAAAGCATGTCTTTTTTCTCCAAAAATCTGTTGCTTTCATTTACTAACATTATTATTATCGGCGTGGCACTTATTGCCAGCAGCTATTACTTTCAAAAAACGATTCTCGTTGACCAGCTACATGGTCAAGTAGAACAAATCACCAAAAAATGGGCAGAGGGCATTGATTCCACCGAAGTACAGGCTGCTATTACAGAAGCCAATTATGATGGAAAAACACAAACCAAATTGCGTGCCTACTTCGATGAAATGCAGCAATATTATCCCAACATTGCACAAGCCTACATCTTTGGTGTCGAGCTGGGTGGAGATAACAAGCGGTTAACTTCCCTGGTTGCCATGCCAACCAATCTGAAGGAAGCCTTCCAGAGTGAAAATGTAAATATCGGCGACATGTATGAACAACCTGTCGTTGTGGCAAATGCACTGAAAGAAATGGTGAATACGGATCGCCCAACGTTCACCACATTTTATTCCGACGATTTCGGAACCTGGACAACCATTGCTTATCCGATCAAGGATAGTAACGGCAAGATTTACTCTTACTTTGCAGTCGATGCAGACGCATCAGCAGTACCTGCCGGACTGAACAAATTGCTTAAGAACGGAATTATCATCCTGGTAGCGTTCCTGCTGTTGTTCCTGATTATCCAATATCTTGTTGTCAAAAACACGCTCTCCCCTATTCGTCACCTGATCAAAGGGATTGATGACGTAAGCCGGGGTAATTTGAATGTCAAAATTCCGACAGGCAAAGACGATCTGGGCATTGTGAACGAAAAGTTCAATACCATGGTTCGCAAGATCAACGATACCATCGTCAAAGTACAAATCACTTCGCAAGAAGTTAACGAGTCTGCCAAGGAACTGTATGAAGTCTCCGAGAGAAACAGTGAGAATGCTGAGACTATTAATAGTAATGTTACTCAGATTACATCCAACATTCGTGCGCAGGAACAGGCGACCCGCGATAGTGCCCGTGCGATGTCCGAGATGGCTGTCGTCATTCAGACTATTGCCAGCAGTTCAGCGAGCGTAGCTGACGAGGCCTATGAGATGGAACGTCGATCCCAACAAGGAAACAGTGTGGTTCGTCAGGTATCCGAACAGATGAATCTGATTACGGAATCTGTTAAAAACACCGCATCGGCCATTCAGGTTCTGGAGAGCCGCTCGCAGGAAATTGGCGATATTCTGAATATCATCTCAGGCATTTCCAGCCAGACGAACTTGCTTGCACTCAACGCATCTATTGAAGCAGCACGTGTTGGTGAAGAAGGTCGAGGATTCGCGGTTGTAGCAGGTGAAGTACGTAAGCTTGCTGAGCAGTCTGAACAATCCACGAGCCAAGTTGCCGTACTGATCCAGGAGATTCAGGCTGAAATCAGACAAGCCGTTCGTGCGATGGAACAAGGAACGTCTGAAGTAGATACTGGGCTCAGCGTAGCTGATCAAACCGGTCAATTGTTCGAAGAGATTCTGGAAGCAGCCAAGAAAGTATCGAATCAGATTCAGGAAGTATCGAGTGCTACAGAAGAAATCTCTGCAGGTACAGAAGAAATGACCGCAACTGCGGATGATTTGTCTGCCAGTGTGAGTAAGACAGCTGACAATAGTGAACGGATTTCTTCATCCGTTGATGAACAAAAAGCATCACTGATTACACTTGTTGATTCCTCTACCCGTTTGAACAGCATGTCTGAGGAACTGCAAGAACTGATTTCGCATTTTAATGTAACCAAACAATAATTCAACCCACAACTTGAACGGTTTGAACCAAGGAGGAACAACTGAAGTGGTCGAAAATCAATCATCATCTCCCCAAACAGTGGAATCTAGCCTGCCGGTTCTTCAGATTCCACTGGATTTTGGGCGCCGTCAACAATCATTCACTTATGAGTCTGCTCATCTTTCACTGGAATCGTCCCTGGGTCGGGAACTGAAACAAAAATTCGGGTCAGAGGGTGTGTATCCAGCATTATTGTCTGCCTACGCAGCCCTGTTGTTCCGTTTATCAGCTGAGCAGGAACTTGCCATCGGCACACTGGCTCCCGATCAGGCAGCATCCCATGTGTTATTGCAAATTCAAGGCAAGTTAACCTTTAATGAACTGATTCATCAGATTTCCGATCAACTCCAGCTTCATTACACGCTCCAAGCGGCAGGAAATCCGGAGACGCTGTTCATGTATAACAGTGTACAGCTGCCTAAAGCTCCTCAATTGTTAAATTGGAATATTCGTGATGATCAGGGTATGCTCACACTGGATCTGTTCTATGACAGTTCACTTCTAAATGAACCTACGGTCACAAGATATGCAGAGTACTATCAGACTCTTCTTTTGGCTATGCTGCGTGACCAAGACAAGGCAATCGGTACAGTGGACATTTTATCCGCTTCAGACCGATTGCTATACCGAGAAATGAATGATACCGCCGTTCTCGAACCAGAACATCAGACAATTCATGGCTGGTTCGAAGCAACAGCAGCCGAATATCCTGAATCTCCAGCAATTACTTCACCAACTGGCGGGTACACCTATAGAGAATTGAACGAACGTGCCAATCAGGTAGCCCGTGTGCTGTTATCCAACGGATTGCAAAAAGGAGAATTCGTCAGCATCTTTATGGAGCGGAGTCTGGAAACGATTATTTCTTTGCTCGGTATTCTCAAAGCTGGCGGAGTATATGTTCCTGTCGATCCTGAGCATCCACAAGAACGCAACAGTTATATTGTCGAAGATACAGCTTCATCCTTTGTCCTAACCAAAGAGTCCTCTTTACCTGAAGCTTCACGGTTATTCTCAGGAATTACTACCGTTCGCCAAATCCTGGCCGTGGATGGACGCCTTGCCGGATTCGCAGCAAGCAACCCCAATCTGGATATTCAGCCAGACGACCTGGCGTATATCATCTATACCTCGGGATCTACTGGCAAACCGAAAGGTGCACTTATCGCTCATCGGGGTGTTGCCAATCTTGGTAGTGTGGTGCAACGGGATTGCGATATTCAGCCAGGTGACGTATTAACCCAGTTTGCTACATACAGCTTCGATGCATCAGTGTGGGATACGATTGGCGCCTTGTTCTACGGAGCAGAACTGTACCTGTTGTCGGCGGAAGAACGTGTATCTGTTGAAGAATTTGCAAGTGCAATTGAGCGCACAGGCACAACGATTATTACGATTCTGCCAACCATCTTTTTCAACCAGCTTGCTTCCTTCCTGTCTGATGAAGGCTTCCACAAGCTGGCCAAAGTCAAAATCATTACCGTGGCTGGAGAAGCACTGTATGGTGAGCAGGTTCGTGCCTTCCAGCGCAAATTCGGCAACCAAATTGATATCGTCAATGTATACGGGCCTACAGAATGTACAGTAGCAACAGCGACTCACCGAATTAGCGAGCAAGTTCCGGAAAGTGTTGTTAACATTCCAATCGGCAGACCGATTCATAACTATAAAGTGTATATCGTCAATGAAGAACAGCAGTTATGCCCGGTAGGCGTTCCTGGCGAGGTATATATAGCAACACCCGCTCTGGCCAAAGGTTATCTGAACCAGCCCGAGCGTACAGAACAGGCATTCGTTGATAATCCATTTGCAGTCGATGAGAAAATCTATAAGTCTGGCGATATTGCCAAAATGCTCGATAGCGGACTGCTGGAATATGTCGGACGCAGCGATTCTCAGTTGAAAATCCGGGGTCACCGGATTGAGATTGGAGAGATCGAGGATCATTTTGCCCGTCTGGATCAGGTTCAGGATGTGGCCGTGATTCCCAAGAAAGAATCTGATGGTCAAAACATGCTCGTAGGATACTTTACTTCCAAAGATGGCAGTACACTTTCCGTTGCGGACATTAAAGCGGAGCTAACGGTTAAGCTTCCTTCCTATTTTGTACCCAAATGGATCTGTCAGCTTGATGAAATGCCGATTGCACCGACAGGCAAAATCAATCGCAAAGCGATGGTAGCTCTGCCTCACGTAGAGCGTCATGAAGATCGACCTGATCGGGTACTGCCGGAGACGGAAACCGAAGCAATTATTCTGGAATCATGGAAAGAAATTCTTCAGCACGATGACTTTGGTGTGGAGGATAGCTTCTTCGCCATTGGCGGTGACTCACTTCGGGTTATCCATGTGCTCGTCATTCTTAAGCCGCATTATCCTCAGCTGAAAATTGCCGACTTTTTTGCCGAGAAGACGGTTCGTGCCTTGGCACAACGCGTGGAGAAGCTGGCTCAAACTACAGAAGAAACTGCCCATTCTTCAGGGAATAACGGCGTAATTACCCAATTGTCAGAACATCCTGTAGAGCTGAGATCCCAGATTGGATATCCTGAAATTCTGAATCCCGAGCATGTACTCCTGACCGGGGCTACCGGATATCTTGGATCCCATGTGCTGCAACAGTTGATTCTAACTTCGAATACACGCATCTATACTCTTGTTCGCCGCCCAGCAGACGGAAGCTCTGCGATGGAACGACTGAGCAGCGTTATGAAAAGTTACTTTGGCCCAGAACTGCTACCTCTCCTCGCAGCCCGCGTCGAGATTATTGAAGGCGATCTGGAGCAACCGAATCTTGGTCTTTCAGTCGAGCAGACAACTTACGTGCAAGAACGAATTGACCGTGTGATACACTGCGCTGCGGATGTACGACATTTCGGGGATGCAGCACAATTCGCCAAAACCAATGTGGATGGAACCACCGCATTGCTGAAACTCGTTCGCAGTAAACCAGGTGCCTCCTTCCATCATGTATCCACGATGGGTATACCGGAAGATCTTGCACTCAGTGGACAGTGGGAGTCCTCATTGCAATATGATCGCTTCCCAACGGACCTGCACGTGGACAACCTGTACTCGGACAGCAAGCTTGAAGCCGAGAAAGTGCTTATGATTGCTGCTGAAGAAGGTGTACCTGTGAGCATCTATCGTGCAGGTAACCTGACCTGTCATTCCGAGACGGGACGTTTCCAATCTAATATCGATAGCAATGCCTTTTATCGTATGATTAAAGCAATGTTATTGCTGGGCAAAGCACCTGCAGCCGACTGGATGGTTGATTTTACACCTATTGATTATGCAAGTCAGGCCATTGTACATCTGGCATTACGCCAGGATACAGCAGGACGTGTATTCCACATCTGTAATCCGGAGCCTATCAGCTACGATGATCTGATTCGTTCTGTGAATCGGGCCGGTTATGAAGTGGAGACTCTGCCTTTTGCAGAGTATACCAACTGGTTGTTCGATGGCAGTGTCAGCAAGGACCCTGAGGCCCTTCAACTGGCTATCGCCCAGCTTGAAGGAGACGGTGCAAAGGATTCTGCATACGTGTATGCCTCTCCTGTAACAACTGCTTATGTGGAACCAGCCGGCATTATATGTGCAAAAACAGATGACCGTTTCATCTCAAAAATGCTGGAACACGCCATCGAGATTGGTTATTTCCCTAAGGCCGTTCGACCGCAGTTTGGCACTTCTCCAACGATGGAATAAATTCAATAAAGTGAATGCATATATTGCATCCATTAATGAATATAAAGAAGCCACCTCAACGTCAGTGATGACGGATAAGGTGGCTTCTTTTCTACGCAAAGAAATCTCAAATCAAGCGGATCAAAGCAATGACAGCCAAATGTGCAGGATAGAAATAACGCCAAATCCAACGCGGACCTTTCAGGCGGAACCCTGCGTTATAATATTGGGCAATCGCAATTCCTATGGTAGCTATCACGCTATACATCTGAATAGAGCTGCTATGAAGATAAATATACAGCACATTTAAGAGCAGATGAGCCATTGCCAGTACTGGGCCCTGGAAGTAACGGAATAGCAACACAAGCAGTAAGCCATACATACCATAATCCATATGGGTCATCTCCATGACCACACCAGCCACGATCACAATTGGAATTCCCAGCAAACGTACCGGAAGTTTATCAAGCACAAGCAATACAAGCAGGGCAGACCATAATGTCCATACCACATTCAGCGAAAAATGATTAAAAGCCGCCATAAAAGGTAATTGAGAGATCACTGCTATCCAGAATAACCGCCATATGTATTTTTGTACGTTGCGAGTATGTTTATAACCGATATAAACGGCAAAAGCATAGATTGGGAAAGCAATCCGTCCTATGATTCTTAGCTCCCCCACCTGTGGATAAAAGACGGCCCCTATATGATCGATCAACATCGTGATCATGGCTATCCATTGCATCATTTTGTGCTAATCCCTCCTGCTTATCCTGAACTTCAGGGTTCTCCAAGTCTTTCTTATATCTGAAGTTCATAATACATGAACTTGGTGTCCAGCGTATAGCCTTCCGACTCATATAATGCCTGAGCTTTCTTGTTGCTGATCGCCGTAGAGAGCACTATTCGCACAGCTCCACTCTCATTTCCCCATCGTCTTGCAGCTTGCAGCAGCTTACGCGCAATTCCTCGCTGGCGATGATCCGCATGTACGTACAGATCATTAAGTACCCAGATTGGCCTCATCGACACTGAGCTAAAGCTTGGGTACAGCTGTACAAATCCACCAAAATCACCCGTTAAAAGTTTATCCGTCAAACTGCACTCCTCTTCCTTTTCTGTCTCCACTTCCGATTCTGCAATCAAAATAACGGATTCATTGCGTTCCATACGTTCTCTAATATATTCATTCGCTCCGTTCAGATCAGTAAGCTGATCGTAAAACATCCTATACTCATTGAACAACTGTGCTACTCCGTTAACATCGCTAAGCTCGGCACGTCTAATCCGATACGCCATCTTTACTCAACTCCTTATATAAAACGTCTCCCTGCTTAATTCCACCCTCTTATTTTAAAGCAGATTTCACGATCTCCCCATTCATCTTCTGCATCAAAGTTTGTAATATATTTCGATAATCCAAACTTAAAAGTATATTTCATTGGAAGCGTCGCACACTATAGTCAGATTACAGGCTCAGCATTACAGCATAGGGAGGCGAAACTGAAATGGAAAAAGACAATATTTATGAACAGGTTAGAGCCAGTCTGTTGGGTGTTGCCGACATGATCTATCAGCCTTTTCAAATTGGACCTTTCCATTGTGAACTCATCTATATTCAGTCCATTGTGGATACCCCTACTATGCGGGAAGCCATCGTCAAACCATTGCTGGAGGAAGCCTCTCGAAATGAAATAGATCATCAATTCATTGCTCGTGTCGTGACCGGATCATTTTTCACACTGAACAGCCATCACTCCAATTCACCAGAAGCTATCGTTACTGATATCGTATCGGGCAATGCTGCCTTATACATTGAAGGAGTTTCGGGCATGATCCATTTCGCCCTCCAAAATTATCAAAGACGTTCCGTACCGGAATCAACCAACGAAGTCGTGATTGTAGGGCCCCAGGAAGCCTTTATCGAAGATATTCATGTGAATATGTCTCTGCTTCGGCACAAAATTAAACACCCTGATTTGAAGATGATCAAATTCACCGTTGGAAAATATACCAAAACCGAGGTGTTCGTAGTCTATATCCAAGGATTATGCAAGCCAGACATTTTGGAAAATGTATTGGAGAGCCTTGGTAATATTGATATGGATAGTAGTTTGGGCGTAAGTTATCTATCTGAATTTCTGGAGGACCATCCCCTCTCACCTTTTCCACAATATCAATATACCGAACGTCCCGATACGGTTGCTGCTGCACTGGTTGAAGGGCGGATCGGGGTCATGCAGGACGGAACACCTTTCTCCCTGCTCATTCCGGTTACTTTTTTCTCTTTAATGCAGTCCTCGGAAGACTATTATCAACGATTTTATTCTGCCTCCTTTATCAGGATTATTCGTCTCTTGTTTGCCTTTATAGCCTTTCTGCTTCCATCCTTTTATGTCGCCGTTACTACATTTCACCCGGAAATCATTCCGACCAACCTGCTGATTACGATCGCTTCTGCGAGAGAAAACATTCCCTTCCCTGCCCTGATTGAAGCGCTCATTATGGAAGTGACCTTCGAAGGTTTGCGCGAAGCGGGGATTCGTATTCCGAAGCCGCTGGGGCAAACGGTGTCTATTATTGGCGGGATTGTTATTGGTCAGGCGGCCGTACAAGCCGGAATAGTCTCAGCTCCACTGGTCATTGTTGTGTCCATCACTGGGATTGCCGCCTTTATCATTCCACACTTCGAGCTCGGACTGGCATTCCGGCTGCTTCGTTTTCCGGTGCTGTTTATGGGTGGAACGCTGGGTCTGTTCGGCATCGTGATTTCGATCTTTATGATTTATTGGTATATGGTTAGTCTGCGTTCATTTGGCGTGCCATACATGCAGCCATTTGCCCCCCTCGTTCTGCGTGATATCAAGGATACGATCGTTCGTGTGCCCTGGTTCCTAATGAAGAAGCGACCAGCAGCTTACGAAGATGCTAATAAGAAAAGGCAAAAGACATGAAAAGATTGATGATTACACCCAAACTGACTGTCGCTTTGATGTGCGTTTTACTGTGCAGTGGCTGCTGGTCCAAAGTGGAGATAAATGAACGTACATTTATTACGACCATGTATGTGGATAAAGGAGAAAAGCCGGGTGAAATTGATATTTCACTAAGTATGCCACTGCCCAACCGTCTGTCTCCGGATGGAACGGGAGGACCCGGAAAAAACCCATATGCTCTCGTTTCGGCTACCGCATACACAATTGCTGATGCCATGGAGAGAATTCAAACCGATCTCACACGAAAGATTTCCTGGGGGCACACACGAGTAGTGGTATTCGGTGAGGCATACGCCAGAGAGGGAATTCAAGATGCGATGGAATGGATCTCACGTGAACCTTTGTTCCATCTTAGCAGTTACGTCATGGTTGCCAAAGGCAGAGCCAGAGACGTGGCTGATCTGACACCGGTTTTCGAAGAAACACCCAGTGATGTGTTAAGGGAATTTGCAACCGAAGAAAACATGTTAAAGACGCAAATACTCAGTGTACTTATGGCTGACAAAATGAATCAGGGCTTTGCCGCCCCCTTACTGGAATCAAAATCAACCGCGATGGCAAGTGAGGAAAATAAACGAAAGCAATGGACCAGCCAGGTAGGGGGTGCTCTTTTCAAACAGATGAAGATGGTGGATTCGATCTCTGCCGATGAAACAAGGAGCATAGCGTGGGCCAATCGTAAATTGGATACCTTGGCGGTCTCCGTGGAAACCGAAGATGAAAAAGCGAGTATGACGGTCTATAATACGAGTTCCAAAATCAAGGTCAGACTCGTAAACGGACAGCCTTTCTTTGATATCACTTTACGGGGGCAAGCAGAACTGAATTCCGTAATTCCGATTCTCAAGGTAAAAGATATTGTGGGCGTCAAACAGATCGAGCAAAAGGCTAATGAAAAAGTAAGTGCCCATCTTACAGACGCAATAAGAACCGGCCAACGTAAAAAAGCCGATATTCTGATGCTCGGTTATCGCCTGGAATGGGCATATCCTCACATCTGGGAACAGTTACGTCCCGTTTGGAATGATTATGTAAAAAACGATTTGCAGTTTAAGGTGCATGCCCAGATTAACATCCAGTTTGTAGGTTCGGAATCCAGCTACTAATTGGAACAGAGGAAGCGTCAGGCCACTTTAGGAGGTAAACCAATGATTGCTGTTGTATTGTTTGCCGTATTGTACATACTGGAGTGGCCCATGATCAAGTCCAGCAAAAAGGGAATGAAACAGACCTATTTCGTTCTGCTGGGAATATTTCTGCTGTGGAATACGTTGGCTGTCTCTGTACCGGGCTGGCCTAATCCCAATGATGTCATCAGGCTGGTCTTTGGCTGGGCAGACCGCTTGTTTGGCTAAGAAAGGAACACGCCATGATCAAATTGTCAGCCGGACAAGCGTACCGTTTTATGTTTGTCTACCTATATTCCGAACCCATTGCTTTCCTTTTGCAACGCTTGTTCAAAATGAGCGGTTATCAAGGGTGGATATCCATCCTTGGCGGGTTTGCGATTAGTCTGATCCTACTCTTTTTCACATATAGATTGGGAGCGGTTCACCCGGATCGACCCTGGATTGATTTTGGTGAAGAAATTGTGGGCAAGGTTGTTCACAAGCTGTTCCTCGGTCTCATTGTGTTGCTGTGCCTGTATTTGATATCTGTTGACGTAGAGAATTTCATCGTTTTTCTGCAATCCATGTATTTACCCGAGACACCCATATGGCTGACAGCAACTATAACCATTTTATGTATCAGCCTTTCAGCACGCTCGGGTTTAATTACCATTGTCTATTTATCAGAAGGGATATTTCTGGTGCAAGTCTTCACGTCTACTTTTCTCATGCCTGCTGTAATGGGTGGAGGAAATCCTGACGTACTTCTTGCCATGGTAACTCATCATGATCTGAAAGAAATATTGACAGGCTCGATTTCAACCATGCCTTGGTTTTCAGAATGGATGATGTTCCTATTCCTCGCCCCTGCCATTGCTTTCAGGCGGCCGCTTCTACGAAGTATGTTATTTGCAGGCTCTACACTTGCATTATTCATTATCGTGTTCTGGATGTTTACTTTAATGAATTTTGGACCTTACGAAGCCAGCAGTCTTCGCTACCCTTTGCTGGAGATGATACGTTTTGCCCGTTACGGCGATTTTCTGGATAACCTGGATCCCTTCCTGATTGCCATCTGGTCTACGACCATGTTTACGCGCAGCTCGTTTCTGTTATACGTCGCATCCATTTGTCTTGCTAAACTTACTGGAGTCCGGAAGGATAGGACGGTCGTCTATCTACTGGCAGGAACAGCGGCTTCATATGTACTTCAGTATGCAAAAGACGCGGCTTCTTATGAATTAGCCATTCGTTCTTTCGCCATTGCTGTCTATGGCGTACTTATCGAGTGTATGCCTATATTATATGTTGTTGTTTACTGGCTGCGTTTCGGGAAAGGCAAAAAGGCGAGCGAGGCTTCTCCCGCCCCGTCGCCTTGACTTTGGATTCAGTTCAGTTCAACTTTTTTCGCTTGTGGGTAAGGATCTGTATCTGGGAAAATGACCCCTTTTTTCAAAATCAAATTGGCATACTGCGCACGTTCACCGGTTGCAACAATGACATAGGCGCGAGAAGCTCTCTCATAAAACGCGAAACGCTCTTCATGATCAAAGGCATCCGTTATGCCCTCATGGTCAAGAATCAGCCTGCGATAGTCTTCCCAGATGATGGGCACCACTTGATCCCCCTCGACGACCTGCATAACGGCTGCCGGCCGCTCAGCGTACGTATCGAGTGGATACAAACTTAAAATGGCATCCAGTAACTCCACTGTCCCGAGCGCATCACAGCGAATCAGCCGCTGGGCATGACTAGCTGCGGGGAAGTTGCCATCAGCCAGTACCAGCTCGTCTCCATGGCCCATTTCAGACATGATCTTTAGCAGTTCCGGAGGTATTATTGCGGGAATGTTCTTCAGCATACTCAGCTCTCCTCAGTCAGCTCCAAAATTAGCTGGAGCAGATTCGTCTTCGTAACCTCACCATCATGTAGCCCAATTACCGCGATACAGCGGCACTTCCATTTTATCAGTAATTTCCAACGTTTGCATATTTCAATGTTCGCATAAGGTTATTCCAATGTGAATTCACATATGAACGGATCTTATCACGGCGCTGATATTCATAAATCCGTTTTGACAAAATTAATTGTTTAGCATATAGTTGTTATAACAAGTAAATGAATTGAGGCTATTTTGCTTAAAGAAAGAGAGGATTATATGGGGAACGACTATTCGCTCGATCAATCCATTGGATTCATGCTGGGCATGACACACCGCAAGGCGTCGGCTTTACTAGCCATACGTTTCAAACCCTATGATATTACAACAGAGCAATTTTCCGTTCTGTTCAACATCGGTAGAGGCGAAGGCGTAAATCAGAAGGAAGTCGCTACTCGCGTCTATAAAGATCAGCCCACAACTGCCCGCATTATTGATCTGTTGGAAAAGAAAGGCTGGGTCGATCGTCGGACCAGCGAACAGGATCGCAGAGCCTACTTGCTCTACTTGACCGAAGAAGGAAAAAAATTGCTTGACCAGCTTGTTCCGCTCGAAAGAGAAATGAATAAAAATCTGATTGAAGGTATTCCCGAAGACCAGATGGAAGCATTTAGACATACTCTTTCCCTCATGAACAGCAACTTGTAACGAACTTTAACACCAGGGGGAATGAACAACTAATGAAACCACAATCAGCACAAGTCAAACTATGGACCACCGATTTTATCCTGCTCATGTTATGTAACTTTCTACTCTTTCTGCAACTTCACATGATTGTATCCCCACTTCCTTCTTATGTGCAGGACCGTTTTCACGCCAATGCCTTTGAAGTCAGCCTCTTCACCTGTCTTTTTGCCCTTAGCGCCATTGCTGCCCGGCTCTATTCAGCCAAAGCATTGGAGAAGGGTCTTCGTAATGCCATGATCTATATTGGCCTCACAGTTGCCTTACTCGCTACACTTGGATATTATTTTGCCGCCGGGATTGCGGTCCTGTTATTGCTGCGCATGGTGTTCGGTATCGGATTTGGTATGAGTAGCACGGCTTTCCCCACAATGGCATCGGATATTGTGCCTGTGAAACGAATGGGTGAGGGCATGGGCTATTTCGGCCTGTCCACAAGCCTAGCCATGTCCATGGGTCCCATTATTGGGGTCACCGTGCTTCAGGGTGCCGGTTTCGTCACACTCATGTTATGTACGGCAGGTGTTATTGCGGTCATCTATCCACTCAGCTATTCACTGACACGCAAGAAAGCTCGCAGGGTCAATGATGAGGTGGTACCCACTCCACCAGTAGGAACAGCTGCGATATCAGGCACCAAAGTAAAGACACCTTTCAACCGCAAATTGATTCTGCCAAGTATACTGAATTGTTTGCTGTCCATCACGTATGGCGGATTGGTCGGATTCATCGTTTTGTACGGAAAAGAAGCCAACCTGGCTAATCCTGCACTGTTCTTCTTGTTTAATGCTCTCGCTGTACTGCTGGTCAGACCGTTTGCAGGACGGATCTATGACAGTAAAGGTCCCAAAGCATTACTGATTCCCGGAGCGATATTCATCGCTGCTGGACTGATCATGCTCTCATACGCCTCGTCGATGTCCATCTTGTTTGTGGCTGCATTTTTATATGGAATCGGATATGGTTCGATACAGTCTTCCATGCAGACCTGGATGATTCAGATTGTCTCCCCTTCACAGCGCGGTATGGCTAACGGCATGTTTCTGAATACGCTGGATCTGGGGATTGCTCTGGGAGCACTTCTGCTGGGCGCTATTGCTTCCATAACCAGTTATACCGATATGTACCGTTATTCCGTTGTGTTCATGATTCTATTTCTCCTGATATACCTGATTCAAGGGAAAAGAAATGGAGGTTTTGCGGTACCTGTGCATCCGTTATTGACTCATACACATATCGCTGCACAGGATTCCGATCGGCATGAGCATACTGAGAATGCAACCGAAAATAACACTACTACTCAGCAAAAAGATAGTTGATGCAACTACGCTGCTGTACTTCAATTCAGTAAAAACGCGTTTACTCTGTGAGGGAAAATACATCCCTCAGAGTAAACGCGTTTTTTATCATCTTAAAATAATCAGAATGGACTTTTCTTCCGTCGCCCTGGAAGATAACCACTGGGCTGTTTTACTTCATCATACTCACGTTCACGATGATTTTTACCACTACCTGATGTGGGCTGGTTCCCCTGGTCTGGCTTGACTGCCAATAACGTAAGCAATCCTCCCACCGCTCCGGACGCGGCGAGAATACCAAATAAAAGGAAATGGTGGGAAGAGATCAACAATGACACGACAGGAGGGCCGAGAGACACGCCAATAAAACGCATGCTGCTGAATAACGCCGTGATGGTGCCCCGTTGTTCCTTGTCCACCCCTTCAGTAACCATAGCATCCAGACATGGCAGTGTAGCGCCTATTCCTGCTCCGCCAAGGGTGAACAAACCGACAACTACATAGATGTTGTCAAAAAGTCCGATTACACCAAGAGATACCGTTAAAACAGCAAGTCCGATAAACCCAAGCCATTTCATCCGTGTCTTGTTCTTTCCTATCCATTTTCCAGCAAAAAAAGACGCCAGACATAAGGCAGCCAGTGGTATAGCAAGCACAAGTCCTTTAAGTACCCCTTTTAATTTGAACTCTGATTCCAATGTCTCCGACAGATAAAAGAGCACGCCAAAGAGAACAAACATACAAATACCGCCGATCGCAAAAATCGCATACAGCCAGCGGCCCTTTTCTTTTAGTACACTGCGGATGGAAGCCACAAATTCGGGAAAACTCTTTGGTTCTTCTTTCCTCTTTGGTGTTTTGACCAAGAAAATAACCAGAACCAGTGAAAGCATACAGAGTACCGGAATAGCCATAAAAGGCATATACCAAATCCACACAGCCAGAGCTGCACCCAATATCGGACTTAGTACCTTGCCAAAGGTGTTCGAGGTTTCAATAATGCCAAGGCTCTTACTCACCTCGTTCTCATCATCAAACATGTCACCAACCAATGGTATGACAATCGGGAAAGCTCCAGCTGCTCCTATCCCTTGCAAAAGTCTGCCACCAAGAATGGCCCAATATGCCGCATTTCCATTCAGCATCCAGGCTGCTCCACCTGCTACCGCGCCTCCTACAGCTGCAATGATGAGACTGGGAATAATGACGGCTTTTCTGCCGAAACGATCCGACAGATATCCTGCAAGTGGAATGAGCAGGATTGCGACGACCGCATAAACCGTAATTAACATGCTGACCTTGAATGAGGACACTTTCAATTCACGCTCAATTTGCGGTAGGATGGGAATCAGCATGGAGTTGCCCAGCGTCATTATTACCGGAATGGAAGCAAGTGCGACGAGGTCCCATTTTTTATCGTTCATGCCTCAACCACCTTTACAGAATCAGAAAACAACAACGTTATTGTGGGTTGTTCTGCAGTTGAATATACGGCTTATGTAAAAAAGGTCACTTGGGATGATAGCGCAAAAAGGCTATCGCACTAAATTCAGTGTCAGGACAGCCTTTTTACTATCATTAAGAAGATCAACAAATCAACATTTATTTCAATACAAATTGCTGAAGAGCTGCACCGCCCTTGAAAACGATGCAGAGCTGTTCAATCTCACGCTCTGCCTTCAGGGAACAGCGAACTGTGCTCCACTGAAGATCCTTTCCGTTGACTGTTCCAGCGGAACCGGGAACGACACAAGTGCCGAGCAGCGGGCCTTCTGGACCTTCAGCCCGAATCTCCAATTCGCCACTTACTCCGAAGGCTGCCACCCGACCCTCAAACTCACTAGCTTGCCGGAAAGCATTGTCGTGGAATGAAATCCAGGAAGAACGACCTTCACGATACAGCGGTTCGCCTGAAGCAATGGCACGGACGGCTGAACGACCTTCCAAACACTCATCCAACAAAACGCTTGCATAAGCATCGTAATTTTCCGCAAACGTAGGTAGGTTCAGTGCTCGTTGAGGAATGGTTTCACCCCCGATGAGAATTTCTGCGGTCTGACGAATATCTGCTGAGGAACGTCCAGCCATGATCGACCAGGTAGCTGTTTCAAGACAATATCTGTCACGAGTGACATCCCAGAAGGCCAGTTTCTGAACAGGAATTTCGAAAGAAAGATTTTCCACGGCGCCTGAAGCAAGATGAATCCGCCGGAAGCCGATCAATTGACGTTGTGGGCGCTTCACCCGTGAAGTTTGGGCGTGCCCATACAGCTGCACCACTTCATCGCTGGCACGTTCCCCTTTGTTCTCAACCTGCACTTCAATCTTGAGCAAATCATCTCCAGAAGATCCCTCTGCCCGCTCCACTCGAATCGCCTTATACTCAAAATCGGAATAGGTCAATCCATAACCAAAGGGATACAGGACTGGACCTTCATGATACATATAGGTTGTACCGTTATGAATAACGTCATAATCCATGATGTCAGGAAGCTGCGATTCATCCTCATACCATGTCATGTTCAGTCTACCAGCAGGAGCATAATTTCCGAGCAGAACATCCGCAACCGCATTCCCCAGTTCTTGGCCTGCATGCGTAAGGTATACGATTGCCGGAGCCACGTCTTTTAACTCTTGCAGTGCAAAGGGATAACTGCCAACAATGACAACGACCGTATTAGGATTCACGTGGCAGACTTCTCTTACCAGTCGGGCCTGCTCAGGCGGAAGCTGAAGACTTGGGCGATCAATTTCCTCTTTACCGTTAATATAGGGACTATTACCGACAACAACGACAGAAACGTCACTATTCTGAGCAGCTTTTTTCGCCTGTTCTATTCCGTTAACAACAATGTCCAGCTTGAACACAGCAGGTTGCTGCTTCCCTTCTACGGCGTCCGGATTACTAGGTGAACTCAGGTCTTCGTCTGTTTGTTCCGGCGCTGGGGATAGCACCAGTTGCCCCTGATGTTCATCAAACCTTAGTGGCAGTCCGTTCCACGTTCGCAGCGTACTGTTTCTATCCGATTGTGAATCAATCTGTACCACTTCCTTGACGAACCAGCCACCAATCTCCGGCGCATTCGCCTGATAGATGCCCTGTTCGGTTAACGAGACATAGCGATTGTTTTTCACACTGCGAAGTGTGTGACTTCCCCAGCCCCAGTCCTGATGAATGAACTCAGTAGCCTCTGCACTGCCTTCCGGCACGGCAACAAGCTTTCCTTCCGCACCAAGCGTGATTACCTTGCCATCGGCTGTCTTTAGGCTGATGCGATCATTACCATCTGCAAATGATACTTCCGCACCGCCAAGCTTCTTACGCAGCCCTTCCAAAACAGTAACACGATATGGCAGTGTGCCACTGTACCAATCGGTATAGACTACATCTGCAAGGGGACCGATTACGCTAACCTTCTGCAATCTTTCCGATTGGAGAGGAAGCAGTCCATTATTTTTAAGTAAAACGATAGACTCTGCTGCTGCTCTATAACTTAATTTGGCATGTTCAGGCGCACACAATACAGATTCCGATATCGAAGCATACGGGTTAAGTCCCGTCTGATCCAGTTGTCCAAGCCGCATCCGCACGCCAAAAATATTGCGAATGGCCCGGTCAAGATCCTCGACCTCCAGCAAGTTCCGCTCAAGCGCCTCTTCCAAGGCAGATACGACTAAGTCAACCTCGTCTGTCAGACAGTCCACACCTGCTTTTAATGCCCCTGCTGCTGATTCCGCATGCGTGGCATGATAACCGTGATAATTGACCGTCTGGGACAAATCTCCCCCGTCACACACGATAAATCCAGGCATGGCCCACTCACCCTTGACCACATCATTCACATATGGGCTTTCAATGGCGGGTGTGCCGTTGATCGAATTGTAGGCTGTCATCATGGATAAGGCCCCACCTTCTACGAAAGGTGTCTCGAATGCTTTTAAATAATATTCACGCAAGTTCCGCGGATCGATGCTGGATGAACAATTCAACCGATCCTTCTCATTATTATTGGCAAAAAAATGCTTTAGCGTCGCTACCATTTTAAGATAGAAAGAGTGGTTACCCTGCATGCCCTTCACAAGAGCAGCCGACATTTCACCTGTCAGTACGGGATCTTCACCATAGCCCTCTTCCGTTCTGCCCCAACGCGGATCTCGTTCCAGATCGACGGTTGGCGCCCATAAGGTCAAGCCGTGACGCTCGGGTGCACGATGGTGGTATGCTCTCGCTTCATCTCCAATGACGGAACCGATTTCGCGCATGAGCTTGGTATTCCAGGTGCTCGACAGACCGAGCGGCTGCGGAAAAACGGTAGCCTCACCTATCCAGGCAACCCCGTGAGCTGCTTCTCCTCCCACATTGTAGCCGGGTATTCCTAAGCGAGGGACTGCGGCTTCGCGTGTAGGAATTAATCGGATTTTCTCCTCCGTTGTCAGACGCGCAATCAAGTCATTTAATCGTTCTTCCAATGGCAATGTTGCGTCCCACATCGGATATTGAATATACTCTTTCATACTAAACCCTCCTACTTATTCGTTAAGTTTGAGTCCCTTCCATTCTTCCAATAGATCCAGTGTACGCTCACGATACTTCTGCCCTGCCTCCGGCTGATCAACCTGATGTTCATGCACATATGCGTTAAAGTAAGAGGAAAGTACGCGATAGGCCAGAAGACGTGCCTGTCCCTCATCGGACATATCCTGTGGACGGCCATAGCCTTCATGAAAACCAGCTGATGATTCTGTCGATAAAATAGCCTCAAACTGCCTGTCCGCAAACATGGAACGATCCCCATCAATGATGGCGGCAATGTTTAGCTGCCCGTTCTCCTCATGAACAAGCACGTTGGCTTCCCAAAGATCGTTATGAACAAGAACCGGAACAGTCACCTGATCAAATAAATCCTTGTTTGTTATGAACATATCTGCGATTCCTTCTCCTACACCTGGCATAAACCCGGCTTGTGACGCTTTGAGTGCCGTCTCTTCTGCAAAAGAGTGCAGCACCTCGGACCAATGATCCGAGCCTTTAATCGTCCCATCGCCCTGCGGCCAGCCAAACGATTCTCCCTCAATCTGATGCATGACAGCCGTATAAGCGCCGAGTTGATGATATAATCGTTCTTTATCTGCTTTCGAAATCGATGAATGATCCAGCTGCTTACTAGGTATAAACTCCATAAACATATAGGTTCTGGGAATGATCAATCCGCTGTCATCACAGGCAATAATATTTGGAGCAGGAATGCCTGCTTTACGGTAATATTCATAAACAACAGGTTCAGCAGACATCATCGTACGTTCAAATGAAAATAACGGATCGCCAGCAGAACCGAGCGGCATCTCTACCCGCTCTGGAGCCAAACGTAATATCACATCCGCATACGACGCATGTTCAAGCTGAATTCGATACGTTGTATTAAAAAGTCCACCCTGCAACAGTGCAAAACTCTTCACAATGGTAGCGGTTCCAAAAGTATTCTCTACCAACTTATGCAGCATCTCTGCTGTAATGGTTTGGTGTAAACCTGAATTCGTTGTACTCATTTGATATAATCCCCTATCTTTATCTGTCGCTTTATAAATTGAACTAAAGAATATTTACATTTGCCACTTCGATGACCGAACAACCTTCCGATCATGTAAAAGTTTAGTTCAATCTATAAATGATACTACCATTTCTTTTCTATAACCATACTTCCAATGGCACGACAGTAGACAAACAGACGGCACCTTGCGGCACCGTCCTTCTGTTTATCCAATAAACATTACAGTTGAATTGTAAGCGAGCTAGCACCTGCTGCTGCCGTAACGACAACACCATTTGCACCAGACGCTTGGGAACCGCCCTCTACACCGGATACACTCTCGATGCCACGCAGCACGATATTCCATGGTTTGCCTGCACCTTCAGCACGAACTTCCAGAACAGAGCCTTTACGGGATACGTTAACAACCAGCTCCTGCTCAGCATTTTGGTTTACAACCACCGCTTGAGCGGAGTTGCCGTCAGCCAGTTCGAACAAGTGAAGGGATACATTATCCGCAAAGTCATAATCCGGTTTGCTATCCACAGCACCAACAGCAATCAGGCTGTTTGGCTTAACCATCATTGGCAGTGTTTTGAAGTCATGGTTTTCGCTAATCCAGCGTCCACCTTCAACTTTAGCCCCTGTCAGATAGTTGGTCCATGTACCTTCAGGTAGGTAATAACGCACATCACCCTCCTTGTTAAAGATTGGAGCCACCAGGATCGAATCACCAAACATGTATTGTGTATCCAGGCTGTATGTTGTTGGATCGTCAGGGAAATCCAGCAGCATGGCGCGCATCATCGGAATACCTTTTACAGTCGACTCCACCGCAGAATTGTAGAGATACGGCATCAAGCTGATTTTGAGTTTGGTAAAGTCACGAACAACGTCCACAGATTCCTCGTCGAACAGCCAAGGCACACGATACGAAGTGCTTCCGTGTAGGCGGCTGTGAGAAGATAAAAGTCCGAATTGTACCCAGCGCTTGTATACGTCAGGGGTTGCTGTACTTTCAAAGCCACTGATATCATGGCTCCAGAATCCGAAACCGGAAAGTCCAAGCGAGAGGCCGCCTCGAAGTGATTCAGCCATGGATTCATAAGTAGAAGAGCAGTCTCCACCCCAGTGAACTGGGAACTGTTGACCACCTGCTGTTGCAGAACGTGCAAACAGGGCAGCTTCGTTTTTGCCAATCTTTTCTTCGAGCAATTCAAATACAGCTTTGTTATAGAGCTGTGTATAATAGTTGTGCATTTTAACCGGATCAGAGCCATCGAAGTACACGACATCTGTCGGAATTCTTTCACCGAAGTCTGTTTTGAATGAATCAACACCTTGATCCAGCAGAACTTCCAGCTTACTCTTATACCAATTAACAGCATCCGGATTCGTGAAATCAACCAGAGCCATACCTGCTTGCCACATATCCCATTGCCATACGCTGCCATCCGCTGTTTTTACCAGATAACCGTTCTCCATACCTTCATCGAACAAGTAGGATTTTTCTGCAATATATGGATTGATCCACGCACAGATTTTGAGTCCTTTCTCTTTCAGACGTGCAAGCATGCCTTCCGGATCTGGGAACATCGCTTCATCCCATACGAAATCAGACCATTGGTATTCCTTCATCCAGAAGCAGTCAAAATGGAATACAGACAGCGGAAGATCACGTTCAGCCATGCCATCTACGAAATGGTTAACCGTTGCTTCATCATAATCCGTTGTGAATGATGTGGTCAGCCACAGACCAAATGTCCATGCTGGTGGAAGCGCTGGTTTACCTGTTAATTTGGTATAATTATCAAGTACATCCTTTGGATTGTCACCGCCGATAATGAAGTATTCCAAAGTCTCGCCTTCTACGCTAAACTGCACTTTAGATACATTCTCAGATGCAATCTCATACGATACGCGTTCAGGATGGTTTACAAATACGCCATATCCTTTGTTGGACAAGTAGAAAGGAATATTCTTATATGACTGCTCACTGCTTGTACCGCCGTCCTCATTCCACGTGTCAACCACTTGACCATTCTTAACAAATGGCGTGAAACGCTCACCGAGTCCGTAAACGTATTCACCAATGCCGAGATCAAGCTGCTCGCGGAAGTACGCTTCCTTACTTGGACCAGTAATATAACCAGCCGCCCTTTGACCGCTACCTGTAATCCGTTTTCCTCCATACAGGAAGCTGACGTCCCAACCGTTCGTTTTGTCGATTTGAACTTCCAGATTGCCGCTTTTCAAAACAGCACCTTGTTCATTTTTCGAGATGTCAACGTTTGCATCTTGATTGTTAAGCTCAAATACAGGCCCTTTTTTTACTCCGCCTTTATGATGATTCAAAGTTACACGAATAACGTTAGGCATAGGTGAGCTGTACGTTGCTTTAAGCAATGTACCATTCAAAGTGTCGCCTTTGGTGCGAATATATTTAGTTGCCGCATATACGGTCAAAGAATCCCCTTTTTGCACAATATCACGAATGTCAGTCGGGTTTTGAATGTGGTACCCTTCACGAGTCATCCAGAATCCATCAGTAAATTTCATGTTTTCTTTCCCCCTTCGGTTATACTATAATAATATTGACATTAATAACGAATTTCTTCTCATATTTTGACCAAATATATCACGATTCTGATATTTCTTATCCGATTCTTTATAAACACCACCAATCTATGGGAACGTTTACATTAATAATGATGCAAAAGGAGATTCTCATATGGAACGTGAACGATTACGGGAAGACCGGATTCACGGCAATGCCATGTATCCAGTCAGTGTTTACCCGGATATTCAACAATTGAATGGGGACAGCATTCTCGATTGCCATTGGCACGATGAGATGGAGTTCACCATGGTGACTCAGGGCAGTGCTGTTTTTCAAATTGATATGAATACGGTAGAAGTCCAAGCGGGAGAAGCCATCTTTATCAATCGAGGCGAAATTCACGCTGGCTATCTGAAAGGTGATGTCCCTTGTATTTTTTCATCCATCGTATTTAACCCGGAGCTGTTAGGCAGTCGTACGTTCGATGCTGTACAGGAGAAATTCGTTAACCCGCTTGTACACAAAACGGTAATCCCCCCTTACCACATCCAATCAGATGAAGCGTGGGGCCAAGAAATCATTTTTCATTTGAAACGAATTTTCGCTGATCATGCCGCCGGGACGCCAACCTGCGAAATGACAACCAAAGCTTACCTCTATCTAATATTTGCACAAATGTTTGAACATATGAGACCTGCTGCACTCAAAGGCACCGTTCCGTCAGGCAGTCATGATAAAGTGGAGCGTCTGAAATCAGTGTTAAGCTATATTCACAAGCGTTACCCCGAACCACTCAAGTTAAAAGAACTGGCAGATGAGGCCAATATGAGCGAAGGACACTTTTGCCGCTTTTTCAAACAGATGGTGCAGAAAAGTCCGGTCGACTATATCAACTATTATCGCATCCAGCAGGCCTGTGTTCAGCTTGAGAATACCGATCACAAGATTGTGGATATTGCCATGGACGTTGGGTTCGAGCATTTGAGCTATTTCATTACAACATTCAAGAAACACAAGAATATTACCCCGTCCCAATATCGCAAAATGTTTTATGAGAAAGTGGCGATGGAACCTGCATTGGTCTAAGCTTAAACATCTTTCAGGACCAGCATTCGGCACTCTGAACGGACGATACTTCACTGTTCTTCACTTATATTTCTGATAACAGATGCAAAGAAGGTGCTTCAGCCCGTTCAGCCGTAAGCACCTTCTTTATCATTCTGATGTATGGAATTTCATTTTAATTTTTCAATGTCTCCCATGAGCTGTACTCATGCACCGAGAATCCGTTAAAGGACGAATGTACACTTGCCATTTTCTCTACCAGCTTGAGCTGTGCTTCCATATACGCTGTTCCTTCTTCATAAAAGGTAATAAAATCACCTTCCTTGCTTTGCTTGGTCTCCACGGCAATCGATACCGTTTTACCCAAAAGCGATGCTTCCTCAAGCTCATCCTTCGCTACATTATAGATGGCCGCTGCCGTATCCCGGTAAGCCATAATGGTAATCGAGTCAAACTTGCGGATCATCCAGCTGCTTACATTCATCGTGGAACCCGGAATCTTGTAACCATCCAGCCAGAAAGGCAGGTCAGCGGCTACAGGCATCTTCATGCGTGCGGCCCGATCGACGATGTATTGAACATTGCCCTGCCACTGCGTAATCACACTGGCCTGATTGGTTTTCCACTCCGGATGTACATGAGGTTCAATGTCCAGATGGATGCCGGCAAATTTCTCATTGGGCTCAACTTGATTTTGATACGCTTCAACCCAGTCCAGAAAATCTGCAATTTGACCCCGGCTCTCCGTCAGTCCCCAAGCAGGTCTTCCATCCATAACGTCCACGGCAATATTTTTCTCTCTGGCTTGACGAATGAAAGATGTATAGTACGGAAGCTTTACATCCCGATTCATTTGTAGGTAGATCGTATTGATTTTGTTCGTTGTGGCAAACTTCAGCACTAGCTGAGGGTTATTTTGAATCTGTGTGGTATCCCACACCCAAGTTGCTCTTACGGATCCCTGTACCATTCCATGGATGGTTTCATAACTGTCGACTGAGCCAAGTGCAGTGGCCTTGCAAACATAAGTATTCCCCGTAAACAGCATGAAACAACTAATTAACAAAATGAATTGGTATCTCTTTTTGCTTTTCATATTTGTACACTCCCTTTGATGTTATGCAGCTCTATCGTGCAAATCTCGATGAAATTCTGTCGTTTTATATTCATTCATTGGAAACAATTTCGATGTACGACTATTTACATTGCTTTTATATGCAACATCATCTCTTAGACTTACGACGAAAGAATCATATAACATTATTTCGGGTATTCACACTTCTGTATTTATAGTTCTTAAGTCTCATTTATGAAAAACTTTTTAATTTTAGCCTAATTCCACCCTAACATGGGTCATTTATTGCATATGTACAACAGACGACTCAAGACCTAGTAAGCGTTTTCCTGTAAAAACAAAAAAAGGCCGCCCAAAGGCGACCTATACTTCTCTCCCCGTTTCAAGGAAGAATGGACACACTATTATTCGTTAATTACCTGCCGGAGCAGACGGTGTATTCTCCACCATCTCATCAAACAGAGATACCAGCTCAATGCCTTCTGCCGATATGCGTACCAAGCCTTTATCAGACAAGCGCAATTCCGGAATAACAACAAGCGCCAGCAGAGACAGCGTCATAAATGCGTTATTTAACGTACAACCAGCAGACTGTAACGCTTCACTTATAGCTGCAGATTGTGCTGCTACCACTTCAAAAGATTCCGTGGACATCAGGCCTGCAATGCGCAGCGGGAATTCGGTCACACCAGAGGCAGTCACGACGGCTACGCCTCCCTGCATCCCAATGACCCGGTTGCCCGCCTCAGCCATCAATGCGTCATCATTCCCGATAATGAGCAGATTGTGGCTGTCATGAGCAACGGTCATCGCAATGGCCGCAGGAACTGTAAAGCCAATTCCCCCAACAAGAGCAACCGCGCGATTGCCCGTTTGTTTGTGACGCTCCAACACCGCAATTTTGCAGATTCCACCCGATATTGAGACGACTACATTGCCTTGTTCCACCATGACATTAACATGCTTCTCTTTGGTATCCACATGATTCTCCGTCACATGAATGACTTTTGCTCCAATCGTACCTTCGGTAATTGGCGCAGACAGCTCCATGTCCTTCGGCTGGATGTTGGCTTCCAGCTTCACGGTGTTCAGCGCCTCTTCCGGGTATGTGAAGCTGTCCCAGACCGCTGTCATTTTCCCGTTCTCTGCCACGACATGCCCTGCGGCAATCGTCATGCCTACACGGACATCAGCCAAGCGTCCATCCAGCAATATAATATCCGCGATATTCCCCGGAATAACCGCACCAATATCGCGTGCTACACCGAAACGTTCAGCCGTATTAATCGTTGCCATCTGGAAAGCGGTAACCGGCTTCACCCCTTGAGAAATGGCCAAACGCACAACAAAGTCCATATGGCCTTCTTTAAGAAGCGATTCTGAACTTCGGTCATCAGTCACCAGCATCATGCGACGTGTATCCAGGCCAAGCTCTGTGCAGGCTTTGATCGTTTCCGCAACGTCATGCCATGCAGAGCCCTGACGCATTTTGGCGTACATGCCAAGCCGCAGACGTTCCACCACATCTTCCTTCGTAACACATTCATGATCCCCCGTAACGCCGCTTGCTGCGTAGGCTGGCAAACGCCAGTCATCCGCTGCCCAGGTGAAGTGACCGTCTGCCACCTTTCCTGCTCGAAGCGTAGCCTGGATCTCACCGATCATCGTCTCGTCCCCGTACACGACCCCAGGGAAGTTCATTACTTCACCAAGACCAATCATATCCGGACCCCAAGAGAGGGCTTCCGCCACTTCTTCCGGTCCAATATGAGCGCCTGTTGTCTCCAGTCCAGGATGTGTGGAAGGAACACAGGAAGCCACCTGCATATAAGCAGCCATTGGCGTCGTCCGAGCTTCATCCAGCATCAATCGCAAACCTTTGAGTCCAAGCACATTGGAGATCTCATGCGGGTCAAAGAACCCTCCCGTTGTACCAGAAGGCAGAACGGCTCTTGCAAACTCGGTTACTTTCATTTGTGTACTTTCAATGTGACAGTGCCCATCCAGCAATCCGGGAGCAATGTATTTGCCTTCAGCCTCAATGATGCGTGTATTCTCTCCGATCGTATGGCTTACATCTTTGCCAACATATGCAATCCGGGCTCCCTGTACCGCTACAGACATGCCCGGTAAAATTTCACCCGAAACCACATTAACCAGTGTTCCGCCCCGAATGACCAAGGTCGCAGGCAAGTCTCCCCGTGCTGTTGCCACCAGATCCGGTACGCAATCCGCCATTAATGGGCGTTCAAAAGATGGTGTATTCATGCTGCTGCCTCCTTCATGAAATAAACGATCCAAAAAAATAGATTGTTACGATTATATGAGTCTCGCCGTCATGTGTAAAGAAAATTCACACCTATTGTGTATGAACACAAATGCTGGATCATTTTTTATCCATAAAACCTAATTCATCCTATTCTCACGTTAGAAGAGATACCTATTTCCAGAAATCTACTTCATACCTTTCACAGCAAAGGCCAACCTCATGGAGCTTCTTATTCCCCACATCGTATTCCGCAATACACAGAAAAACTCCCGTCCCTTCGAACGGAAGCCTTCTTTATGAACATGAAAGACAAAATCAATCGGTTTGAACCGCAGACACCTTACCCATATCATACAATTCCTCGGACTGGGACGTAATGAATGGACTCGGTTTACCCATGCAATAGACATGCAGCAAATGCATGGCCCGGGTACATGCCGTATAGAACAGCTTACGTTCATGTTCCTGCGCATATTGCGATGCAGATCCGTCATAGATCAGAACCGCATCAAACTCCACACCTTTGGCCAGGTACGCCGGGATGACATGCACACCCCGTTCAAAGGCTAACGTTGTTTTCTTGATCAGCTTCGGTGCCGTAGGCAGTACTTTGCTTAACGCTTCATGGATGTCCTGGCTCTCTTCCGCGGTTTTACAGATGACCGCAACCGATTCATACCCTTCCTGAATCAGATGTTTGAGATCGGCTGTAATAACATCCAGATGCTCCTGTTCATTGGAGGAAACGATCACTTTCGGCTTCTCCCCACCCCGGTTAAATGGAACAATCTCTTCTCCACCCGGAACCATGCCGCGTGTAAACTCCACGATCTCCTGTGTTGAACGATAACTTCTCGTCAGCTCGATCACTTCCGTATTTTCCGGTCCGTACAGGTTGGTCAGCGGCCCCGTCCCACTTAATACCGAAGAGTGTGCATAGATAGCTTGATTAAAATCTCCAAGTGCGGTGATTTTCGATCTCGGGAACAATCTTTTCATAAAGGCCAGCTGGAAGGCAGAGTAATCCTGTGCCTCGTCAATGATCACATGGCGGATATTGGAGTTAATATGGAAACCGAGCAGTAACTCACGCAAATACAAATATGGTGTGATATCCTCATAGGCCAGCTCCTGTACTTTCAGTCTGCGAAGTGTCATCTCACCAATCTCTTCCCAGTGTGAAGGCAGTGCTTCCTCTCCCAACAGGCGAACCATCTGGGCCCGATCGTTGAATAAGTTCGCGTACAGTTGACGGACATCGACAAAACGTAACGATTTGATCCATTTGCGCAAAGGCTTGAGCCGATCACTGACCACCATCCGGGCAAGGATCTCACGTTCCTGCTGGAAATCATCGAAGGTGTCTGCCTTCCCTTTTTGCTTTCGCTTGAGGCGCTGATAGGCCCGCTGCAGATCTTCCGGCTCCATCAGATCCATTTGTTGATCTACCCAAGGGGCTTCCAATTCACCTTTGCCAAAGGCCGATAATTCTTTCAGCATCCAGTCCCGCAGGATTTCCAATCGATTCACCAGTTTGACGGATGGCTCGAAGCTATAGAATTTCTCCGCCATGGCCTCAGCTGTAACCACAGCCCGTCCCTGGAAACGAACCGGCTTGAATTTCATACCTTCAGACATCATGCTGTCCTTATAACGCGTTATCACCTTCAGGAAGGATTCGGATGACTTGAATCGAATGCCAGACATACGCGCTTCATACTCAGGATCTTCTGTTCCGGTCAGTACATATTCAAGCTGAATGAATGGGTCTTCCAGCTGATATTCACGGCCCAGACGGCGTTCCAGATATTCCTGGAAGGTCGTTTGCAGCATATTTTCCTCCCCAAGCTCAGGCAGTACGGTGGAAACATAACTGTTGAACATTGGGTTTGGCGAAAAAAGAACCATCTGATCCGCTTGCAGATGCTCGCGGTATTTATAGAGAAGATACGCCACACGCTGAAGTGCAGCAGATGTTTTACCACTGCCAGCAGCTCCCTGCACGATCAGCATGCGAGTCCGGTCATTACGGATAATCCGGTTCTGCTCCTTCTGGATCGTCGCCACAATACTTTTCATCTGTGCATCCGAGGTTCGACTGAGAACGGCCTGTAACAGTTCATCCCCAATTGTAACTCCGGTGTCGAACATAAAGCGGATACGTCCATCCCGAATGACAAACTGCCGTTTCATCTCAATATCGCCACTTATCTCACCGCTCGGTGTATGATACGTGACCGGACCTGGCGCACCATCGTAATACAGGTTCGATATGGGTGCACGCCAGTCATAGACAAGAAAGGATTCCTCCTTCTCATCCAGCAATGATGCGATCCCCAAATAGATTCGCTCTGCATTTGGATAGCCATTTTCCTTAAAATCGATGCGTCCAAAATACGGTGAATGATGTAGCCGTTTCATTTTGTCCAGCGCTGCTGCCGTATTCAGATGACTGCGCTCCCGATCCGATAGAACCTGTGATTGCTGCCTCATACTGGTGGAGGTCTCACCCACGTCATCCGCTTCGCTGAAGTTCATGGTGACTTCGTCCCAGAAGTCTTTTCTCATCCCCACAACTTCGTCCCTGAAGGAACCTACCTCTTTTTCTAGGATGTCGATTTTCCGATCAATCTGTTCCGTTACAACGTTGACCCGCTGTTGCTCCTCGCTCCATTGCTGGTCTGTACTCATATGTTAATACGCCCCTCTTTCCCCGGATTGTGTCCTCAAAAGCCCATTTGACAAGCCCGAAAAGGCTATGGTATAATTAATTAGAAAGTAAACATTTTTATTTTATGTTAATTAGTTCTAATTTTCTGAAAACCATTTTTTATTGTACCAGTGACAACGTCCCGATGCAAGCGGAGGCGTTTTTTGTTGTTTTCATTCTATTATTACCCTCGGATGGGATGAATATAGAACTTTCCTCTGCTATTGTCTTAATTCTTCTATGGTCTCTCTCCAGCGTGTGATGGCCCCAGATACGTCTTTTAATTGAAATGTTATTCCAGAAGTAATCTCCGCATAGGGTGCATGATCTACTCGAACGTTTAACACCTGAGCCTCAAAGCGATCTCTCGGATGCACAGCTTCCATGAGTTGTGGCAGTGACGTCACATCCAGACGAATAGATAACAAGCTTTGCTGATGAACAGCAATCAAGGTAGCCTTGCCTGTTCGACTCATATTCATACTTGTCTGTGTTCCCGGCCATAAAGCCAGTCTCAGCAGGTTTGGCGTGACCGCAATGACTTCCCCCATACTGATCATCGCCTGATGCGGCCAGCCACCTTCGGACACAGTAAGCAATTGCATCGCTTCGTGCTGCTTCTGCTCCAGATCCTGTCCATTGAACCACTCCATCCATTCAGTGCTAAGCTGTGTTAAATTCATACGTATCTACCTCGGTTCGATTGAGTTGGTTGCGCAAGGTTTGCGCTATGTATGCAAAACAACCCGGACACGCTGTCCGGGCTGGTTGTGGTTCCATTGTATATGACAAACCACATCACCGCAAACCGTATTACCATGTTTACGGCCATTTAAGCCAATTCAGAATTTTATCCTGTGACTCCTTGTCTTCACTGGCACTATGCACATGTTCGGCAAGCCGGTTTAATCGTTCCAGCTGATAGCCATAATCATAGATTGCAGCGGCAACGATGGACAGTCTCAACATCCCTTCCTGATCGATATCAAACTGGGAAATGGCCTGCTCCATAAAACGATCATTATCCAAAATGAACTGTGCCGCTTCTTCTCCGTTCGGTTTCAGCTTATCCTCGAATTTGAGCAGCGCATGTTCATGGAATTTGATAACAAGCTCCAGATGTGTATCAAAGAACTGATCCATTTCCGGTGTTCGCTGTGCCTGGAAATAATGGCGTTCTACCGAATCCAGCACATCGAATCCTTTTTGCAGGCTCAGCAGCATCTGTTTGTAAACGACCATCTGCCGGGTCTCACTGAATTTGGAACGTTTCATCTTCTTCTGTTCTTCTTCAAACAAATTATATTTATCTGACAAAGATTTAATGGAACCGCCCAGATTGTTTTTCTCATCCCGGAACACCACTTCCTTGATCTCATCCGAGATCGATGTACGCAGCAGCAGTGACATGCCACTGAACACACTCTGAATCTGCTTCACGAACTGAATCTTCGGCTTGGGTGGAAATACCGTAATGTTAATAAGAAACGCAGATACAATGCCGACAAGGGTCAGCAGGAAACGGTTCAATGCAAAATGCCAGTCACCCGACGCTTCCATAATCGATACAACGGTTACCAGCGTCAGACCAACCGTTTCGCCCATATTCAATTTAAGACAAATCATAATAACCAGCACAATAATTAACCCGACGGCGATGGGCTCATTGGACAGCACCATGCCTCCCAGCAAGGCCACAATTGCCCCAAGTGTGGTGGTTTGCAGCTGATCCAGGAAATACTTCCAGGAACGATAAATCGATGGCTGCATCGCAAAGATGGCCGCAATCGCGGCGGGAACGGGAGATTGCGGGTTCAGGAACATGCTGCTAAGGTACAGGGCCAGCGTGACCGCAATCCCTGTCTTAAGTACACGTGCACCAAATGACATGGTGACCCCTCCTCTTTTTCGAAACTGATTTCATTCGTTGGATGATCATTATCATTATTACCCCATATTTCTTTTTTTGCCCGAATCTATTCAGGAGAACGATTTATTGTATCATGGAAGCCTTTGGGTTACCATGCCTTGTATCCTGTTGATGAGTTAAATTCAATTTCCTACTACTTCTATGTACACAAAACAATACCCCACACTCCACTTTCGGAAGTAGGGGGTATTGTATGTTTAACTCAAACGGAGAAAGTTATGAAAACCTTCCTTCCCATTCACGCTTGAACTGCTCCACAAACTGCATCATAAAGTCATGACGCTGCTCCGCCAGTTCCTTGCCGTAGGACGTGTTCATCAGATCTTTTAGCTTAAACAGCTTTTCGTAAAAGTGATTGATCGTTGTACTGCGTCCATTCCGGTATTCCTCCCGGTTCATCTGCTCTCGTGGCGGAAGTGCAGGATCATACATCTCACGACCTCTCGCGCCGGCAAAAGCAAACGTACGCGCAATACCAATAGCGCCCAGCGCATCCAGACGATCTGCATCCTGCACCACCTGGGCTTCCAGGGATGAGACGGCAGGGCGCTGTCCTCCTGCATAGGAAATGGAACTAGTGATGTGTACCACGGCTTCCCGTGTACCCGCTTCAAGCGGCTGGGTGTCCAGCCACGCATTCAGCTTCGCCATTCCGGCTTCGAGACTTTCGTTCAGCTTCTCATCCGGCACATCATGAAGCAATGCAGCGAGTTCACAGATAAAGGGATCGGCACCCATACGGTGTGCAAGCTCGACCGCAAGTGCGGTCACCCGCTCGATATGAGGCCAGTCATGACCATCCGTATGTGCAGCCGCATCTCCCTGTACAAAAGCACGAGCCGCCCGAAGAATAGCCTCTCCTTTTAACGTTCCATCAACCTGATCCCCATGCCCTGATTGTTGCGTGCTTTGATTCAGATGTTGAGGGGAATTCTCTTGCATCTTACACGTCCCCGCCTTCGCGAGTTTGTTCACGTGGTATACGTCTTGCCACACCGGTCTTGACCGCTGCTTCAATCACGCGATTGCGCATCGATTTGACAATTTTATCGTTAAACACACTCGGAATAATATAATAACGGGTGCGCTCTTCATCTGAAATGGCTGAAGCAATCGCCTGAGCTGCTGCGAGCTTCATTTCCTCATTAATCTCACTGGCACGGCAATCCAGCACGGCTCTGAACATCCCCGGGAAACACAATACATTATTGATCTGATTCGGATAATCCGAGCGGCCTGTCGCCATGACAGCCACGATGTCTTCCACCACTGATGGCATAATCTCCGGTACCGGATTCGCCATGGCGAAGACAATCGGGTCAGCGGCCATCGTTTGCACATCTTCCCGGGTTAACAGATTACCGCGTGACAAGCCGATGAAGACGTCTGCTCCGCGAATCACGTCACGAAGTGAACCTGTCTCCAGTTCTGGGTTGGTACGCGCTGCATAGTCGCTCCATACTTCATTTTCATAGGTAGTCGTCCGTACCAATGCACCTTCACGATCGACTCCGACAACCCGACTCGCACCAGCGGACAGCAGAATATTACTGCATGCCACACCTGCTGCACCGATACCACAGACAACTATTTTTACATCCGTGATGGACTTACCAACCAGCTTGAGCGCATTAATCAGACCTGCATACAATACAACTGCTGTACCATGCTGATCGTCATGAAATACTGGGATGTCCAGTTCCTCATTCAGGCGACGCTCAATTTCGAAGCAACGTGGTGAAGAAATATCCTCCAGATTAATCCCGCCAAATGCTGGTGAGATCGCTTTCACAGTTCGAATGATTTCCTCGGTATCCTGTGTATCCAGGCAGATTGGAAAAGCGTCCACTCCTGCAAACTGTTTGAACAACATCGCTTTACCTTCCATGACCGGCATCGCGGCACGTGGTCCAATATTGCCAAGTCCGAGCACCGCACTGCCGTCTGATACTACGGCAACCGTATTCCGCTTGATTGTCAGCGAAAATGCCTTTCCAGGCTCTTCTGATATAGCCGAACATACCCGGGCCACATCCGGTGTATATACGCGTGACAGATCTTCCCGGTTATGAATCGGGACCTTCGGAGTAACCTCGATCTTGCCGCCCAAGTGCAGCAGGAACGTCCGGTCCGATACGTTTATGATGGATGCCCCTTTAAGCTGACGCACCCCTTCTATAATTTTGTTGTTATCTTGTGCATCCGTTACAGCGACAGTTAAGTCGCGCACACTAACATCCTGATTGGTCGAAATTACGTCGATGGCGATGATGTCCCCGCCAGCTTCCGAGATGGCCGAAGCCACTTCGCCAAACTTGATGTCTTTTGTTGTCATTTCCAGCCGAATAATAAAGCTGTTACCGTCTAAATTCCTTTGATTCATTCCAATTCCTCCCAGACTGAAAGTCATGAGTTGCAATGTTACCTGTTTGTCTTCGCTGCGCGGACACGTTTATCCTTTATCTTGCCCAGAAAAAGTACTCAACGTGATCTAAATACGACAAAAAGGACCACCCTCTCCGTCTGATCGAGACGTTATGGGTGACCCTTCTGCATGCTATATAAGTTGATCTAAAGAAATTTACACTTGCCACTCTGATGACAGAACAACCTTCCGATCGCTTTATCCCCAGATTTTACAGTCAATTGAGTAATATTATATTATTTACGCTCAGCCGCTCTGCGCAGTACCCGGATGTCATATGGCTGCAAATCCAGGCTGCCCTCCACAGCATCATCACTCAGCAGATCACGATAGGACTGATTGTCCAGTTGTACTTGTTTCGGCTCCGGTGTGTAGTTCTGCACAAATACATAATCAGCTGTGCCATCAGTACGAATGTGTGCTGTAACTCCAGTAGGAAGCTGAGTTTCAAGAGCACGCTCAATACCCAGATCAGCGATTAAACTGCCATAGAAATCATCGTAAAATGGAGCTTTGAAACGTGTAGCCATATAATAAGCTTTACCTGAACCAAGACGATTAACGGTCAAAGCAGGCCGTCCAGCATAGAAGTCGGAGCGATATGTCGCTAACGCTTCTGCACCTTCCAGATGAATCAGGTCGCATAATTCGAAAGCATCATACTCGGCATTCAGTTGAAGCTCGTTGTCCTTCACAGGCACAACCCCATTCAGATCACGGTCATGCAAGCCGTCGATCTCTTCTGACCAAATTCCCAGCGTCTTGCGAAGTGGTCCAGGGAATCCTCCCAGGAAGCATAGATCATTCTCATTTACGATACCTGACCAATACGTGGCTACAAATGTACCACCATTTTCTACGAATCGCTCAATGCGTTCGCCGACGCCTTCACGTACCAGATAGAGCATAGGTGCGATGAGCAGTTTGTACTTGGAGAGATCAGCATCCATGTCGATCACGTCCACAGGCACACCTTTTTTCCAAAAGGCATCATAATGCCATTCTACCGTCTGCTCGTACTTCACTCCGATGTTACGCGGTCCTTGGGAATCCTTTACTGCCCAGCGGTTTTCCCAGTCGAAGATGATAGCAACCTCAGCCGGAACGGACGTTCCAACCACCGCCTGCATTCCTTCCAGTGCCGTTCCTACGTCGGTAACATCCTGGAACACACGGGTATGTTCATGTCCAACATGGTCCACAACTGCTCCATGAAGCTTTTCACTGGACCCCCGACTCTTTCTCCACTGGAAGTACTGTACACTGTCCGAGCCGTGCGCTACAGCTTGCAGAGATGCAAGCAAATGCATGCCCGGACGTTTCAATTTGCTTGTCTCTTGCCAGTTGGTTGAGCTTGGTGTGCTCTCCATTAATAGAAACGGCTGCCCACCCTTGATTGAACGAACAATATCATGCATCATGGCAATTCGGGATGCCAGCGTATCTTCTTCATCCGCATCATGCCATGTCGGATAACTGTCCCATGACAGGAAATCCAGAATGTCAGCGAACTTCCAATAGTTCAATCCTTCATAAAATTCCATCAAGTTGGTCGTTACCGGCAGATCGGGATTTTTGGCCTTCAACGGTTTCGTTTCGTGCACGATAAAATCAGCAGTCTGATCGGTGACAAACCTGCGCCAGTCCAGATTCATCGCATGGACCTGTGTCTCTCCGTGCGGGGCAGGAGACTCCACTTGACTCCAGTCTGTCACGGTGTGGCTCCAGAATGTTGTCCACCAGGAGTGATTCAACTCGTCCAGTGTGCCGTATTTGTTTTTCACCCAGCCGCGAAAAGCGTCCTGGCAATAATCACAGTGGCAATCCCCGCCGAATTCATTGGAAATGTGCCAGCCAATGACTGCGGGATGATCCGAGTAACGTTCTGCAAGTTTTGTATTGATTGCCGTAACCTTTTCCCGGTATACCGGAGATGTATAACAATGGTTGTGACGGAAGCCATGCAGGTTGCGAACCCGATTGGCCCCAACACGCAGCACTTCGGGATACTTGGCCGACATCCAGGCAGGTCTTGCCCCGCTTGGGGTAGCCAAAAATGCGTAAATTCCATTCGCTGCAAACGTATCCAATACATGATCGAGCCAGTTAAATGTGTATACCCCTTCCTCCGGTTCAAGGGATACCCATGAGAAGATACCAATGGACATCACATTACATTTGGCAAGCTTCATCAGGCGAATATCTTCCTCAAGGACTTCAGGATAGCGTAGCCATTGCTCCGGGTTATAGTCTGCACCATGTAACATATGAGGTGCTTTGGAACTTACAGGTGGATATTTGTATGTCATGCTGACAACTCCTTATTTATTTCATTTTAATTATCTATTTGATCAATGCAGCACTCGGCTGCTCATCCAATGCAGTGTTAATTTCCTCTCCAGCCTTCAGCGCTGAAAACGATTGCAATTTCTGACCCTTGAAGTCAAACATCGTCAGGTTGCCCCAGTTATTCGGATGTCCAACAGACCACTCTTCCTTGCTAGGAATCCAGGCAGGCTCCCAGTAATAGAATCCCACTCCTAGACCGTCGGGAACCTCACGAATAATCTGCAGCAGATCCTTCAGATAACGTGTCTGTCCTTCCACACTTGCCGGATATCCTGGCAGCAACAGTTCTTCCTGATTCAGAATCCACTCGTGGCCTTCAGGCTGCTCCAATGTCCACGGATAAGCGGTTTCAACAACATTAATTGGTTTGCCGTAGCGTTGAGCCAGGTCATGCAGATTATCCCGCAGTGCATCCAGTGTTCCGTGCCACCAAGGGTAATAGGAGAGCCCAATGATATCGAAATCCACACCTAGCGCCTCAAACCGATCATAGAATTTGCGACTCTCCGCATTATCACCACCGCGGTCTATATGGATCATGATCTTGATATCAGGATCGATGGATTTAACCGCAGCGATACCATACTTCACAAGTCCGGCAAAACGCTCCCATTGTTCATCCGTATCATGCTCTTCTCCGCTCACACGTCCCTCATCCCATAACATGCCCGGTGTTATTTCGTTCCCCACCTGCACCATGTCCGGTAACGCATCATGCTCCTTGAGTGTTCTCAGTACATCTGCCGTATAGGTACATATCTCACGCTGCAGTTCTTCATAGGAGAGCTTCTCCCACGCCTTTGGCTTCCATTGATTGGCTGGATCAGCCCAACGATCGGAATAATGAAAATCCAGTAAAAATTGCAATCCTTGTTCCTTAATCCGTTTGGCTACCGCTACCGTCCGCTCCAGATTACAGAATCCGCCTACAGGATCATTCCAGATTCGCAATCGGATTGCATTGGCATCACCCAGCTTGAGAAGGGTCAGTAAGTCCGCCTGTTGCCCATGCTCATCACGATAGCTCCCACCATGCTGCTCAATTTCATCCATAAATGACACATCCATTCCGAGAATGAATGCCTCTTCCTTTAAATTGCTCACTTCATCAACCTCCGTTTAATTTAGATGCAGGCTCAGCCTTTAACCGAACCCAAGGTCATACCTTTGACAAAGAAGCGCTGCAGGAATGGATACACGATGAGGATTGGCGCACTTCCGATAAAAATCTGTGCCGCTCTTACTGTGGTTTGAGAAATGGTTTCCATCTCTTTCGGGTTCATGGCCATCGTACTCATATCACGTTTGATAATTACCGTCTGCATGAAAGTAGCCAGCGGATAATCCTTGGCATTGTTCATGTAGAGTAATCCGTCAAACCATGAGTTCCAGTGAAACACCATGCTGAACAATGCAATCGTTGCGATAGATGGCATGGAAATCGGCAGGAAGATACTGAACAACGTTCTAAAGTGATTGGCACCATCCATCAGCGCCGCTTCCTCAAGCTCTTTCGGAATACCCCGGAAGAAGTTTAGCATCAGAATGACGAGGAAGGTGTTGACAGCTCCCGGAAGCACCAGTACCCAGAAGGAATCCATCAGGCCGATCTTCTGGATGACCATGTAGAAAGGAACGAGTCCCCCATTAAAGATCATACTAAAAACAAAAATCCATGAATATACGGTTCTGCCTTTAAATTCACTATTTTCTTTCGACAACGGGTACGCCGCCAAAAAGGTAATCAGCAACGTAATTCCTGTACCAATGACTGTCCGCAGCAAGGAAATCCAGAGAGAGTTTAGGAAAATCGGATTATTCATCGTTTTTTTGTATGCTTCAAGTGAGAACCCTACCGGCCAGAGGTTAACGAGATTGGCATCTGCGGCAGCCTTGTTACTGAAGGATACAGCCAAAACGTGAATCATCGGTACAATACACATAATGGCAACCAAAATGAGAAAACAAATATTGATGACATTGAACACGCGATAAGGCGTTGATTTATGATACATCGTGGTCCCTTCTTTCTCTGTTCATTCGATTAGAATATGCGGTATCCGGCGTATTTTTTGGCTAGGCTGTATGACACAAGGATCAAGACCATGCTGATGACCGATTTAAATAATCCAATTGCGGTCGCGAAGCCCATCTCTCCGTTTTCCAGCGCCGAGCGATAAACGAATGTATCAATAATGTCACCCGTTTGATATACAAGCGGGTTATACAGATTGAAAATCTGATCGAACCCGGCGTTAAGTACGTTCCCCAGTGCCAGTGTCCCAACCACCATCAGCATCGGTACAAGTGACGGGATGGTAATGTGCAGCGTCTGCTTCCAGCGACCCGCTCCGTCAATCTCTGCTGCTTCATACAGCGCCGGGTTAATGCCGGCAAGGGCAGCCAAGAATACAATCATGTTGTAGCCGAATTCCTTCCACACATCCGTTAGAATGATTGTTGGTCGGAACCAGCTGTTATCTCCAAGGAAGAAATATGGCCCAAGTCCAAATGTTCCGAGTACCCGGTTCACCAGTCCACCGGTGGATAACAGATCAATCAGAATTCCGCCCAGGATAACCCAAGACAAGAAGTGAGGCAGATACACCAAGGTTTGGATCGTTCGCTGGATCGCCATCTTGCGAACCTCATTCAACAAAATCGCGAATACAAAAGGGACAAACAAGTTAAAGATGAGTTTGAGCACAGCAATGATCAGTGTGTTCCAAATGACTTGCAGACTGTCCTCGCGTTCAAACAAATATCTAAAATTATCTAGCCCGACCCACTCCGAGCCGCTGATGCCGAGCCATGGTTTGTAGTTCTGAAATGCCATAACGATTCCGCCCATAGGCACATAACTGAATATAATCAGAAAGATGATGGCTGGCAGCAGCATTACGTGAAATGGCCAAGTTCGTTTTAAAGTTCTCATGATTGCTCCCCCTGTAATTCTTCCTACTCAAGTGCTCCCTGAGTGGCTTATACTGCGATTATATCAACCGTTTGCATAGGTCAAACAGCACATAAAAGCAATATAAATGGCACAAAAGCAACCAGTTTGGACTCGCTGTCTTTTCAATCATTCATCCACTGCTGACCCACACCTTTCCGAAGCAAATCAGGCTCTCATAACGACAAAAAAAGCGTGCAGACTTGGATGGTCTGCACGCCCCTCTATCCTTATTTTTTCACACTGTCATACCATTCGTTGACCTCTTGTGTGATTTGGTCACCGCCACCCGATTTCCACGTTTGTACAAATGTATCGAACGCATCTACCGGATTTTTGCCATAAATAATTTCGTTGAATGCTTGATTTTCAATTTTGTTCAGGTAGTCTAGTTTGGATTTCATTGTCGCTGTTGTAGGACCTGTGAACATGTTTTTGAACGAGATTTCTTCCTGACTGAGCAAAACTTTTGCAGCAGCAGGGGTTTCTGGCCCATAGTTAACGGCTACGTCTTTCTCCAACTTAGTTTCCGGCTCTTTGCCATCTGCCAGATTCAGCAGGGCTTTCATCTGAGCATCCGGAATACGGGCACCGTCACGAACGAGCAAATAACGTACAACGTTCACATAACCGCCTTCAATTTGGTCTATCGGCATTTGTTTGCCATTGGCATCCAATTGATAGTCATACTTTGCAAATAGACCGTTATCATATTGGCTACCTGGTGCCGGGTCTGCATAATTGTCGAACAGGTAGTTCTCATACGTGAAGAACGCTTCAGGGTGCTCCATATCTTTCTTGATCAGAATGACGCCGTTAACAAACTGTGTACCATGACGCATCGCTTTGCCTTCTGGACCGGTCGGGATTTCAATCGGTTTCCAAACGGCACTTGGCACATTTTTCACTGTATCCAGAAGCGGCCATCCACTCATCCAGTATGGACCTGGGATAATACCCGCTGTACCTGCCACTGCTGGCTCGGCTGTTTTGTTTTCATCCCATAATGCTGCTTCCTGTGGGATATATCCTTTTTTGAGCCATTCGCTCAATTTGGTCAGACCTTGCTTCATGCCAGGATTGATGGAACCATACTCCAGCTTGCCATCTTCAGCTACATTCCATTGGAATGGCAGTGTTCCGTATGCACCGAAAATCCAGGATGGATCACCCATCCAAGTGTTCATGGATGTTTTGAAACCGATGCTCAGTGGAGTAACCTTGTCTGGAGCCAGTCCATCTGGATTTTGATTTTTGAACGCATCCATGACTTTTTCCAGTTCGTCGATTGTTTTTGGCGCCTCCAGATTCAGCTTGTCCAACCAGTCCTGGCGAATCCACAGCAGGTAATCATTGTTGTACGCATAGTCCAGTACGGGAATACCCATTCTTTTGCCGTCACGGCTATACTGGTTCCATACATTTGGATCCTGCTCCATCGCTTTTTTCCATGTGTCTGAAGCGTATTTGTCGAACAGCGGTCCCGCTTCCTGGTACATGCCAGAATCAATCAGATCCTGTGCAAGCAGGTTGTCCCCTACCATTACCACTTCAGGCATCTCCTGCCCGGATGACATCGCAAGACGAAGTTTTGTGGCGAATGCGTTGTTCGTATCCGTCACAGACCACAATGATTTGATGTCGATTCCGAATTGATCTTTGGCCCACTTGGTTGCTACGTTATTTTCCATCGATTCGCCATTTTTGAATTTTAGCTCAGGGTCAATTCCCCATGCCGTTGTAATGGTAACTGCAGGATCATATTTTTCTTTGTATTCGTTTTCAACAGCTGGCGCACTTGATGCCTCGCTATCTCCTCCGCTATTTCCTCCTGTACAGCCTGCAAGGACGCCGGTCAGACACACCGCCGTTGCGAGAAGCGACAGTAATCTCTTTTTCGTGGATTTCGCTCTCAATGTTGTTCCCCCTTCAATCATTTTGGTTACCCTTTCATTATAGGCCTGCCGGGTCTTTCAGCCTATGTCACGAAAACAAGATTTCTGCACCTTTGGCAACCTATATATTGGAATGATGTTGAAATTATGCCTGATCCCGATATTCATTCGGTGTCATCCCGTAATGCTTTTTGAACATTTTGCTGAAATATTGCGGATTTTGGTACCCCAGCTCACTCGTAATCTCGTATATCTTTTTGTTGGTGTTTTTGAGCAAATACAATGCACGCTCCATCCGCATGCGAATCATATAATCGCCCAGCCCCTCACCTGTCTCGGCTTTGTAGATCTTGGACAAGTAGACCGGATGCAAATACACCTTGTCTGCGATCATCTTCACGGACAGATCCTGTCCTGCGTCTCTGGTTACCATCTCCTGAACCTGCTTGATGACGTGTCTGCGGCTCTGTACGCCTTCCTGATCCGACAGCTCCTCCTGCAGCTTGGCAAGCATCTCAGTTGCCCAGCGGCGAAGTTTGTCAGGTGATTGAATCAACTGATGCGCGAGCAGCAGGTCAAATCCCGCATGATCAATCTCATGTACGAGATGCCCCTGCTTATGAGCGATATACATAAAGGCATTCGTTACAGACAAATACATCTCATATACATGCTCTCTGGAAAGACATACGCGGTCCGCTGCATCAAATACGGCATTCAGTTTACGTGCCGCTGCCTCCCACTGTTTGGTTTCAAGCAATTGAGGCAGTACGGGTGGCTTATAGAGCTCTTCAAGCGCTTGAGCCGCATCGTTCTCCGGTCGTTTCGACACTTCTTTATCCATGTAAATGATCGTATTTTCCTCTGGACCCGATAGAACAAGTGATCCCAAACCTTTACGATAAGCGTTCGTCAGATCGGCAAATTGAAACGGTGCTGTGACCACCATGGACAGATCGCCTTGCAAATATCGAATAACATGCTCGCGGAAAGTCCCAACTGGCTGCTTCAGCTCTTCCACATTCGTCTGAACAGGCTCCGTCCAGCCCTGATTCTGTATAATCATGACCAGACTCTCATGGGGACCTCGCCCAAACCATACGTTGAAATGCGGACCAAACACCTCTTCAGCAATATTACCAACCGCAAACTCCATCAAATCCAGTGATTGCTGATCCATTGCAGAGAACCGGCCCGTAAGGCGAATTAACATCATAACTGCTGGTTGATCCGGCTGAAGCACAATCTCATACTTTTCAAGCTGTTCACCCAGTGCCCGTGCTGTAATCTCGCGGCCCAATAACAAATCATGCATCAGATTCTCCCGCAAAATTTTATAATCTGACTTCCGGCTGTATAACAACCGATGGTATTTATCAAATTCATCCCAATCATCCCGAAGGGACGTGATGGCAGCAGAGACCGAAGCCATGAATTCCTCATCGTTCACCGGCTTGAGAATATAATCGGCAGCCTGCAGTTGAATAGCTTTTTTGGCATATTGAAAATCACTGTGTCCGGTCAACAGGATACAGCGGATATGCGCCCATCGACTACTTACCTCCTCAACCAGCTCCAGCCCGGACATGCCCGGCATTCGAATATCGGTCACCACGAGGTCCACTGCATTCTCTTCCAATATCCGCAGCGCTTCCTTGCCAGATGCCGCACGCAAAACTGTCGTAACACCGAGCTCGCCCCAGGGAATGGTCAATTCCAGACTTTCCGTTACATACGTTTCATCATCCACCAATAAGATATCAATCAAGACAGTCACTCCCTATCCACTTCGTTATACAATGAAATCTATCGTTCTTATGCTGTAGTCATATAAACACACTAGTTCTATCCTTCTATTCAAGAAGATGTTCTTCGTCGGCCGGCCAGGACAAGGTAACACGTAGCCCACCAAGAGGTGATTCCATAATGCTAATTCCCGCCTGCTCCCCATATCTGAGCTGAAGGCGCTGATTGACGTTCCACAACCCACAACCCATCTCTTGATCCATACCTCCTGTGAGTTTGTGGAGCAGCATCTGCCGGGCCAGTTCATCCATACCTTGTCCGTCGTCATCTACGGTAAGAATCATCATGCCATTTCTCTGTTCCCCCGACACCCGTATTTCCCCAGCTTCGGCATCGGTTTCAATCCCGTGTATAACCGCATTCTCTACCAGTGGTTGTACGATAAGTGGTGGTACCTCTTGCCTCAGGATGTCTTCCGATAATTCAATTTTGAAACGTATTCGGTCCATACGCATCTGCTGAATCTCCAGATAACAGGTGACGAACTCGATTTCCTCTGTGAGCGGCACCACATCACGTTCCTGCCTCGTTGTATAGCGATAGTATCGGGACAGATTATGCGACATGGCAACGACAGCATCGACACGCTTCAGCTTGGCCATGCTCGTAATGAATGAGAAACAATTATAGAAAAAGTGTGGATTAATCTGAGATTGCAGCTGTTTCAGCCGGGCTTCACGCACATGAATCTGTTCCAAATACACGTGTTCAAACAACTGCTGAATCTGCGCCACCATGGAGTTGAATCGTTCGGATAAAAAGCTGAATTCATTGCGTCCCTTGGGCGTAATTCGGACTGAATAATCCTCTTGCTTCAATCGTTGGAATCCACGAATCAACTGTTTGACAGGGACTTGAACCTGTACATATAACAGATAGGCTACGGCGAAGCTCATCAATAGCAGACAGATCATGGCCGAATAAAATAGAATATTGGACTGATGAATCGGCTTCAGAATAGCTGATAGTGGCATGTAATCAACTAGATACCAGCCTGTCGTGCTGGACTTTACCGTATTAACCATGTAAGGTTCACCGTCAATGACCACCGTCCGGTTATCAACATCTTTAAGCTTATCAATGGCCAGATTATCCATCAGCTCACCCGTCAGGGCACGATCCGAGGTTCGGTTATAGATAACCCCCGTCTCTTCCCGGTAATAGAAGGGGTCATGGCGACCATCGTCCTTGAATTTGTCCAGCATATCTCGAATGTTGTCACTGTCGAATTCAAGCTTAATCACGGTCTGCGCATTGGCTGCGGGATCGCTAATGCCGTATGGAGATACGGTGATCCAGCTGAAGATGAATTTATCATCTTCCCCCTCCTGAGCCTTTCGAACATTCCATCCGGATGAAATGTTGCCTCGCAGCGTTTGCTGATCGTAATAACCGGCATCTCGTTCAGAGATGACCCTGCCAAGCGTCGGCGAATAAAGATACAATTTCGTTGTCCAGTTGGATGAACTTTCCTGGATACTCAGCTTGTTCTGAATACGTTTTACCAGATTGATCGTATCCAGATCGAAATATTTACTGTCGGCGTAGATCCGCCGAAAGCTCGCAATATCGGGATCATGAATGAGCAGATTCGGCCACGAGGATAACAACTCGATGTGTGTATTCACCTGATTTTGAAAAAATTCAAGTTGGTTACTGTTGGAGCGATTGAGTTCATCCCGTAGAACTGCTGTTGTTTTATGGTTGGAATACCAGTACAGAAGTACGACTGGAACCAGCATAATTAGAATTAAAATGACCATTTTGGAAAATAGATTCGTCCGGTATGACATCTTCCTACCTCACCTTGCCTTCATTAGTCAGTGAATCTAATTTTAACGATGAAAGCGTTAAACATAAACTGTTTTTTCTGGGCGAAACCGCTTCACAGCTCATCTGTTACTCCTGACTTAACCTCTTTAAAGAGGTTATCTATATATCGTAAGCGTTACCATATACATGCATAAAGGTGACAAAACCAACTTTTCTGCACTAATTGCAACTTCCACGCAAAAAAGAGCTGACAACCGTCAGCTCTTTTCTAAATACTATATATTGCTTAATCTCTTCTACTTCAAAATACTCTTCTTATGTATTCATTCTATCTTGCTAACGCAGTATCTATTATGGAATATCGTAATCAAACACCGTATTCTCTCCATCCACGGCGACATCCAAAACAATATCGGTTAGCTTTCCATTCACTTGCAACGGGGAGTCAGCTAATCCGGAAAACGCCAGTTGACCCTTAAATGTTCCATACGGCTCAATCTCAATATGTACAGGTTTGAGCTCGACAGACTGCAGGGATTCATAGAGCGGATCATCATGTTGTTTGTAACTGCGGCCCAAGTCAGGCAAAAGCACAGCTGCTACAGTCTCTCGGGTGTAATTTTTGAGTTTCAGGTCACAGTTAACTCGTGTAATACCATTGTCCAGTACATCATAGGTACAGGAGCTATCATTTTGGACATAGGAAACACCATTGATACCCGAAGCCCCCCATTTGGCTACATACATCAATTTATCCGTCATGTAGGAATAACTGAGAACGATAGCGAGAACGATCAGCCAGAGCCGTTTGGCCAGAACCGGATATAATGACATGATTTCTTTGCGTGTAAAATAGTAGCTGCACACTAATATACCCATTCCAAAAAAAAATGTGATATGCACACCACTTACGTAGGATGTGGTATAAGGCGACATGCCTATAGCAGACAGCATCGTGTCCCCCACTGAGAAACCAAGGTGATGCTTAAACGTAAAAATGATGCCAAACAGCAATAACATCGCAGAGAACACAAGTCTGGTTCTCGACACACGAACACCCCCTAATCAACCACCTGATTATATCATATTTTTCCTTATTATGGTTTGTGATCCAAATAAAAAAAGACGCTCCGGTTTTTAACCGAAGACGTCTTTGGTTTTGCAACTCAAGTCTACTTTTTGGATAGGAATGCGTCGAGCTGTTCTTGTTTGGCTGCAATGATTTTATCAATACCTGCGGCTTTCAATTTCTCCAGATATTTCGGGATCATCTCGTTCGGATCTACTGCACCCGAGGTCATGCCCGGTTTGAACTGTTTGTTCACGTTGTTGACCGCAGCAATTTCGTTTTTGACGGATTGGCTATTGAACGTAAAGCCCAGTGCAGGTGACTTAACGCCTTTGGCATTAAACTCCTTGAACTTTTCCCATTTCTGTGGATCTTCATTATCCCAGAGATAGTTCAGGAACTGGTTACCGAGCTGCCATTGTGCGCCCGGATTGTAGGTTCGACTGTTCGCATCTACCCCTTCCGGGAGGGTAATAATGTTGTCCTGTCCGTCTTTTTTCACATAATGTGTGCCTTCAATACCGAAGTTGAGCAGGTTGTTGATTTCTTTGTCAGAATGCAGAAGGTTAATGACTTGCATGGCTTTCTCAGGTTGTTCCGAGGAACGGGAGATCGCCAGCATGGCACCCGAAGCATCACCGGTTGTAATTGTAGGTTGTGTCATCTCAATCTGGGTCAGTGGATATCCAACATACCCTTCTTCTTCCTTATCCTTGCCTGGCTTCATGCCATCGGTCCACAGGAAAGCCTTGCCTGCTTTCGCCTGATCTTTTGGAAAGACATTGGAAGTCGCCGCATCACTGTTGATGTATCCAGCTTGATACCACTTGCGTGCAAGCTCGGCGGCCTCCTTGAATTCAGGAGTCTCTACTTCATTCAGCACCGTTGTTGTACCTGCTGTTTTGGAGATTACACCAGGGACAGAGGCATCGCCAAGATAATCCCAGTCCAGGTTTTCCAGCAGTCCGTTACCATTGGTATTGGACATATAGAACGGTGTAATGCCAGGTTCATTCTCCTTAATTGTTTTGAGCAGCGGCTCCAGGTCAACCCATGTTTTCACTGCGGTTAGATCGAGCTTGTATTTGTCAGCCAGATCTTTGCGTACCAGTACACCACGTGTTGCTGCCAACTCCTTGTTGGTAGGAACACCATAGTTAACCCCATCCACCTGGGAACCTTCCAAGAAGGCGGGGTCGAGATTTTTCTTGATATCCTGCCCATACTTGTCAAGCAGCTCATTGAGCGGCAGGAAAGCACCTTTTGCCACATTGACAGTGTAATTCTGCCATGCAGCCGTGAAAATAATGTCCGATTTTTCGCCGGAAGAGATCATGAGGTTCAGCTTGTTATCCCACTGTCCCCAGTCGATGGCATTGATCTTGAGTGTGGCTCCGATTTTGGGCTCCATTTTTTTGTTGATCTCGGCCTCAACCAGCGCCACATCTTTCTGCGGAGTGCCCGGATAATACAGGGTCACTTCATAGGGCTTGCCCCCACTCTCTGCTGCACCGCCGCCCTCGGCTCCAGGTGTTGTCGTCCCCCCTTTGTCCGATGAGCATCCTGCCAGCACCAGGCTCAGCGCCATAGCGGCTGCTGCCATACGCGGCCATACTTTTAACGTTCTAATCAAGTGAACCCCTCCCGTCATTTGTTGGACCTTGCAACCGTTTGCCCCAATTCGCCATGTTCCTCAATGTGCAAGGTCCGTTCCCTTTGCCGGCCCTCCGGCATGACTGTACTCGCTGCTGTTTTTTTTATATGCCCTTTCAGGTCCATCTTCGTTTATCCATTGCCCTCTCCGCTAACCGGCCGGAGTTACCCCTTCACTGCGCCTACCGTAAGGCCTTTGATGAAATACCGCTGGAAAAACGGATATGCCAGTACGATTGGACCAATACCGACAACAGCCATCGCCATTTGCAGTGTCTTATTCGGCAGATTCAGCAATCCGCCCTGGGAAGAAATCTGTGAAGAGACATTGGAGTTGGATGTTAAATATTGAATATCGAGCAGCGTCCGATACATAAGGTACTGAAGGCTGATCGTCCGGTTATCAGATATAAAGATCATGCTGAGATACCAGTCATTCCAGTAATTCAATGTGCTGAACAGTGCAACGGTCGCCATCACTGGAAGAGAGAGCGGCAGCACGATACGTGTAAACGTTCTCATTTCACCCGCTCCATCAATCCGTGCCGATTCCAGAATGGAGACCGGAATGGAATTGGCGAAGAACGTACGCATCACCAGCACGAAGAATGGTGACAGCAACAGCGGCATGATCAGTGCCAAAATCGAATTTTTCAAATCCAGCACGTTCACATAAACGAGATACCAAGGGACCAAACCACCATTGAACAACATAGTGAAGAAGATGAAAAAGGCGAACCATCCTCGATACGGCAAATCCCTCCGGGAAAGCGGGTACGCATACAATGCAGTCAGTGCCACACTCGTGATCGTACCTACCACGGTTACAATGATCGAAATGCCGTAGGAATGGATGATCTGATCCATGTCCTTGAACAGAAATTCATAGGCAGTCAGGCTAAACTTTTCTGGAATCAGCTTATACCCGTTCGCAATAACCGTTGTCTCGTCCGAGAATGAGATGGCGAAGACAAGCAGGATCGGCACGATGCAGGCAATGGCATAGAATATAAACATACCGTGAATGACGGACGCGGAACGCCGCGACACGGCTAATGGATCACGTGATTTCACAGCTGGCTTGCCTCCTCTTAAAATAATGCATTATCTTTGTCCATTCTCCTTACGATGGTATTGGATACGAGAACGAGTACAAATCCGACAATAGCCTGGTACAGCCCGGCTGCAGAGGACATCCCGATATCGCCCCCGATGAGGAATGTACGGTACACATACGTATCCAGAACGTTCGTGACCGGGAACAATGCGCCCGATTCCAGTGGAACCTGGTAGAACAGACTGAAGTCCGCGTAGAAAATACGACCGATCTGCAGCAGTGTCATGACCACGATCAGCGGTACGAGAAACGGAACCGTAATGAAGCGAATCTGATGCCACTTGGTCGCGCCATCCAGCACGGCCGCTTCATAATACTCCTCATCGATACCTACCACAGCTGCGAGATAAATAACGGCATAATAACCGATGTTCTTCCATGTATTCACCAAGGGCAAAATATACGGCCAATACTTGGGTTCCGAATACCAATCAATGGGCTGTCCGCCAAAGAGCTGAAGGATTGTCGAGTTCATGAATCCGGAATCCTTGCCAAGGAAGGCAAGCACCAGATAACTGACTACAATCATTGACAGAAAATAGGGAAGCAGCATGAGTGATTGATACAATTTGGACATCGCCTTGTTCTTCACTTCATTCAACAAAATCGCAAGCCCTACACCTACAAATAAATTCAGCGCAATAAATACGGTGTTATAAGCGAGCGTATTGCGTGTGATCTCCCAAGCATCGCTGGTAGAAAACAAATACTTAAAATTATCCCAACCACTCCACGGGCTGCCCCAAATACCGTCGGCATAATTCACATTTTTGAACGCAATCAGAACGCCAAACATTGGCATATAGTTGTTCACCAGCAGAAACAGAATGCCTGGCAAAAACATGAGATACAAAACCTTGAATTTACCTAGATTGTACAGGACAGACTTTCGTTTTCGAACCGGTACATCCGGGATGTCCTGTACAGCTGATAGACGTGCTCCCTTACCCACCTGGGGTTGTGTCTTCATAACTTGTTCTCCCTCACTCCTCTTGAATTTCATCCTCAGAATGAAACACCGCTGTGTCTCCTGTGATTCAAGTATACGGCGGGAAGCTCAAGTCCACTATCGGCTGTGGTGACCTGTTCACTTATCAAATTATGACTTTAGGGCACAAAAAAACAAAAGACGCAGCACGCTGCGTCAAATCTGTACCGTTCTGGACTGTTTGCGAAACTCCTGCGGTGTAATGCCCGTGCACTTTTTGAACATTTTCGTAAAATGAGAGTAATTGTAATACCCGACCTTGCCTGCGATATCCGTTACCTTCACGGTGGATTGGGACAATAATGTCTTTGCTTTGGCTACCCTGCGCTGGAGAATGAATTCGGAGAGCGACATGCCCTTTTCTTTACGAAACAGGCGGGATAAATAAGCCGGGTTGAATCCGGCAAAGGATGCAAGTTCTTCACGCATCAGCTCTTCACCAATATGATTTTCAATGTAAATGCACAGTTGATCCACAATGGTCATAGGACTGTGATCGTCCGGATACAGCACAGGGATCGCACGACTGATCAAGTCTGATGTCCACTGCTTCAGTTGGGGTAACGAACGAGTTACTACACTTTCCTCCGGCTCCCTTTCGCCAGGATACAGGCTGCGCACGGACACATTTTTCTGATGAAGCAGCGGGTAGACCACATGCAGCATCGCATGATAGTACAAGCGCAGAATCTCAGGTGACAGCCGCTCCTGAGCAGCCAGTAACTCAAAGATTTCATCGACGCGCTCACGCAGGTCCTCGAACTTCCCCGTTTCAAACAGGATGGATAGCTCGGAAAACCACGGTATCGGCAAGAAGCGATCCTCCGGTTCCCGGCCTTGCTCGTCATATATAAAGACCCCTTCAAGCTCGTTGATATTGCGACGCTCCATGTCCATCAGCTCATTCAGCATCCCCTGTAAATCTGTAACTGCTACCGGGACTCCGACGTAACAGGACAATCGGCAATAAAAGTAGGTACCGCACTCCTGAATATAACTCTGACATCCTTGTGCCATTTCACTCGCCGTAGGTATGATACCGTCCTGTTCGTATGCAAGCACAATATTTAGTCCACTGTGATCCTGAAACACCTCCCCAGGTTTGTCACCAAGCAGCATTTCCTTGGCAGCATTGCGGAGCGCATATTCCAGCACCTCCTCGTCTCGCAAATCGAAGTCTCGCACCCATTCTTCGACGGATATGACAATCGGCAACACGCGCACTTGCGGATCAATCTCGGCTCCATATACCTCGGCCAGCTCCTGAAGCTTTTGCTGGGTTAAGGTTACACGCTGTGAGATGGCGTCTTTCCAGAAACGCTCGGTCAACAGTGGTTTATGCGTTTGCCAGCGTTTATACACGGTCTCATATACTTCATTGGTGCGGGAACGCTGCTCGTCATCCTTGATTTTGTCCATTGCCTGGCTCACAACCTTGAGCAGCTGGTCTGCGGGAGCAGGCTTCAGTACATAATCGAAGCTGTTCAGCTTGATTGCCGTTTGGGCATAATCGAACAGGGCATGACCTGTAAGAAAAATCGTCAGCATGCCGGGATCATGCTTTAACACCCAGCTCTGCAGATCCAGTCCCGTTTCACCCGGCATCTCAATATCACAGATCATAATATCAATGGGATGGGCTTTCATCAGCATTCTCGCTTCTTCCGCATCACCAGCACTGAATACCTGGTCAATTCCGGCCAGGCTCCAGTCGACCCCTTCCACCATCGCTTGCAGGGCGTATACTTCATCATCCACGATCAACAGGTTCCGCATAGGCTCTCCCTTCTTCTTCTTCCGTCTGGGCCGGCATATGAATATGAACTGCTGCCCCTCCTTCAGTCAGATTGCTGAACTGCAATCCGGCATGTTCGCCGTACTTTACAAGCAGCCGATGGATAACGTTCCAGATGCCAATGTGCTGTCCACCCGGATCTTCGGCGTATTGCCCCTGTTGCAGGCGCTCCAGTATGTCTTGCTCAAATCCAACACCGTTATCTGTAATTGTAAGTTGAAGAACCGAAGATGGTTCAGGATCAGATAACGTTTTCGACTTCCGTACTGTTATGCAAATAACAAAAGGTTCTTTGCGACGCTGAAAGCCATGAATAATGGCATTCTCCACAAAAGGTTGAACCGTTAGGGGCGGCAGCACATACTGCCCAAGATCTGTTCCAACATCCAGTACGAAATCCAGCTTGTTGGGAAACCGCAGCTTCTGGATCTCCAAATAATGACTGATGTGTTCCAATTCTTCATCCAATCGTATGACACGTTTGCCTGCACGCAGGCTGAACCTGAAATAATCTGCCAGATGACCAGCCATCTGCTGCACTAACTCATGCTTTTGCAACGAAGCCAGGCTATGAATGATATTCAATGAATTCAGGTAAAAGTGAGGATTGATCTGCATCTGCAATTGTTTAAACTCTGCTTCTCTCGTTCGTAATTGCTCCTCATACACATCTATCTTCAGATGCTGGATCTCACTTGTCATCTGATTGAAGCTGTGCGTGACAAACTCCAGTTCAGATGAAGCCGGCGTCTCAAGCCTTACATCAAGTTCTCCTCTGCTAACCCTCCTCATCCCACGTATGAGCACATTCATTGGACGGAATAGGAGCTGCCTGAGAAAAATCATAGCTGTGATCAAGATGACCGCTGCACCGATCGGAAGCAGGCGAATGATCCGCTGAAAAAATGGTAGGTTTCGCATCATGTCCTCCTCAGGCAGCAGGACAATATAATTCATCTCAGACATGGCTGAGGGAATGCCAAGCATCAGATACTGACGTGCACTGCCTGTGGACGTTACTTCAGAGATCACCTGGTATGGATTATTCAATCCAGTGATATGGGCTGCGGCCAATTTGATTTGTGCTGAGTTCAGGGCTGAATCGGACAACGCCCCGCCATCTGCTCCCACGATAACTGCACCTCCCCGGTCACCGGATTCCGTGAATTGCTCGGGGTGATTCAGTGCATTCATGTCCACCAGCGCCCCCGCATAGAACTGGGCGTTGATCCGCACCGTTTTGACCAAGGCATTCCATGTGCCTCCCCGAACGATGCTCCACTCTGGCTTCTGGATTTCCCCCTCCAGCTGCTGCATCTGCACCGGCATGCTCTCCTGCACAATCGACATTTTGACATCATAATTGCCCGAGGTAGCGAGTAACAGATCGTCATTCACAGCATCGTACAGAAAAAATGAATCGATCAGATTATAAAATCCGATATCGGTCATGAATTTGTTCATAATACGCTGTTTGGCAATAATATAATCGCCGCTGCCGTATTTGAGAAAAAATAGGGAGATAATGTCCGGGTCTCGCTCGCCCAGACTGTATAAATAACGATTGGTCTCCTGCAGCACACGCTCGTTCTGCTCCACACTTTTTGCAAGATGATTCATATTGGTGAGAGAGACTTGATCACGTACAACTTTCATGGCGTATACGTTGTTGTAATATAGCAGCATAAATAGTGGCAGCATGATCAATGTCAGACCCACGATAAACTTAAAGCGCAGTGAACGGATGAAGTTCATGAATTCCCGCCCTTTTATCTAATCTGGATTTCAGTTCTGTTGCACATATTTGTAACCGCTATCAATATCAAACGATTTCTTCCGTGTTCTGATGCTATACCTCTGTGTTTCTTCCATCTTCTTCCTTATAATAGCATGTTTATTGTAGTCATACTTGCTTGCATCTGTCTATGTGGTTCCGTGACCTGTCACTGTCAACTCTGGTGACTTGCACTTCTTGGCTTACAGTACGTGTTCGCGGGTCCATGCTCTAATTAGTTCTCCATCTGTAAAAAAATCCTTCTCCATACTCCACGAACGCCCGGTGATGACATGCATACGATATATCACTCCTTGGATTGACACCAAGGATGTAAGGAGGCATGTCCGATGAATATTCAACTCGTCCCATTGCATTATGTATATCTGGCTTTTATCGTCTTGATTATCGCCGTCATGGTACGGCGTAGAGACACAACCATCATTTGTGTCGCAGGTATCATGACCATTGGACTCCTGGCAACTGAAACATTAAGCGGATCGGTTTCCGGAATCTTCAACAGTTTTATCTACGCAGCCAAGGAGCTGCTCAGCACCATTTTTATCATTTCGATCATTGTTGCAATGAGCCGGGTGTTAATTCGGACGGGGATCAATGAAGTCATGGTGACACCGCTTACCCGATTCATCCGTTCTCCACAGGTCGCCTATTGGGGAATTGGATTCATTATGATGATCGTATCGCTGTTTTTCTGGCCCTCACCTGCCGTTGCCCTGGTTGGGGCTGTACTTCTTCCGGTAGCCGTACGAGTCGGACTTCCTCCCATCGGCGCTGCCATTGCCATGAATCTGTTCGGGCACGGAATTGCCTTATCAGGGGATTACATTATCCAAGGGGCACCCAAACTGACAGCTGATGCAGCTGGACTTCCCGTTACCGCTGTTATGACTGCAAGTATCCCTCTTGTCATAGTGATGGGGACGGTGTCTACCGTAACGGCATTCTGGATGCTGCGCAAGGAGATGAAGTCAGGTTCCCCCGTTAAACTCAGTGATCCGATCTCTGGTGAAGCAGTAACCGTTCATCCAGCTTCGTCAGACTCTGCGTCGATTTCCGAGGAGCCAGCCGTTCAACGTCAACCAATGCCACCACGTCTGCAAAAGGTATTCGCTCTGATCATCCCATTGTTATTCTTAGTCGACGTCATTCTGATGTTTTTACTTAAATTACAAGGCGGTGATGCCACAGCACTAATTGGTGGAACGGCCGTGCTCATTCTGATTGCCGTATCACTTGCCGCACATCGTCATACAGGTCCGGAAGAAACAACAAACTATTTAATTGAAGGATTTCAGTTCGGATTCAAGGTGTTTGGTCCTGTCATCCCGATTGCCGCTTTCTTTTATCTTGGGGATGCTGCGATCACAGAACTGTTCAACAACCCGCTTCCTGCTGGATCACACGGTATTGTGAATGATTTAGGGGTTGCTCTTGCAGGACTAGTGCCATTGAATAATACGGTAGGTGCTATAACGATGACTGTGACCGGAGCGGTCACGGGAATGGATGGTTCGGGATTCTCTGGAATATCCCTGGTCGGCTCCATTGCGTCCATGTTTGCAGGCTCGGCAGATTCCGCACCTGTATTGACGGCACTGGGTCAGGTCGCCGCCATATGGGTAGGCGGTGGGACCTTAATTCCATGGGCTTTAATTCCAGCTGCGGCCATTTGCGGAGTCAGTCCATTTGAACTGGCACGCCGTAATCTGAAACCTGTACTGTTGGGGTTAACAGTTACTACTATTGTGGCTATCTTTCTAATCTAATTGCGGAAAACATGCTATTCGAACTGAAAAGACGTACGCAAGCGTGCCCATTGCCAAAGCTCATCCTTGCTCATTGAGGCCAGATGAAGCATTTTCTCATAAGGGTCTCCCTGAAGTCCCAGGACCACAGCGAATGCAGGCTCCGTCTTCCAGCCTTCCAGCTTCAATTTGCGAATCTCCCGATGTCCTGCTGCACCCCAGAGTTGCAATAATTCCCACTCTACCAACATGTGAATATAAGCATTCTGCCTGCGTACAGATAGGGATTGAGCGAAAATCTCTATAGGCCAGTTTCCAATTTCCACAATACAGGTCACATAAGGACGCTGGCCAGCATGGCCATCCCCCCGGTCGCATCGAAAACCCGGCATTCCGCCCAGTTGTTGGTGCACCAAGGTTTCGAACGCCTCGAGATCCGATGCCTCACATAATAGATCAAGATCACTTCCGGGAATATCAATATCAATTGGCACTGTTCCAGCCGGATAAGGCTGGTAAGCAGCCAATATGCTCAACAATCCACTGGATTGCAACACCTTATAAGCATCCTGCTGACGCTCGTTCCCCGAGGCCAGATGTGCCATTACATCCGTAGTTGTAATCATGTCACACCCTCGGGTAGCGGCTCATTCTGACGCTCCTGTAACGACTTGTTTTACTCGACCCACCTGTCCACTGGTCAAACGCACTTTGATCCCATGCGGGTGTGTGGGCGATTTGGTCAACAAATCCTTCACGATACCGCGTGTCAGTTTGCCTGTCGGCTGATCTTGCTTGAGCACGATATCCACTTCAAGACCTGGTTTGATATTTACTCGTTGTTGTCCATTCATGGTTTTCTCTCTCCTCTTCAACGTATTCCATGTCATGTAGCCATAATTCACAAAGCTTCATCTATTGTAGACGTTTTGGATTGAAAACGAAAGCCATGTCCCATGTTCAAAAGCATAACTGAACTGTTATTTTCGCTTTGGAGAGGGATCAGAAGATTTGCTTTTCATTACTTTCAGAGCTGATCGATAGACTTCATCTGCACTCTTTTCAGGTTCTTTTGTCTCCGTCAGCACCGTTTCGTCTTCCACTTCGGCAGGTTTACGGAAATGAAGCAATGCTTGACGATAAGCTTGATCACCGTCTGTAGTCTGCGTCTCTCTTTTCTGTGGTGAAGGGGTCACTTCCGATGTAGAATCCATCTGGTGAATCTCCGTTTGCCTAGGATCCCCATGTCCCAAAACCTCTGCATGCTCTGCCTCTGCGTAAATTCGGTCTTCCTTCCGGGCTTGGTCTTCTTCATGCAGCAGGACTGGCCCTTCATCCACCTCTGTTATTTTGGAAGCTCGTGCTTCTGCAGCCTTGCGGGACGATCTGGAGTTATAAATCATCAGAAACAAAACCCCAATAACAACGATTACCGCCAAAATGATCAACATATGAGCATCCTCCTTATCATCCGCCTGTAGGCAGCTTTAATCAATATATTGGTGCCCTATTCTGCGAATAATATTTCATCTTGTTTCGTATAGAGCGACAAAGTAGCGGGAATGCTCCAAACAGGATTGTCAGCAGAAGACTTTCAACACCTAGCGAAGAGAATGTTTACAGGAAACCGAATTGAGGAGGGAATGATCAGCATGAATTCACGTGCCATTTTGATCAATATCATTGTTATACTGGTGATTTTGGGAGCCGGGGCCGCCGGGATCTACTATTACAACCAATCCACCAGCTACGTTAAAACCGATAATGCGCTTGTTACCGGGCAGCCGATCTCCGTGGCTTCCGCAGTAGGCGGTGAGCTTCGATCCTGGAAAGGCAAGGTAGGTACAACATTTAATGCAGGCGATACCGTTGCCACCGTCACCGCTGCGGGAAAATCAACATCCGTGACAATGCCTGTTGATGGCACCATTGTACAACAGACCGCCGTCGAAAATTCACTAGTATCTGCGGGTACACCCCTCGCACGGGCCTATGATTTCAATAACCTGTACGTGACGGCCAATGTGGATGAAACCGCGATTGATAAAATTAAAGCGGGTCAGATCGTCGATGTATATGTCGATGCTTTTCCGGACACGACATTGACAGGCAAAGTAGACCAGATCGGACTTGCCACTGCGTCCTCCTTTTCGCTGCTGCCGTCGTCCAATACCAATGCGAATTACACCAAAGTAACACAAGTCATCCCGATCATCATTACGATCGAAGGATATAAAGGACTGGGTGTGGTTCCCGGCATGAGCGCTACCGTGCGCGTTCATATCTAAGGCTGCTGATGGAGAATCAAGTACCTCTTGGGAAAACCATCGCTGTCCTGCTGCTCGGCGCCTTTATCGCCATTCTGAACCAGACTTTGCTCAATGTAGCCATCCCCCATCTGATGAATGACTTTAACGTATCAGCAACGACCGTGCAGTGGCTGTCCACAGCCTATTTGCTGGTGAACGGGGTACTCATTCCGATTACCGCCTACTTGATCGAGTCGTTCGGAACCCGCAAATTATTCGTGACTGCGATGCTGTTGTTTACGTTAGGTTCGTTGATCTGTGCCATCAGTCCTGGATTTACGGTCATGCTCATCGGTCGTATCGTACAAGCCAGTGGGGCGGGTATTATTATGCCTTTGGTTATGAACGTGTTTCTGACTGTTTTCCCTCCTGAGAAACGGGGAACTGCCATGGGCACGATGGGCATTGCCATGATGTTTGCACCGGCCATTGGCCCAACCTTATCTGGATGGATCGTGGAACATTATACATGGCGGATTCTGTTCTATATGGTCATCCCGCTTGCCTTGCTAGATATTTTGTTTGCCTTTATTTGGCTGAAAAATGTGTCCAAACTTACTTCGCCGAAATTTGATGGTTTTGGCGCTTTATTCTCCACCATCGGTTTCGGCTTTCTGCTATATGGATTCAGCTCTGCCGGAGATAAAGGCTGGACCAGTGCAACTGTGCTGTTGACACTGATTATCGGCGTGCTCTTCATCGTCTTCTTTGTACTCAGAGAAACGGCCATGAAGAACCCTCTGCTGGAATTTCGTGTATTCAAATACGATATTTTCACCATCTCAACGCTGGTCAGTGCAACGATTAACATGGCACTCTTTGGCGGAATGCTGCTGTTACCGATCTATCTGCAAAATATAAGGGGATTCTCTCCCCTGCAATCCGGGTTGTTGCTGCTGCCTGGGGCATTGCTAATGGGCGTTATGTCTCCCATCTCAGGAGCGCTGTTTGACCGGATTGGCTCTCGCCCGCTTGCCATTGTCGGTTTAATCATTACCGCCATCTCAACCTTTGAGTTTAGCAAATTGACGGGGGAGACGCCCTATGGTCACATCATGATGTTATACACGTTTCGTAGCTTCGGCATGTCCATGCTGATGATGTCTGTACAGACAGAGGGGTTAAATCAATTGCCGCCTCATCTCACCAGTCATGGAACGGCCATGTCCAATACGGTCAGACAGGTCGCTGGTTCGATCGGGACCGCCCTGCTCATCACCGTGATGGCGACACGTGCAGGTATTCATTTGGCCGATTACAGCAACACCGTGACCACAACCAATGTCGCACTGACAGAACAAGTGGGTATACTCGGCACGCAGATGGCTACTGCGGCTGGAATGCCGCCTGAACAAGGTTCAAGCCTTGCATTACAGCAGCTCTATGGTATCGCTGTTCAGACGTCAACGATTGAAGGCATTAATGATGCTTTCATTGTAGCGACCTGGATTTCAATCATTGGTCTGTTTCTGTCGTTATTCCTGCGGCGGGCTCGCTCCCGCCCTCGTAAAGTAAAGCCTGAACGCTAAAATGGCCTTGGGCAAACCTATACTCTATATACAACCCTGTATCACACAGATCAGATTAGCAAACTTTAATTAGTAAAAGGAAAAATAAAAAACCGCACGTCTCTTCAATCCAGAGACGTGCGGTTTTTGGCTTGCACTATGGATGCTGTGGTAAGGATGAATTGTCATCCTTGGCAGCCTCTCTCGCTTTAACGGCAAGCAGTTCCGATACAGTTACAAAACGATAACCTTGCTCCTGCAACTTGGGCAGAATCGTTTTTAGCGCAGCAACCGTCTGGGACTTGCCCTCCACCTTGTCATGAAACAGAACAATATCCCCGTTACGTGCGTTCTTCAGCACTTTGTTCACAATGGCGGATACACCTGGTGAAGCCCAATCACGTGTGTCCTGATGCCAGGACCATAACACAATCGTATAGCCTTGCTGCTTGGCGACCTGAATGACCATGTCATTGTAGTAACCTCCCGGGGGTCTAAACAACGTTGGACGATGCGCCCCTGCTCCAACAATGGATTTCTCCGCTGTGTTCACTTCGTGGCTGTACTTATCCGCCCTTGTTGATCTGACCGCGTACGTATGTGCATACGTATGATTGGCGATTTCATGTCCTTCCCGCTGCTCCTGCTTAATCAGGTCTGGAAACTTTTCCGCCCATTTGCCAAGCACAAAAAAAGTGCCTTTGGCCTGATACTGCTCGAGTAAAGCCAGAATCTGCGGGGTCTGGACCGGATCTGGCCCATCATCAAAGGTCAGTGCGATGAGTTTATCATGTGTGGGAACCTCCCACACAATCTCTCCCCGTTCCTCATAATACTGTCGATTCTTCTGCACAGGTTTGGCGTAGGCAGAGCTACTTCCAAGCAAAAAAACAAGCGCACACAATCCGATGCATCGGGCTGCCTTCAGGTTCATGTTTATGTCCTCTCTTTATCTTCAAACGTAAACTCCCTGTTAGCATTTCCCGATTCACCAGAACTATTTAACGAAATATTTGATCAATGACTGCAATTTCCTCAGCTGTGAGCTCAACATCCAGTGTTTTCAGATTGTTGATGACCTGCTCCGGTTTCTTGGCACCAGGAATGAGCGCATCAATGGACGGCTGAGTCAGATACCAGGCCAGAACGAGATGTGCGACCTCAGCATCCTTGGACTGTGCAATGCTGCGTAGTTGTTCCACCTTGTCCAGATTCTGAATAAAGGCTTCCCCTGTGAATAACGGGTTCTTCGCCCGCCCATCCTGAAAGGTTGTATCACGATTATATTTGCCTCCCAACAGACCTGCTGCCAGAGGGAAGTAAGGTACAAAAGAAATGTCATGCTCTGCCGTATAAGGCAGCAATTCTTTCTCCGCTTCTCTTTTGAACAGATTATATTCAGACTGCAGTACATCCACATCTCCATCCCGATTCGCCTCACGCAACTGGTCAATGGAGAAGTTAGAAACTCCGATGGCACGGATTTTACCTTCGTCCTTCAAACGTTTCAGCGCCCCTACAGCCTCATCCTTCGGTGTACGTTCATCCGGGAAATGAATATAAAACAAGTCGATGTAATCTGTCTGCAGACGTTCCAATGCCTCATCTACCGAGGTTTTGAGGAAAGCAGGTGAGTTATCAAAAACTACCTTGCCATCCACGAATTTATGTGCAGCTTTCGTTGCAATGATGGTATCTTGGCGCTGACCCGTTTCTTTCAGCACTTCACCAATTAACCGTTCTGAATGCTCAGGTCCATAGATGAAAGCAGTATCCAAAAAGTTAATGCCCTGTTTCAAAGCCGTACGAACGACATCCTTGCCTGTCTCATCATTCAGCATGTTCGGATAGATGTTATGTCCTCCTACTGCATTTGCCCCCAATCCAATCGGGTTAACAATCAGATCGGTTTTGCCCAAGCGAGTACGTTGTTCTGCCATGTCTCATCCATCTCCTTTTCTGAGCGTTGGTAACTCACATATATTATATCAGAGGGTTAAGCATATTTAAAATATAGGGTTTGTCGGATTAGGTGTTTTTCAGCGCAGTGGCTTCCACGTCATTAATGAATCGACGGAGCTTTGCAGCCACATCGCGATTAATTTCACCATTTTCGTATAGCTGCTGTATGGTATTGCGCTGCTCCTGCATCGCAACCATTTGCAATTCCAGCTTTTCCTGATCAAATGGATCTTCCGTTTTGCCCTGGTTCCAGGTGCGTAATTTGGCAATGACCCGTTCATATCTGGAGATAACCGACAGAGCCACAATCCGGTTGCTATCGTTCATGTTAGCACGAATTGCCTTGATTGCTGCTTCGGAGGTACGCATCTTCACTTGACGGAACAGGTCCGCATTCTCAATCATGAATGGTTGATCCGGCTTCTGTGATCGATTCGTAAACACATGTCCAAATACTCGCACAATTTCACTGAGTGAGAACATCATTTGGGTATTGGTGCGGTTCGCAAGCATCATTTCCTTACGGTCCAACCAGCTGTTACATCTAAAGGCGGCTTCCGAAGCAATTACATTTTCATCCATCATATTCTCAATTTCCTTACGTTCAGCCCGCGTACCGATGAGATTAATTGCTGTTTCCTGTTTCAAAATGTCCTTGCGCTTACCGGCAGTAAGCTCGCCAGCCGCCTGCCTGATATATTTCGACAGATCGGAAACAACTGCAAGCGCAGCAGCTTTGTTCTGGTCATTCATTTCCGACTTCACTGCACGAATGGCAGCATTCAGCATAATATCCTGTGCTTTTCGTTCCGTCGTTTGCGGTGTACCTTCCTCCGCTTTTTCTTCGTTCTTCGCAAGAATAGGAAGGAACACACTTGCAGCAATCAGAGTGAACAGAATCACACCTGCCGCCAGGAATATGATCAGATCCCTTTCCGGAAAAGGAGACCCGTCTTGGAGAACATACGGGATGGAGAAGGCCCCCGCCAGTGTTACAGCCCCTCTCACACCCGAAAGAGTAATGATCGTAATTTCTTTCAGCCGAGGCTTCCCGCTAGACAACGCCTCACCGGAATTTTCATTACCTTTCCAGAACAAATAGATCCAGACAAAACGAAGCACCAACAATAGCACTGAAATGAGGCCCACATAGCCGAGTACTTGGAGGTTATCAAACGAGACATTCTCGAAGATGGTACTCAGTACATCCGGGATCTGTACCCCCAAAATGACAAAGACCAACCCGTTCAAAATAAATAAAATAACTGACCAGGTACTGGCAGATACCACCTGCATCTTCAGTTGTACGGACTCGGTCCGGTCTCGCTCAATTGCATGAATGATCCCGCCTGCGACGACCGCAAGAATGCCCGAAACACCCACCTCTTCACTTACCAGATAGATGACGAAGGGCGTAAGAATTTGCAATAACATATGAATGGTGACATCTTCCATCCCCAGACGCCGAATCCAGACACCCAATCGGATCAACAAGAACGATAACAAGGCACCAATCAGCAACCCGCCAATCGCGATAAGTATAAAACTAAATGACGCCTGAGCCAGGGAAAACACCCCTGTAACCGTGGCGGCAATCGCAAATTTGAATGCAACCAGACCGGATGCATCATTCATCAATGCTTCTCCCTCAAGAAGCCTATGTATGCTCTTGGGTAAATGCACACGACCTGCCATAGCGCCTACTGCCACAGCGTCTGTCGGGGACAGAATTGCTGCGAGTGCAAAAGCCGCAGGAAGCGGAATGGTTGGAATGAGCCAGTGAATGGCATATCCTGCCACGACAACCGTAACAAATACAAGGCCCAGGGCCAGCAAAAGGATGGGTGCTCTTAGATTCCACAGCTCGTGCCTCGGTGTTCGCTTCCCGTCGTTGTACAGCAACGGAGCGATAAAGAGCACGAAAAACAATTCCGGATTCAGTGGCAGATGCACACCCGCAGGTAATAGTGCAATGGCTACACCGAGAACAATCTGAATCAACGGAACGGGGATAAAGGGTACAAACCGGTTCAAAATATTCGATAAACCGATCAGTACCAGCAAAACAAGCACGGCGATAAATAGTTCCATGATGACAATCCCTTTCCGAAAAATGAAGTGGTGAAAACCATTTTGTATAGCCTTATTTTAGCATAAACCAAAGTTTATTATAAAAATGTTGTCATATTCAATCCCCGTCTAATGCGAATGGACAACAGTCCGATTGCAGATTTCTGATTGGTTCTGTTTATAAGATGTTACAATATGCTCAGGACAATACCCGTTTGGAAAGGAACTTGGTGTCTATGGCATTTGGAATTAAACGACAGGAACTGGCCGAGTGGAAAGAACGTGTATCTCGTGGCGACCTTGCCTATCTCACTCATTTCTGGATCGACAATCGTTTTCCGGGCATTACCAGTGTGACCAAGGTAGGCTGTTCGGATCTGAAACGGCTTGAGGATTGGTGTAGAGAGCATGAACTCGACCCACGTTATATCCATCGGCGTCAGCCTTTTCCCCATTTTGACCTGCTCGGTAAAAAACAGAAGGAAATTCTGATCCAGGAAGGTCTGACCGATCACATTCAACGCTTCCATCTCTGACTGGAAAAATTAAAAGCCAGCCTTCAAGATTCAAGTCCCAAAACGGGCTCTTTCTTGAAGGCTGGCTTTTTACATCCCAAATATTTAGCGATGCGTTTGTTCCAACGTTTTCATTTTCTCTAACAGTTTCAGCTCAATTTTCTTCAGCATGCCAAACATCTGCAGTTGTTCCTCTTCCGTAAGCGCCTGCAAAAGTTCCCACGTCATTCGACCGCGATTATTAATTAACGTTTTTGCAAGCTGCTGCCCATCTTCCGTTAAGGATAACCATACAATTCTTCGGTCCTCTTCACTGCGTACCCGCTGAATCAGACCTTCGCTCTCCAGTTGATTCAGTACAATTGTGGTTGCTCCTGAAGATAGACTAAGTTGTCTGGCCACATCCACAGCCATACAGCGTTCTTCACGTAAAATCATGCCCAATATATGACTTTTCGTCGGATTCAATTTGCAGTTTGTTTCATTCTTTTGCTGCTGATCCAATACTTTATTTTTATATCTGAAGAAGGCCTCCAACAATTGATCCACATTTGCCAATTGAGAGTTTCGCTCCGTATCCGGGCTCATAAACGTTCCTCCTACCTTTGATCATAACCTACCTTATATTGTAACATATTTGTACTATTTTGTTTGTGAAAAATGCGCTTGTTTCCCAGAACCCTCTACTTGTCTGTAAAGTTCATGCTTATTTTGCGGTTTCATGTGACAAGCTACCTTATAGCATGAACAGATAACCACACAAGGAGGAATCAAGCAATGAACATTTATATTGTTTTCGATAGTGAAGGCGGGCATACACGAGCGCTTGCCGAATCGATTGCTGCTGGCGCAGCCAGTGTGCATGGTGCAACCGTTCATTTGCATTCCACAGAAGAAGCCGACATCTACAAGCTGGTGGAAATGGACGCCATTATCTGGGGCTGCCCCGGACATTTTGGCTCCATCAGCTCCGGGTTGAAAAAGTGGATCGACAAGTTGGGCTACCTCTGGGCAGAGGGCAAGCTTGTAGACAAAGTCGGTGCGGTGTTCTGTACCATCGCGACCGAGCATGGTGGACTGGAGTCAACGTTGATTCATTTGCTGACACCGATGCTCCATCAGGGCATGATTATTACCGGGCTACCTGGGAACTTTGCAGATAATGCATTATATGGCTCCTATTACGGTGTTGGGGTGACTTGCCCGGTGGACAGTGATGATCTGCTCAGCGAACAGGGCATAGCACTAGGTAAAGCTCTGGGAGAACGTGTGGCTCGCATAACCAACCGACTGATCACATAGAAATCAGAGTATTTCCCTTAAAAGAAATTTTTGCTGTTCTTATCAAGCCTGCGCTCATAAGCTGAAAAGCAATACCGCAGGCTTGAACTCCCCTTCCTGTATAGAAATAGAATGATTCTGTTGCAATATTGGATTGAATTTGTTTATAATAACGTATATCTTTAAAGTTACTTTTAGTTACTTAATGATTTTTATAAATCTGTTATTATAAAGTAATACGATATTCATCCATTATATTGCAAGGGAATTTTACACATGAATCAAAATACGCATTTAAAAACTGACGTTTGTATTGTGGGAGCTGGCCCTGGAGGGGCCCTACTCTCATTCCTGCTGAAACAGCAGGGAATATCCACCATTCTGATCGAGCGCCAGCCGCATCTGCTTAAGTCGTTTCGTGGCGAAGTACTTAATGCAGATGGTGAAAACGTATTGAATAAGCATGGGTTATACTCTTCTGTTACCAAGCGTGGCGTGCTGCCCCTGGAGCAAATTCAATACTGGGAGAACGGTCAGATCATCCACACCATTTTCCCTGGAGAGCAAGAATCCCATGTAGGCATTCACGTGCCGCAGGATCATCTGCTGGAAGTCATCGTGTCACATTCACAGCACCAGGGAAACGAACAAGTTCTTTATAATACGGTTATGACTGGATTATTACGGAATAAGGCTGACCATACGGTTGGCATCAACATTCGGCAAGAAGGACGGCCTGCTTCCATTGAAGCAGCGGTAATTGTTGGTGCAGATGGCAGATATTCAGCTGTTCGCAAACACGCTGGTCTGACCCCGGATATCCGCAAACATGGATACGACCTGTTATGGGCTCGCATTCCTGCTCCAGCAGGCTGGGAACCTGCTGTTCGAATGGCCAGTATGGATGGTCAGCAGTTGGCGTTATTCTCACAATTCGGAGGATACGTGCAGATTGGATGGAACATTCCGCAAGGGTCCTTCTCCAAGTTGCGTGAACAGCCTTTTGCTCCCTTTGTACAGAAACTCGTGGCGGCCTTCCCCTGTCTCGCTGATTCGGTAGCTCAACATATCCAGACATGGAGTGATTTTGTTTTGTTATCCGTAGAGAGCAGTTTCGCCGAATTATGGGCGCAGGACAACGTGGTCTTGCTTGGTGATGCCGCTCACACGATGACTCCAACAGGCGCTTTTGGATTGAATGCAGCATTGGAAGATGCAGACGTGCTCGCTGAGTTACTCATTGATATGGCCGCCGATCAATTCACTTCTACAGAACGACTGCAAGAGCTGCAGGCCAGACGTGGAGAAAAAGTGAAGCAACAGTTGGCTAGGCAACTGGAAATGGAGTCTTCGTTCCAGCAGCGGTACGAATCTTTTCAATAATGATGTGTGTATTCAAGCACCGCGTAATCAACAAACAGCCGATGACTCCCAGTTGGGGAAGCATCGGCTGTTTGCTTATGTTGTGACTAACCCGAATGTCACCATCTGTGAATCAGATTCCCAAAAGCTTTTGAAAAATAATTAGGGATCAGGCTTCACTACCATTCATAGCGCTTACCCGTAGCTCAGTCATAGGCAGAGACAGCTTCTCGGGATGACGCAATCTCACCGTACGGCTCTCACCAGGGAGAAGATCGAAATAGTTATCACTGAAACGAACACGACCAAGGGGTAGCTCGAGCTTCACCAACCGTGCAATTGCTCCAATGGCCGTAACCGATACGGATTGCTCCTCTTCGTTCACATGCACACTGAGCTGCGCTTGAGGCAGGTTAACATCCTTCGGATCACGTAAGAAATATCGATTCAGCCGTGCAGTGAAACCTTCGGCTACCAATTCAACCATTACTTCTTCCGCCAATCTGCCTCCCAATACTTCCGCTTCGCTCAGCTCTGCAATACGAGTAGCGGATTGCGAGCCTGTCTCCACATGATGCGAACTGGAATACACCTTTTCCCCATTCAGTCCATACACATTAAGTCGAAGCTGTCCCTTCAGGGTCTCCCGTGTATCATTCACAACCCATAACGTAAGCGGCTCACCCGGTTCATGTTCCAGAGACAGCAGTATCGGATGAAAGAATACTTTTCCGTAATAAAAGGAGGCCTTGGGCAGCAGCTCGTAGTCAATCATGGACCAGCTTGTGCCTGGCCAGCTGTCATTCAGCTGCCACACAAGGGCTCCACTATTACGATGATTGATCCGCCGGAAATGTTCAATGCCATACCGTAATCCTTCCGCCTGTGTCAGCATCGAGTAGTTCATGTACTCTTCGATATTTTGCGGAATGCCCGTATATCCTTCCATCAGAAGAATGCCTTTCTGATGATTGGTATCCTTATTCCGATAGGCCATTTCGGGACTGCCCCAGTAAAATTGCCCTGCAGGCATGTTTTTCTCCAGTGTATAGCGGTTGGCCGAGGCGTGCATGCCGAATTCACTGCTGAACAGAGCATTATCTTTTTTATAGTTTTTGAAAGTCACGCCCTCAATACTGTAATTCAGCAGGGGCGGCTCGCCGTGTTTTCGTGGATAGACCGAACCATGCCATACCTGCCAGTTATGACGATCCCCCACATCCGGATCATTGGCATCATTGCCGAGACTGTCCCCATACGGTGAGGAAGGCCAGTATGGACGAGACGAATCCAGCCGCTCCAGAACTTCCGGGATCAGCTCATGGTAGATCAGCTCTCCATAGAAGGGGCTGGTAATATCTCCATTGGCGGACTTCATGTCATAGAGCCAGTCAATTTCGTTATTGCCACACCAAAGTGCAAGTGAGGCACGATTGCGCAGGCGCAGGACATTATTTTCAACCTCATCCCGTACATTGTTCATGAAGTCCCGATTGAAATCAGGGAATAAGGCGTTGGCAAAAGCAAAATCCTGCCACACCAGTACGCCTTGCCGATCACATTCATCATAGAAGACGTCCTTTTCATATATACCGCCTGCCCAGACACGTAGCATATTCATATGCCCTTCTACGGTCAACTCGATCAGCTCACGATACCGGGAGGCAGGGATGGCGCCAATTAGATGATCGGCCGGAATCCAGTTAGCACCTTTCGCGTACACACGCACTCCGTTCAGGATAAACGTAAACGCATCCTCACCCTGTTCATTATGAAGCGCCAGTTCAATGGTTCGTATACCGTATGGCTTGTTGTATTGATCCACTTCCACTCCATCCGCAAATAAAGTAACTTCCAGCCTGTACAAGTAAGGTTCACCCAGATCATGCGTCCACCATAATTGCGGTGAATCCAATTTTAGTATTGTATCTGCGAGACCATTTTCCACAACGACTTCAGCAGACCGTACCACTTCCTGACCACTCGCATCCAGTAAACGGATATCACATGACAAAGCCACAGGTTTTTCACGTTTCTGTCTGCTACGAAAAGACAATACAGACTTCACATCCACAGTGACATGGACAGCCGCTTGCTGCTTACTCACGGATTCGGTACGTGCAAATACGTTCTCCAGTTTCGCAATCGTTCGTCTTTCAAGACGTACCGCTCCCCAAATTCCTACGGTGACCATCCGTGGACCCCAGTCCCAACCGAAATTCATCGCAGCTTTGCGCAACCAGGGCCGTTCCTTCGTATACGAAGACCAGTCAAACGTTTCCTTGTCTCTATGATGTAGATAAAGGGGGTCGAACTTGACCGCTATGACGTTCCAGCCATGACGAACCAATGTCGACACATCGAAAGTGTGGGACATGAGCATATTGGCCGTTTGCCCCACTTCATGTCCGTTCATATATACGGTGGCGAACGTATCCAGCCCGTCGAATACTAACTCAAAGTACTCCTCTGCTTCCCCATCCTTCACCAGGTTGAAGTTAGTACGATACCACCATTCCTTCTGCTCGATCCATCGACTCTTGGCATCGTTATGCCCATAGTAGGGCGGATCAATGATGCTGCGTTCTACCAGAGCGGTGTGCACATCCCCTGGCACCTCCGCTCCGATCCAGAATCGATCATCGAGCGCTGCAGCTGCAACATCCATGGCCCGCTTTTCCCCAACCTCGAAATGCTGTACTTTCCATTGCCCTGACAAATTCTGACTTGAATTATTCATCTTCATCCTTGCCTCGCTCTCCAGTTTCCTTGGTCATACGATATCGAAAACGTTTGCAATAAAAACATGACTTTATTCATTTTTTTGTCTGCTAACCTTTAATGTCCGGAAGTCTTGTACGACACAGCGTCCTCGCGATACTCACTCGGAGTTTTGCCAGTATGTTTTTTGAACAGCCTGCTAAAATATTTAACGTCCTCATATCCACTGATGGCGGCCACTTCACTTACTTTCGCAGGAGAAACCACCAGCATGTCCATCGCGCGCCGAATTCGCATACCTGTTACAAAATCACCAAAAGTGACGCCTGTTTCCTTCTTAAACAGTTCACTGAGATGACCCGGATGCAGATGAACCTGTCCTGCGACATGTTGCAGGCTAATATCCTGTGCCAATCCGGATTCCATATAAGCAATAGCCTTCTGTACATGCGTAGTCCGCCCTTGTCCCATCTGGCTGTGATAGGTATGCATCAGCCCATATAAATGTTGAAATAGCAGATCCCGAAGTTCACCAGCATCGGCATCCGGCTCTGGCTTCCATGGATTGAATCGTTCCACTTCATCCCTTCCAATGGCTCGCATGGTGCGAATCAACCAACGCTGTCCTGCATTCACCGCAGCATGCAGACAGGAATCAAAAGACTCTGGCGTTACTTCGGGGTCCATCAGGAGTTCATCCACCAATTCTCGTGTCCATGTGGTCAGCATAATCGAGTCATTATCCATCAACAATGACCCCAAGGTGGTTTCTTCCTCTTGTTGAAGGACGGTTTTACCTCCTATGCGATGCATAATATCCTCATATTTCCATATTCTGTCCTCAAGTAACCCATGGTAACGATATGCGCTCAGCGCTGTACGGTAGCTCTCATGCAGAATTTGAACCTCCATACAGGGTCGACCTGCTGCTGCACGCAATGTACATTTCAACAGTTGCTCCATCCGGGTTAGCGCAATGCCCAAAGTGAATTGGAAATCCTGCTCACCCAACGGCAGCTCCACAACACAGATAATTCGGTCCTTTTGAATGTGTGCAACTGCGCCTGGCAGGACATCCTCCAGCATATTTTGCACGGCAAAGTTTAGCAAAGTAGCCGAAGAACGATTCCACCCCTCAGCTTTCAAAATTAGAATCTGTCTCTGCACTTGCTCCTTGTCTGAGGAACATTCCCATTGCACATTCATTCCCGACTGGAGAAATACAGGACAAGGGTTAGTTTCAACGTCTCCGTCAATGATCCATGCAGCGAACAGACGCTGTTTGTTCTCTCGCAGCAGCTGCCCTTCTCTTGATTTCTCAGCCCATCGTTCGGTAATCCGTTGTTTGGCCTGAAGCACCGTCTTGATAATCTCTTCCGGCTTACTCGTCTTAAGCAGATAATCCGTAACACCTTGACGAATCGCTTGTTGCGCGTAAGAGAAGTCATCGTATCCCGATAAAATAATAACCTCGAGTTCAGGCAGCATACGCAGCCCTTCCTCTGCCAGTTCAAGCCCCGTCCTTCCCGTCATCCGAATATCAGTCATCAGAATATGCGGCCTCTCCTCGGCCATGCGTGTTAATGCCTCTTCTGCCGAAGCTGCTGGCGAAAGCAACTCAATCCCCAGTTCATGCCAAGCGATTACACTGGCGAGCCCTGTGCGGATAATTACTTCATCATCAACAATCAGTAATCTCATGGCGACTCCTCCAAGATTGGAATGGAAAATGAAATCCGGGTTCCACCTCCGACCCGGCTGTCCACTTCGAGCTGCGCCTCAGCTCCGTAATGAAGCAGTAGTCTCTCGTTCACATTGCGGAGCCCGTAACCACTTGAATCATGGTGCTCTTCCTCATCCAATGACACAAGATTGCTTCTGACATGCTCCAGTCTGTCCAGCTCCATGCCAACTCCATCATCCAGAACCAGCACATTCATTCGTTCCTGTTCTTGCCGAATCATGATTGTGATTGTGCCCGTACCCGCTTTCGGCTGAATTCCGTGAATCATGGCATTTTCGACAAGTGGTTGGAGTAGCAATTTCAGCATCATTCGCTGTTCAAGTGCCGGATCTACAATATAATGCACGGCGAACTTGTCGGGAAAACGGATGGACTGCACACGAACATAATGGCGAATATGAGCAATCTCCTGCCCTACCGGACAATAATCCCTACCCTGATTCAAGCTGATGCGCAAAAAATCACTCAATCCTTCGACCATCTCTGCGATCCGTTTTTCCTCAGACATCAAGGCTATCCAGTGAATGGATGAAAGGGTGTTATACAGAAAATGAGGATTGATCTGTGCCTGAAGTGCCCTGAGATCAGCTTCCTTCTTGCGGACTTCACCGCGGATAACCTCTTCCTTCAGTCTCTCAATATGGGCACCGAGCAAATTATAACTCTCTCCCAGCTTGCCGATTTCATCATCACTTTCCGATAGGAATAAGGGCAGTGGTCGATCCGGGTCCATTCGGGACAAATGCTTCGTAAGAACTCGAAGCGGCTTTGTGACTCGTCGCACCGTAAACCAGACCAGTCCTGCACTGATGGCAGCAGACAGCGTCACTGCAACGGCAGTGAGGATCAGAATATAACCGTTTTCGGACTTATACTGATCGTAGGGAACCGTTCCGGTCAGCGTCCAATCTGTCAACAGTTCCGGATAATAGAGCAAAGTACGTTTCTCATCGCCGCTGTCATACGTGGCTGTTCCGCTTCCCTCTTGTTGGATCAGTGTATGTACTTCAGGCTCGATCTTCTCCAGTGACTGTCCAAGACGGGATTTGTCCATGGAAGACAAAATCTCTCCAGTGGGACCGATCAGTTCCAGTCGACCTTCGCCCATACCCAGTCCCAGCGCTGCCCATCCTTTCGAGATTGCCTTCTCGTCTAGACTGATCGCCAGCCATCCGATGGGCCGATAATCATGAATGCTGCGAATGGGTCGAACCAATGTTATTACATTTTGGATACCCGCATAATTCTGAACCGGATATACGCCAGTCCATGCTTTAACGTCATCACCACGCGGAGCAGGAGGATAAGTGACATTGGATGATTCATACCATGTAGCCGTGGACAGAGCCGCATCGAAACGTTCTGGATAGATGGCAATGTTGGCAATATATTTTTTGGAAGCTGCCAGATTAGTCATCCTGCCCAGAATATCCACACGCTCCTGCACATCGTCCTCATCGCTACTCAAATACTGCTGAATGTCCCTTTCTCCAATCAAAAAAATCGATAACGTCTCGGCATCCTGAAGCATATAGCGCAAATTTGCTTCCACCTGCTTCAATGTGTCCATGCCCGAAAGCTTTGTTTTTTGCTCTGTGATGCGGGAAGAGATCAGAAAGGCGAACAGCCCCAGTGCCAGCAGCGGCACAATCATGGAAGCCGTAATCACGATGGACAACTTCCGTTGCAGTGAAGATGTTAGCCAGCGTCCCACACCTTTTCCTCCTCTGGATGCGCTCTCATTTAACCTTTGACTGCTCCGGCCGTCATGCCTTTCATGACTTGTTCCTGAAATACCAGGTATAGAATGATGGTCGGGATTACGGACAAGGTCATGGCAGCAAGAGTCAGGCCGTAATCGGTCTGATATCCGTCGGCAAAATTGGCAATCGCGAGCGGTAACGTTTTCAAACCTGTTTTGTTAATAAACACGAGTGCGAATGAAAAGTCATTCCACGCGTGCAGAAAACTCAGAATAGTGACCGTTGACAAGGCAGGCACAGACATGGGAAGCATGATCCGGGTGAACAGTCCCCATAGACCTGTTCCATCAATAAAAGCAGCCTCTTCAATGTCACGTGGAATGCTAGTCAAATAAGCTGTTAGCACAAATATCGCGGTCGGCAGCGCAAATGCGGTATACGGCAATATCAGTGCCCAATACGTATTCAGCAGAGACATCTGTTTCATCAAAATAAATAACGGAACCAATGTGCTGTGAATGGGAATCAGCATGCCTACAACGAAGAAGGTCATGATCAGCCCTTTCCAGCGAAACTGGAAACGTGCGAGTATAAATGAGGCCAGCGCTGCAATAAACAGCGTTATGATAAGCGAACCTACGGATACAATCAGGGAATTGCCAAAAGCGGTTCCCAGCTTGGAGCTTTCCCAAGCATTGCTGAAATTCTCCACGTTCCATCTCTCCGGAAGCCCGAAGGGCCTGCTATAGAAATCTTCATTCGTTTTGAATGCACTGATCACAAGCCAATAGAACGGATACAATGTTAAAATACCATAGACTGTCAACAGCGTCCAAACAATTCCACTACGGAATAGGCGAACCGGATGGCCTGAAGTATTCCCAGGTGTTGGCATCGATAACGGTGTAACACTCATTACGTTCCCCCCTCTCTCCTAATTCTCTTTTCTCTTACGGCTTGTCGCCCACTGGCTTGTTCCGATCAGTAGCAGGGAGATTAACACGATGGTCGTCGAGATGGCACTCCCGAAACCATAGCGATACGTTGTGAAAGTTGAATTATACATATACGTTGCCAGCAGCTCTGTCGCATGTGCCGGGCCGCCTTTGGTCATGATATACACCAGATCGAATGATTTCAGGCTGCCCGAGATACATAGAATGATCGCAACCTGAACCGTTCCCCAAATCATGGGCAAAGAAATGGAAACCAGCTTGCGGATTCCGGAAGCACCATCAATCTTGGCAGCGTCATGGATTTCGCCCGGAATATTCTGCAACGCCGAGATGAAGATAATCAGGTACAAACCGACAAAACTCCAGAGCAGCGGCGGTACCAGCGAGAAAATGGCGATTTTGTCATCCGAAAGCCACTCCAGCTTCCAGCTTTCGAGCCCCAATGCATCCAGCAGGAAGTTCAGTATCCCGATCTGCGGGTGATAGATATATTGCCAGATCATACCGATAACTACTGTGGATAATACCATCGGCAGAAATACGGCTGAACGCAGAAAACGCTGTAACGGATTGCTTTTGTGCAAAATGACCGCCAGCATCAACGCTAACGGAATTTGCCCAAATACCGAGGCTAGAACAAAAATGACGTTGTTTTTCAGCGCCCGCCAAAATACGGAATCATGCCATATTTCCACATAGTTATCCAGTCCAATATATATTGATTCTCCGATCCCCGACCAGTTGAAGAATCCATAGTACGCTGACCATACGACGGGTACAAATACAAATAACGCGTAAATCAGAACTGCCGGAGCGAGCCCCAGCATAATAAAACGTCGACTGCGCAATGCGTTCATTTTGCTCACTTCCTTTCATCAAACCTTTGGCAGTTACCAACTCTTGATATCAATGCAAAACCCCTCCCCTGCCGGGAAGGGGTCTGAATCTTACAGAGCGTCTTACAGCTCATCCAGATCTGGATCGGAATGACCTATGACCTTAATTTCCGACTGCACTGGCTTGCGATGCCTGAATTTTGTTCGCGATATCTGCGGCTTTGCCACCCATCAATAGCTCCTGCAATCCATTATTGATAACCTCGACGGTTGCAGATCCTAGCTTGGAATCATACACCGGAGTAATCTTTACTTCCTGCATTAAGTCATAGAGTTCCACAAACAATGGATGGGCTTTTGATTTGTCCAGATCAATCTTGTAGCTGACCAGCGTGCTGCTATCCAGGGTTGCCTTCTGACCTTCAGGGCCTGCCAAAGCATAGAATAACTCCATGGCCGCATCCTTCTGGGCACCGCTTAACTTTTTGCTTACACCCAAGCCTGTCCCCACAACTCCCGATGTCGTTCTTGCCTCACCTTTGCCTCCATCTACTGCTGGTAAAATCGTAATGTGTGTATTGTTCAAAATGTCTTCTGGTGCGTTGTTGACGAGGTTAGCTAATGCCCATCCGCCGTTTATAACCATCGCTGCTTTTTCCTGGAAATACAGCTGCATCATCTGTGTTTCGTCAATACTGTTGAAACCATCCTGAAATGCTTTGTTGTTACCGAGTTCCTGCATTTTGTCCAGCGCCTGGATGAATTGTGGGTCTGTAAAGCTGGCCCCATCCTGCGCTGTTGCTTTTAAGAACCAGTCTGTGCCGGTTACCCGGTCAGCCAGTGTACTGAAGATCGTGGATTGAGCCACCCAATTGGCCTTGTTCCCCAATGCGATCGGTATTACTTTGTTCTCATTAAATGTAGCGATGGCCTGCTCCAGCTCAGCCCATGTTTCAGGTACTTTCACGTTGTGCTGCTTAAATAGTGCTTCATTGTAATAAATAAAGGAAGTTGGTGCGAGATTCATCGGTACCGAGTAGATATCCCCGTCCACCGTATATCCATCCAGAGCGTTCGGAATAAAGTTGTCTTTCCATTCTGGCTTCGCGTCCAGCTCTGCATTGATGGGCTGCAACAGATCTCCTTTCACAAACTCCTTGGTCATCGCATCCGGCCACATGACGAACAGATCCGGCATTTCATTGGCCGCTGCCACCGTCCGGAGCCTTGTTTTGAGGCCATCTGTCGGCAGACCTTCATCCACCACTTCAATATCCGGGTGCGCCCCTCGGAAGTCTTCAATGATTTTGCGCATCGCTACCGCTTTGGCGTCCTGTCCAGTCCAGTTGTGCCAGATGGTGACGGTTACTTTATCCTTGCTGTTGCTGCCTTCGGAGCTGTCCCCGCCGCCGCAACCAGCCAGAACGATGGAAAATAGCGTCATTGCCAATATTCCCAAAAGCCATTTTTTCAACATCTCTATACTCCCCCTTGGCGATTTGAATACACTTATTGTAAATGGTAACGCTATCATTTTGTAAGGTGACGATGCACGGATGCAGGGGTGAAAAATATCGGATACCCCGTTGATCCTGAAATCTTTGCTTACATACAGAAAGAGCCCTCATCATGAGAGCTCTTTCTGTATGTGGATTCGTGAACCATTCTTGAATTTATAAATAATTGAATAGATAAGTTCTGATTTATTTCATACTGTCTTTCACAAGTACTGCAAAAGCTTCCGAACCTTCCTTCGTTAGATGTACGCCATCTTTTTCGAAATATTCGTCATGCCCCTCACTTGCAGTGTGCCAGTCAATGAGAGATACATTGCTATAATCGGAAGCCGCTTCGTTCAGTGCTTTATTCACGGTTCGTTCCCATGGGCGAGGGACTCGTACGGTAACCAGATAAACATGTTCTTCATCTTTCAAATAATCCAGTACAGAATTCAGACTTTTGGAATTAAAGGAACCATTTGTTCCAAGTTCCAATACGACCTGACTGCCCATTTGGTTATTTCTCTTCAGGCCATCCAGTACATCGGCAGCCTCCCACATCTGACGGCCGATATGACCGTCCACGTGCACGCCCGAAATAGTTTGTTCAAGATAAGGCTTGGCGTCCAAAATAACTGAATCTCCAATGACCGTATAATGAATCTTGCCGTCTTTGACTGGAGGAACTGTTTCCTCTTGTTCTTTGGACGAATCTGACGTATTTACAGGATCCTCTGGTTGGTCATTACCGTTGTCTTCTGGATTTCCTGGATTGTCGGTGCTACCTCTGGGTTTACCAATAGCATGGTTCGAATCGCCAGGAGTTGATCCTTTCTGCTCACCTGAAGTTGTTTCCTCCGATTTGGGAGCATTACCTGGCTTCGCCGTTTGCTGTTCTTCTTTGCCTGCTGGATCTCCAGCGTTCGCCGCTGGTTTGTCGTTTTTCTGTGGCGCAGGTTGGTTGTCTGCCCCAGAAGTGCTCACTGTTGCTGGAAGAACGTCCTGCCCCTTTTCCTCCGTTACGGAGTGTTCGCCATTCAGCGTAGCCGACATCGATACCGAATGGGAATCAGAATTCGCTGCTGAAGTAATCATCATCTGTGACACTGTAAAACACATCAACAGAATGCTCATCAGCAATCCAGCGCGCTTCCACCATACGTTGCGAATACCTGTTGTATTGCGCCCTCTTCCCCATAACCGGGACCAGGAATCACGAAATCCGTTATGACGTATTGGATTTTCAATATATTTAAGTGACAAGGAGGCCAGTGCAACCGTTGCTGCAACCTGCAAAACCATTCGCACAGGATGTGCTCCACCCGTGTCTACCGTTGGACTCGTTAGAATAATGACAGGATAGTGCCACAAATATAAACCATAGGACCTTTCCCCAATCCAGCGCAATGGCTTAGCGCCAATGAGCCTTGCCAGGAAGGATGATGGATGAGCCAGTACAGCTACGAGCAGTGTCGTCGCTATGGCCTGAAGTACCATTCCTCCTCGATACAATGAAGGGTCGTACTCGCTGCTATTCAGCATCATGTAGATTAACCAAGCCAGCGCAGCTAAACCTAACACATCCAGGACAAGGCGATTGATGCGGGCAAGGGATGACGATAGTTTGCGACTCGGCCATACCACGGCCAGTGCAGCACCAGCCAGTAGAGCAAATGCTCTTGTGTCTGTTCCATAATAAACACGGCTCGGGTCCAGATCCGGATTATACATGATGGCCATTGCACCAGCAGACAATTCAGCTGCCACGACAATAAAGACGACCAGCCATCCCTTTCTTTTGAACAAAATGATTGCTGCGACCAGTAGAAGGGGCCATACAATGTAAAACTGTTCTTCCACAGCCAGCGACCAGAAATGTCCAAAGGGTGATGGAGGGCCGAAACTTTCGAAGTAGGAAACGTTATGAAAGATATACCACCAATTGCTTATGTATAATACTCCCGAGACAATGTCACCACGCAACGCAGCGAGTCGAGATGGATCTGTGCAGAGCAACCAAATCATCACCACTGCTGTCATCGTAATCATGCCAGGTAACAAGCGCCTTACTCTCCGCACCCAGAAATCACCGAGCGATATCCGGCCATGCTCCTGCCATTGTGTCAAAAGAATGTCTGTAATTAAATACCCTGATAGAACAAAGAAAATGCCTACACCGAGCAAACCACCCGGAATAAAACCTAAATTCAGATGATACCCTATGACTGCAAGCACAGCGATGGCTCGCAAACCATCCAGTCCGTTCATATGCCGCTTGCTTTTCAACGATTGTGACATGCGAGCCCCTCCTTGACAATGTGAGTCGACATCATCCATGTCTGGGGCGTTCGAGAACTCCTTGTGGTTCTGGTTGTCATTAACATACGTATTGCACCTTCCATCATTCATTTACAACATAAAGAAGACGAATTACTTAACCATGATGTTTTATGATTACGATTTCTTTATATCTTTGTTGTTATCTCCCGTTTAGCATTATACGCCCGAAAGATTATTCACAAATTACAGCATTAGTTACAATCCAGTGAAACGATGTAACCTTTCCTGCCAAGCATATATAGCTGTAAAATCATACTCTAATTTTATTGTTAAATACAGCATTTTTCATGGAATGGCTAATATTACCTTGCCTTTTATTTCATATATGAGCAGATCCCTCTGAGGGTCTGGAGTGTATGCTTGAGCCAATAGGAAAAGGCTGCCGACTTGCTCAGCAGCCAATAACCATTATAAACCTATCTCTTGCCGGATTGAAAGTTTTGCTCATAATTGCATCTTGGTGCCTAGGACCCTAGAGGTAAAACGGATGAACCTTCTCTTCCGCACTCCCATCGAGAATCCGATAAGAGGATCTTCCTACGTACATTGGAATCTGCAATTTGTCCAGATTAACCATTCCATTTTCCAAGAAGTATTCCGGGTCTTGATACCGCTGTAACACTTCACCTGCAATCCACTCATGATCCCCATACGTTGTGATATCGATAACCTTGCACTCGTAAGCAAAATAAGCTTCGGTCAGAATTGGTACATTCACTATGATTCCTTCTTCGTATGTAATTCCGAATTTCGAGAATTTGTCTGTGTCTCTTCCACTGAAGGTTCCCGCAGCCTGAATCCACTCCGAATGATGACCCGGAAGGAAGTGTACCCCGAATACGCCACTCTGCTCAATCAATTCATAAGAGTACGTTTCCTTCCTCAGCGATATCCCGTAAATTCCGGGAGACGATCCAATATAGGTATGCCAGCCTGAGGCCATCACATTCTGCATTCCCTTATGACGGGATGTCACTACCGCCACCATGCCGGGATACGAATAAAACATAGGTTCATCTATCGGTTTCCGCATCTGATCACCTCTTCGTTTTCAATAGGCCCTTAAGCTGTAATAGGCCTTTTCTCATCCATAATTATACAATATAAGTAAAGGATGAAAAAGAATTACTTCCTTCATCACTAATCACTTTTTGAACATACGAAAATATTAGCGAAAACGGGGCCACTGCTGGCGGACTCCTTCTTGTTTTTTCAGATTATCTCTAATGATAAATCCTGATAGTGATCATCCTATCGCAATGCCTTCGACTTTTACCCTCGCTTCGCCAAATACACTGCTCTCTTCTTCCAATCTTTCTGCAATTTCAATAATTTTGTCGATGACATCCTTCTCCTGATTCGCCACCGTTTCACTCGCAATCTGGGCAAGCTTCTCATGTTGCCCTACGCAAATGGAACGACTGGCATACTCAAACATCGGAATATCATTCACATCATTTCCAAAAGCAATAAAATCATGGGGAGAGACCCCAAGTGCTTGCAAGCCTGTCCATTTATTCACACCCTCAGGACTAATATCAATGATATTCTCTGTTCCATGCATGTAGGTCACCACAGGAAGGTTGTACAACGCCTTCAACATCTCCTGGTGATTCCGGCTGCTTAAGACGACTATCTTCACAATCTCGGTTAATTCCTCCAGCAGCACATTCTTCGCTCTGCACTCGGGGTCCAGATTTCTTCGAATGGGATGCTCCGGGTTGCCTGAATAACAGTAATCCCATTGACAATCAATGAGATACTCTGCTTCATGCTGCTTCAATAACGCCAGTATATGGTCAGCAATAGATGCTTCCAAATAAACTGTGGAAATCTCAAGCCCGCTGCGATACACAAATCCTCCATTACCGCCTACCAGCGGAAATTGCTGCATATGGACAGGCAGTATAGGCAATAAATCACGGATCGGTCGTGCAGATGCAAAAATAAGTTCATGACCTTTCTCCACGAGAAAGTCCAATGTCTGAACCATTTCTCTGGTTAACGGTTTCCCCTGAAAACAGATGGTTCCATCCAGATCAAATACAAACTTCATCATCATTCCCCCTCGTTTTTCTAATCATATCAAGTTCATATATAATGAAAAGGACCGATGTCCATTCGAGGTGAAAAAAATGAAAATGTACAGGGGATATGAAAAAATACAACCTTATATGTCCCTTTTTAATTTGGAACAAATCTTTGCTGACGCTGCTTTGCTTCCCATTCAGCTTCGGGAGTATGATTCAGATGAATATGTTCTTACGGAAGGAGATGAACTGGATGGGCTTTATTTCCAGGTGGAAGGTCTGACCAGAGTCTCCTCAAGTGTCGAGACTGGCAAATCTCTTTTGCTGCGTTTCTGCCACCCCTTATCCATCTTTGGTGATATTGAATTGATTCAGAAAGTGGTTGTACAATCACAGGTTCAAGCTGTGCAGCCCTCCAAATTCCTGTTTATAGACATACAAACCGTTGAACGAAAATTAATGCAGGATTATCGTTTTTTGAATGAACTGCTCAAACATCTGTCCTATAAATTGCAGACATGTACAGCGGCATCCCGTATCAACTCACTTTCCTCCGTTGAAGAACGATTTGCCATCTATTTGATGTCCACTCGTCTGCCGAAAGAATTTGGCAAGGAAATTAGCACGCCTCACATTCCGGAAATAGCATCCGTAATCGGTACAACGCCCCGTCACTTGAATCGTCTCATTCAGAAACTGTCCGATCTGGAAATCCTGTGCAAAAAAAGAAAAGGTTTTGTTGTGCTCGATTGGGAGCGGGTGGATGAGCTATCAAATAGATTGCGCTATGACTAGCATTCATAGTAATCTTGATTAAACACAACTGAGAAATGGGGAATAGCAGTGATTGAAAAAGCAACGTTTGCCGGGGGATGTTTCTGGTGTATGGTCAGTCCTTTTGAAGAGCAGCCTGGCATTCACGGGATTATATCCGGATACATGGGTGGAACCGTAGAGAACCCTACATATGAGCAAGTATTGACCGGGGAAACAGGGCATTTGGAAGTTGTGCAAATCTCGTTTGATCCAGCCATTTTCCCCTATGAGAAATTGCTTGAGCTATACTGGCCGCAGATCGATCCAACAGATGCCACAGGTCAGGGTAATGATCGCAAGAGCCAATATCGGGCTGCCATTCTATATCACAATGAAGAGCAACGCCAATCGGCCTTGAAATCACGAGAGGAACTGGGCAAAACAGGCCGATTCGATAAACCTGTCGTTACTGCCATTGAGGAAGCCTCCGTATTTTATCCGGCAGAAGAATATCATCAAAATTTCCATCGCAAAGATCCGAAATATTATAAAGAATCCCGGATTTATTCCGGACGCGATGAAATTATCAAGAAATATTGGAGTTAATCTCTTTAAATAAATAATAAAGCGGCCACATAGGCCGCTTTTTTGTTGCATCCATTTACAGTAAACCGATTACAGTCTTCAACTCCTCGATGCTATCAATAACCCGATCCGCCTGAGCTAATTCATCGGCTTGAGCAAAGTCAAAATTACACCCAATGGAAATTAAATCATTATCCTTCGCCGCCTTAATGTCAGACAATCGATCCCCGATTACCATCCCATGAGTGATCTTATATTTCTCCACGATGTAGCGTACGAGATCAGACTTATTTTGTGATGAAATCTGCTGTATGCTGAATGTTTCCGTTACCCACTTATCCAAATGATAATAGGTTACGATGGCATTCAAGTATTCGATTTGTCCATTACTCGCTATGTATATCGGTATATTCTTCTCTTTACAGTATTGAAAGAACTCTTCTACGTACGGGTACAGGGCACCATGACCTGCCTCGATATTCGCAATTAACTTCTCATGAAACCATTCATTTGCTTGTTGTCTGATCTGGTCCGAGTATCCGGGCAATAAATTCTCCCAGACGACGGGCAGAGGAACTCCCATAATTTCACGGTACTTTTCTATTGGCGTATTCTGCTCCCACAATCCCTTTGACCTCAGATGATTAAACGTGTCATGCAACGAAGTTTCCAATATCCGATCTGTTTGAAATAACGTACCATCCATATCAAAAATCAATGAAAGCATAAACAGATTCTCCTCCTTTATATTCAGGATATATAATGAGATACAATGCTCACTCTACTTAGGTAAAGTTACTATTCATCAACATACGTGAATACCTATCATTTTACAACCCTTCCAGATTTCTTGACTGAAATCACCCCTTATTCCAAGGTTGGTTATGAACTGCCTCTCATTCGTCCATACTATTACCTACGAATAAACGTCATCACGAATGGCAGGGGAGGAAGCACCATGAACCGGAAAAACCCGCATCAAATTAATCAACCTGCAGCAGAACTACCCGTTCCGCTTGAATTCGATCGCAGCTGGATCACCCAACTGGAATCCAGACTCGATAAAGGCGGCCCTTGGGGCGATTACAGACTCTTTCAACTTGGCATTCAAGCCGAAGAGACGAATCTGATTCCCAACTTTGATGAAATCCAATGTCTGAAGCATTTACAGGGACTCACTCCTCTTCCACACCAGATGGATACTGCACGCAGAGTACTGTTTGAAATGTCAGGTCGTGCCATTCTCGCCGATGAGGTTGGACTTGGCAAAACGATTGAAGCTGGCCTGATTTTGAAAGAATATATGGTTCGTGGACTCGTATCCAAAGTGCTCATTCTCGTGCCTGCGTCCCTTGTACTGCAATGGGTTCGGGAGCTGAATTCCAAATTTGGCATCCCTGCCGTTGCACAGAAAAAGGCGTATTCCTGGCAAAACGAAATCGTGGTTGCCTCGATGGATACAGCAAAGCGTGACCCGCATAAAGATATGCTGCTGAATACAGATTACGACATGATTATTATAGACGAGGCTCATAAACTCAAAAATAAAAAAACAACGAACTATCAATTCATGCTGAAATTGCGGAAAAAGTACTGTCTGCTGCTTACGGCTACACCGGTACAGAATGACATGAGCGAGCTGTTCAACCTCATTAATCTGCTCAAGCCGGGACAGCTTGGCCGTCAGGGTGATTTTGCAGCCAACTTTGTCGTCGACAAACGCATTCCGAAAAATCAGGAGCAGCTCAAGGATGAGTTGTCCAAAGTCATGATCCGTAACCGTCGCGGTGAAGGACCTGTTCAATTTACCAAACGGAACGTGTCCAATGTGAATTTGCAGCTTTCGCCTGAAGAACAAGCCCTTTACGATGGGGTAACTTCCTTTGTGAAGGATCAGTACCAGGAAGCGGGCGGAAACCTGAGCAGCATGCTTTCCCTGGTGACGTTGCAGCGAGAAGTATGCAGCAGCCGGGATGCCGTGTTTGTGACGTTGGTCAATCTGTCGAAGAAGCTTCCACTTGACTCCCCACTGCGGGATAAGATTTGGGAGCTCGTTGCCCATATTAAAGCGATCAAGGAAAATACCAAAGCGGAAAAAACGATGGAACTCGTTCGTGACATGAATGAGAAGGTTATTATATTCACCGAATACCGCGCCACGCAGGAGTACTTGCTCAATTATTTTCGCAACAACGGCCTGACCGCAGTTCCCTACCGGGGCGGCATGAACCGGGGTAAAAAAGACTGGATGATGGACCTCTTCCGTGGCCGCGTACAGGCAATGATTGCAACCGAGGCGGGCGGTGAGGGTATCAACCTGCAATTTTGCCATCACATGATTAACTTCGACCTGCCCTGGAATCCCATGCGTGTTGAGCAGCGGATCGGTCGCGTACACCGATTGGGACAGCAGAATGATGTGAACATTTACAACCTTTCCACGACAGGCACAATCGAGGAGCATATTCTGAATCTGCTTCATGAGAAGATCAATATGTTCGAGATGGTTATTGGTGGATTGGATGTCATTCTGGAGCGGCTGGAGAAGAAGGAATCGATCGAAAAAAGTTTGTACAAAATCATGCTTGAATCACAAAACGAAGAAGATATCCGCCGTAAAATGGATACGCTTGGACAATCGCTGAACTCCATTCAGCGCGAAGTCGCAGATGAGGCACCGGCCGTATCCGGGCTTGATATTCGTAAAGGAGGCCTCTGATCATGACCATGTCACCCCATGAAGTGCAGGCATATGTGCTCACTTACCTGGAAACACTTGATTGTCAGATTATGGAGCGTTCTCCTGCCCATGTTACGGTAAAACTTTCACCTGAAGCCGACAAGGCATTAACCAACCGTCCGTATTATTGGGGATTTGTGGAGCGAACCGGCGCACCTGCCGAGACGATGTCCTTTACATTCGTCTTTGATCCGGATGCCTATCAGCAAGCGTTAGAAGCTGAAGAAGCAAAAGCTGCACAGTTAGCTCCACCAGCCTCACCAGATGCCGGTCTCGGTACCCCTGAGGCTCCCAAAGAGACTATTCTAGGTCGGTACTTCGGTATTGTCCCTTCTCTGCCTCAGCTGGGACCCGGACGGATTTTGAAAGAAGATGTTGTATATGGCAGCCGCAGGTTGCAGCAGATCTTCAATGCAGCGCGTGAAGGCGGCGCATTCGTGAACCTGTTTGAACAGGCTGCAAAAAGACAATTGCGTGCTACCGCACCAGCAGTTTACGAGCCATGGCTTGGTGTGTGTTTTAAAGTGGAATTCGCCTGTGATCTGAAAAAAGAGGAACTTCATTTTATCGGTATCTCCCTCAGAACAGGGGAAATTGTCGAGAAGTTCGGCTCGAAGCTAAACAGGCGTGACCTTAGCCCAAGGCTTGCTGAGAATATGCATATACAGACCGCCAAAGTATCGCTAGCCGATGCTGGGGCAGCTCTGGAATCGCATTTGACAAACCGCTTGCTGGAACTCGACTATAGCTGGGCAGAGAAAGCCAAAGAACGGCTTGATCTGGAACTTGCTGTTGTGGATACGTACTATGAAGCAGTTCTTAGAGAGGATACCCCTGAGGTCGACGTAGACTCAAGCTCTGCCTCCAACACAGACGGTAGTTCAACGGATCAGGAACATGCAGGGGCCGGTCCATCTGCCCAAATTCAGACTTCCCGCCCCGCCCCTTCCCGTATCCAGAATGCACGTCTGCAGCCCGTTGAATCAACTAGTGTGACAATCGGATCAGATGTCGAACTCGCTGCTGAAGCTGCTGTTCAGGCAGAACCAGAAACGGACCCGGAACAGGATAAAGCCCGCCAAGCGGTCATGGACCGGGAAGCCATGAAGCTGCAATACGAGACACGCCGTACCGAGATGATTTGGCAATACGAGCCCAAAGTGAAGGTTACCGCGATAAGCAGCGGCATGTTTCATTTAAGATAGACGACGAAGACACTACTTTTCCCGCAAATGACGGCAAAAGTAGTGTTTATTCATGAGTGACAGCCCGACAGGTTGCAGCAACCTTCGCATAACCTGTCCTCTAAAATGGAACTAGAAACGATCACCCAGCGAAAATGGATTCCGTTTTGTCAGGATATGTACCCCAGAAAAGTAGGTGTTAGCATGAAACGACCCTTCCACAAGGGATGGAACGTGATTCGCCGAATAACCGGAATTGTAATGTGCCTTCTATGTGTAATCACCCTGCTCCCCTTATTGCAAGCTGAAGGTGCTGGAATTCAAAATGCATTTAGGTCCGTACTCCCCACTACATTGGCCACAAGTACGGCGGAACTTCATTCCGACACACTGGCTCCTGATGCAGTACAACAATTTGCTCGCGAGCAAGCCATCATTCTAAGTACTGAATATGAAGGGAACCGTTGGGATCATGCTCAATTGGATTTTTATCCCCTGGGTCCAGGCACACGCAGCTGGTTGGTATACGCTAATGTTGGAGAGTCACCCGTTGGTTATATGATCATTTCAGCTAACGATCAAGGACAATTTCAACTTGGCGAGTACGGTCAGGGAGAACAACGGCCGTACAACACTTCCTTGTTGGATCAAGCTCTGAATCGACAGCAACTGGACTTGAAGGAGCTAATTACTAACGGAGGAGGGCTTCAATTACGTTATGCGCCTCCCCTGCTCGCTTATTGGAAAGTGGAAAGGCCTAACGATGATGCAATCTATATTGACGCAACCAACGGGGATACCTTGCCAACAGGTATTTTGAATGCACTGGATACGGACTCACGGCAGCCTACGAAACGAATGAAGTCCATAAGGTCAATATCTGTACAAGCTGTCGTGATGACGCCTGAAGATTTATCACAAGTCTCCTCGTTGTCCGTTGACTCCATGGATCTGCAACCTCTGTTTGATCCCGCGGACAATCTGTTATGGATCACGTCCAAAGCACTTTCGATCAGCGGTGTTAAGACATTGAATCAGCAATGGAAAGAGCATAAAAAGATTGTTTTCTCTGCAGATCAGCAAAATGTCTTGTATGGCGGGCCTTTGCCTGTCAGTGGTTATCAGATCTGGCGTGACGACCGTGGAACCGTTCAAAAACAATATGTAGCTATTGGCGGGAATACTTCGGTAAGACGATTTATACCTCTCCAGACCTTGCTGAGGGACGGGCATTTCTATGCTGTGAAACCGTGACCGATCTATACAACAAATAAGACGCCTTCCTCTAGTTCTTCATAGGAATGCGTCTTTTTCTTTGGAAGAAGCTACTACCTACGTTGGTTCTTGATTCACCCTTTACCCGAAGAGCTTCGTTTCTTCATTTCCCCCTGCGAATTCATCGCTTTTTCCTTTTTCCCAACCCATAGAGATACGGCAAAAGGAATCATTCCAAACCACTTCATTGTCCACGGCTCTTTGGCTTTGGTGCGTCCTTTACGCTCATCCTTCGGTGTATCAATATAATGAACGACTCGCTCTGTAATGTATTTCACCAGCTCATCACTTTTGGCCATAACCTCTGCCTCCCTTAGCTCCGGCAAAGCCGGGGCTTTTGTTATCTCTATTGTGTGCAGAAGGGATCATCAATAAACATTTTTTTTGCTGCAAAGAGTATGAAAAACAGAAGAATGCACAGTCTAATGCCAAAGGTATCCATTCACTCACTTTATGGCATAAGATGCCTATTTCATGAAGGAGCGTGTATTCTCATGTATAAACTGCTGGCCGCATCGATGGCATTGCTAATCAGCATCAGTTCCATCCCCCTGACCGACCTGCCTACATTGCATTCACAGCGATCGCCAATAAGCCCATCCATGCTGCCGGTAACCGATGGAGATGCCTATCACTCCACTCATCATGCGTTTGCAGCACCTGTCATCCTTCTGGACGTTGGTCATGGCGGCATTGACGGTGGAACAACAGACCATGGCGTACTGGAAAAAGACATCAATCTAGCCATTAGCCAAAAGGTGTATCTCCTGCTTCGCAGCAAGGGTTATGCAGTCATCATCAACCGACTCGGCGATTATGCACTGAGTGACGAAAATCGCTGGTTAAATAGTCGCTCACGCCATCGCAGGGATTTGGCTCAACGCAAAAGCCTTAGCGAAGAGGTCAGCACCGACATCGTCGTCAGCATCCATGCCAATTGGAGTCCAAGATCATCTGCTCAAGGCCCGGTTGTTTTACATCAGAACGAAGGACGAAGCTACATGCTCGCAAGTTCCATCCAGAATCAGCTTAATCAATTGTACGAGTCGGAGCGTGATGTTGTATGGGGCAAACCCTTTTACCTGTTGAATCATGTAAAACAACCTGCTGTAATTGTTGAAACCGGATTTCTGAGCAATGCACATGATCGCGCAATGATCAGCGACCCCGGCGAACAGAAACGGATCGCACAGTCCATTGCTAATGGTATTATTTATTATCTGTCGGCAGTTTAGGCTCAGCTTGCCAATGCCACACATCGCGGACCAGGTCGCTAATACCGACGAACTCAATCTGACCTTTGAGCCGAGCTACGGATTCATGGACGACAGCAGAGGTATTTAATCCGGTATGGCCAACATGTCCGATTACTACACACACATCTTTGTCCAGAGCACGTTGGGCTGCCAAATCCATTTGCTTGCGTATTTGTTGTTTGGAATTGTGGTCATCCAGAAAAATATCGTTGCCGACGGGTGGCATGTTTTTGGTGATGGCCAATTCCCCTACCACAGAGCGAAAATTGGTTCGGCTATCCACAAAAAACAACCCACGCTCTCGACATACATCCAATACAATGGACATGATGCGTTTATCAGACGTAATTTTGGAACCCATGTGGTTGTTCATGCCGACGGCATAAGGAACTTCATCTATGGCTTTCTCCACTCGTTCACGCACTTCTTCATCCGTCAGATTGGATGTGATCGCTCCTGGACCGAGCCATTCCGGTCTACCCTTTTTGGGCTCCATTGGCATGTGAACAATCACATCCATTCCTTTTTCATGTGCGTCAATCGCATCTTTCTTCGTCGTTGGCAAGAATGGCATCACGGCCAATGTGAGTTTAACCGGGGTCGCCAAAATTTCAGAAGTCCCTTTCATGTCATTCCCCGCATCATCAATGATGATCGCCATTCGTTTACGCTGCGATTTGTCTGCCGGAGTTGGTGATATCTTACCTGAAGTTGAACCAGGTACTTGTATCGAGGTCTGCTCCGTTAACATTTGCTCTGGCGTTTGCCCTGAAGGAATCTGTGGTTCCGCACTGCTGGCAGAGAGGCCTACAACGTAAACCATGAATATCGTACCTATAAGTACCACTGACATTTTGAATTTCCAGGTGCTGGACCACCCTTTTCGCCCGGCCTTATTCATCCATCGTTCCCTCCTTTGTTCTGTCCCATCATTATTTGAACAATGAAGGGGGAATATGTAGACAAAAAAAGCCTGTTCATTCCAATGGAGCGCTTGAGGCCGCAGTGTTGGATTGACTTAAGCGATATTGGCGCGGAGCCTGACCTGTCAGTTGATGAAAGAGGCGGGAGAAATAATGAACCGACCTAAAGTGATATTTATCTGCAATTTGAGTGATACTTAATGTGGTGTGAAGCAAATCGTACTTCGCCCGTCCAATACGAAATTGGTTCATATATTTACTGGGAGAGTATCCTGTAAACTTCCTGAACAGCTCAAAAAAATGTCCACGGCTCATATTGAGGCTTTTGTAATAGCTATCCAGTGGCTTGGGCGCTCCGTGAAGTAAGTCCTGCTCCATCATTTTAAGCATTTGAGATATCCGGCGATCAGGGATTACATGGTCATTTCCCATGCAACAGTTCAGAAAATAGTCGATAAACGTCTGGAAATTACGCTGAATCATCAAACTCCACATAAAATTCTGCTCATTGGTGTATGCCCCGCTTTTATAAAAATCCTCGAAAAGATCCTGCCAAATCTGCAGAGATTCCACCTTTGATATTTCTTTAAGCGCATACGGAAAAGTGGGGCCCACAAAAGCTTGCTGTAACACCTTTGGTGGATAACAGACCGGACAAGCCGTATCAAATACATCTTTTCGCTCCACATAATGCCAATCAAAATAACAACACAGGTGAACCATAGGGTTATCCGAATCAGCCACCCATTCATGCAGTTGCCCTGCTGGAATATAGATCAGCGAACCGGAACCAAGTCTGCTGCTCTTTCCATTTGTACTTAATACCCCATACCCTTCGCTGATCAAGTAAATCGAGCTGGTATAACAAACTCGCGGAGAACTCGACTGTCCCTTCGCAAAAGGGTATCGGGTCGCCAAATATACATAGGGATGCAAGGAAGCAAAATTCATTGGAAGTTTCCTTTCCGACTCCATTTTTCTCGATGTTAACCTTTCATCTCCTTCACCGAAAGGTACAATTGGGGACTAGAGGTACATATCATCGTGCGCCAATTGATCTGACGATCGTGCAAATCATGGACGTCTTGCTAAATACAGCAAACTGCTGTTCAGATACAGTAATAACTGTACATCGCAATGACTTCATGAGGAGGACGACTTGTGCAGAAGAATGATAAGCAGCCGAAGAGAAGATACGAGATAAACAAGAACAGAGGCTATGAACGTGCAAAGAAGCATCCCATTTGCTTCAATGGTCCTGCACCGGATTTTTTTGAAGGCGCACTACTGGGCAATGGAGGACTGGGTATTGTCGTAACAACCCGCCCTGACGCTGTAATGCTCCATTTTGGACACAACAATGTATGGGATATTCGTCTCGCCGAAGAACACCGTGAAGAGCTCATGACTTTCCAAGAGGTATATGACAGATTCGCTGCACTGCCAGCAGATTTGCCGCAATTAACGGATCATCCGTGGTACAAACAATATTGTGAGATGGCTGGCCAAAATTACAGCAAAGCTTATCCCAAGCCCATGCCCTGCGGGTCACTGCTGCTGCGGTATGATCGGCGAAAGGCCGAAGTCATCGGCCATACAATGGATATTGCCAATGGCCTTTGCACAATTGATTTCCTGATCGATGGCGAACCTGCTGTATTCGAACTCTTTGTAGAAGGAGAGCACGACCGGGTCTGGATGAAGGTAAGTGATACCGCGACGGGTGCTCTGATTTCCTTATTCGAGGAGATCAAGCTGATTCCCGATCCTGAAACACCGCCTGAATTTCCCCAAGCAACAGTCGTAACCAGCGAAATTACGGGTAGACAGTCATTTACGCAAATTTTGCCGCACGTGGAGCATCCCGCTGTGCCCTATACTACACATGAAAAAGATAGAGCTTTCCGGCTCGCTGTTCGCTCGTCTGAATTAACTGCAATGAAAGAACATGCTTTGCATCATCAGAAGCCCGCAGTCAACGGCTCTCCTCTGGGAGAACCTTTACATGGCTTTTTGGCCTGCGCAGAGCTCTGGGAAGGCCTTTATAGCGAACTGAATAATGAGGTCCACCCGCCAGAACTATCTTTTTTAAGTCAAGCTAAGGAAGAATCCAATGCCATGTGGCGTGATTATTGGAGCCGCTCCTCCGTCGCACTGGAAGATGAATTTCTGGAGCGTATCTGGTACCACAATCTGTACTTTTTTAATTGTGCCGTGAAAGAGGGCGTTACCTGTCCAGGTCTATTCGCCAACTGGAGCTATCGTACCATCGGTGCAGACTGGCATGGGGATTACCACATGAATTACAACACACAGCAGCCATTCTGGCTCGCATTCTCCAGCAATCATCTCGACAAACATCTTCCCTACGTGGATATGGTTGATCATGTACTTCCCGTCAGCCGAGCGTGGGCACGTGATTATTACGGACTGAACGGTGCTTACTTCCCCCACTCAGCTTATCCTGTTGAAATGTCCATGATGCCCTACCCTGTCCCGCACTGGGGATGGGAAATCTGTGAGACACCTTGGACCGTACAAAGTCTATGGTGGCACTATCTGTATTCCATGGACGAGACGTTCCTGCGTGATCGTGCATTTCAACCCATGAAGGAAGCCGTGCTATTCATGGTCGATTACATGAATCGTCCTGAAGCACAGGGTGAACGCTGGGGAGATGGTAATTATCACATTTTTCCGACGGTGGTGCCGGAGCTATATGAGATTTCACCCGGCTTTGCCAAAAACAAAGACTGCCTGATTGACCTTACACTAACGCGATTTCTGTTCAATGCGTTCACCCAGGCTTGCGATGTTCTTGAAAGGATGGAATCCGAGCAGGATCTGCTAGAGAAAGTAAAAGAGATTTTGAGCCATTTCCCTTCTTATCCCACAGCCGAATCCCGCAACGGTCCAGTCTTTGTGTCGGTGGAGGGTGAGGATCCTGATGTGGTGTATAACGTCCCCATTCCTATTACGACCGTATTTCCAGGTGAAGAGCACGGGCTTCATTCGCCAGAGGAGGAATACCAGACCGCAGTGAACTCCTACCTTAATCACCGCAACGAAGGTGGGAATGAACTAGTATTCTATCATCTTGCCGGAGCCCGGCTTGGCGTGTTGGATTTGGAACGCTTCAAACGTCAAATCCAGTATTGTCTGCTACCAAACGGCACTTGCACAGATCGGGTCCTCATGAGCGGTGGTCGCTATGCTGACACGGAGAACTTCGATTTCATGTCCCGGATGGGTATCTGGTTCGAAAATTTCTCCCTGCCTGCCGTTATCAATGAATGCCTTCTTCAAAGTTATAATGGAAACCTGCGTTTCTTTCCCAACTGGCCTAATGGACAGAAGGCAGAGTTCCACACCCTCCGTGCCGTGGGTGGCTTCCTTGTCAGTGCGGCTTTTGTGGATGGGGAGACGGATTGGATCGAGATTGAGAGCGAAGCTGGTACTTGCCTAACCTTCTATATCCCTTGGGCAGAAGGGGCATTATGCACAGTTTCTTCTGGTGAGCAATATATACTGTCTGGTCAGGTTGGCAAGATCTCTACGGTAGCAGGGGATTTCATCTCCATTGTTAAAGCAACGGTTTAGCTCATCTTGTAGAATGCGTCCATAAATAAGAAGCGCCCCGGGCAATCACCCGGGACACTCTTATTTAGAAGTAGCTTTTCAATTACTTGGAAGACCACAGTTCCATACGCTGAGCATATTTCTCGTTAATGATATCTTCCACTTTCTCATCGCCAGCCTTCTTCATATCCTCCAGCATCTTGTCAAATACGGAGTTGGCTTCAGCTTCACTTGGAGCAATAATGGCTCTCGTAATGCTCTGATCCATAATATCCTTCACCTTCTGGGCCGTCAGTGCTTGAGGTGTTCCCCCATCCGGGTTCAGGTTATCATACTGTGCTGTATCCCATACGGAATCACCAAGACTCTTGAGGGCCAGTTCATCCACTTCACTGCGTTGGAATTTAACGGCCATGTCATACGGCTGTCCATTTGGATCCAGACCATTTTTGACAAACCATAACCATTTGCGGACGCCACTTTTCTTAACCGTATCATCCCAGTTATCCTTGAAGCTTTGCAGGAATGCAGGGTCCGGTTGTCGCTTGCCATCCACCATGGTATATTGTTCGCCTTCCTTACCCCACAGCAGCAAATGCTGTCCTTCATCACTCGCCAGGTAATTAAACAGCTTTATGGTCTCTTCCGGGTGTTTGTTGTTTTTGGTAATGGCGATTGCATCCCATCCAAGCGAGCTTCTTGGACCAAATGTGGTTTGAGCCGGATCTACTCCTGGAGCAACAATTTTGTATGCGAATAACTGATTCTTTTCCCCGCCATCCTTCTTCAGGGCCGCATTACCGTTACCTGGATCCCAATATGCACCTGGGGTAGCAAATACCGCGCCAGTCGTCAGCTTTTGAATCCATGTTTGCGTTTTGCTAATCGCAAATTCCTTTTCAATCAGACCTTCTCTATATAATCGATTCATATATAACAGCATTTCGCGATATTTGGGGTCCTTAACATCATATTGCAGACGTCCGTTGTTGTCATAATACGTTTTCAAACCCCACATGCCTTTGAATGTGCCCAGATTTGCGCCCATGTTTTCACCGTTCATCGTCATGGGAATGGATTCTTTGCCATCAATCGTGTTGTATTTTTCTTTAAAATTTTTCAGGAGTGCTTCAAACTCGTCCGTGGAGAGGGGTTGTGAACCATCTGCTTTGTCTGGAAGGAACTCTTCCAACAGACTCTGTCTCATCAGCATACCGAAGACCGGATCACTGTCGAGTCCATACCAATTTGCCAAATAGTAGTTTTTGCCGTCTGAATATCGTGTTTTGGTCAAAGTTTCGCCGTACATTTCTTTCAGATCAGAACCATACTTTTCAATTAACTCATCCAGTGGAATGAATGCGCCGCTTGAAATATATTTATCGAGGGAAGCATCTCCCCGGCTCATGACCACCACATCCGGATAGTCACCACTGGCAAGCATCAGGCTCAGTTTTTCCGTTGGATTACCCGTTGGCTGTTGTATGGAAATCTCTATGCCTGTCTTTTTGGTAATTTCCTGTGCAACCGCATCGGTAAAAGGCTCTCCTTTGGTATTACCATCAAACCAGGACAGCGTAATCGGCCCTTGCTCCGCATCTTTTCCCGCTGTATTGTTCTCCCCATCACTGGAGGAGCAGCCCGCAAGCAAACCAACGACTAATGCAGCCGTAATCCCCATGGTCATCCATTTTTTTGTCTTTGTCATTGACACCCTAATTCCTCCCAATGAATAAATTCCTGTAGTGATTGATTGAGCATTTCCAAAACGATCTTTGCCCACCCCCTTTCAGGAGAGGCCACCGGACAAGCCTTTCCTGCAACCGGATTATGGAATAGATTAACTCTTCACCGCTCCCAAAGTCATGCCTTTAACAAAGTATTTTTGCAGGAACGGATACACCATAACGATTGGTAAGGTGGCTACCATCGTAGCAGCCATTCGAATGGTATCGCTGGAAACGGCATTTCGTTTGGCCGAGTTGGCCAGCATTTGCGTTTGTGAAATCATGCCGCCAGTCTGAAATTGATTCAATATTTTGACAAGCACGGCTTGTAAGGTCTTCAGGTCCGAGCTGTAGGTGAACGCATAGGAATCAAACCAGGCATTCCAATGCCCAATTGCTTGAAAAAGCCCCACTGTTGCAAGTACAGGTGTTGTCAGCGGCATGACAATCCGGAAGAAAATTGTCAGATCGTTAGCGCCATCCACCCTCGCCGATTCTTCAATCTCATGGGGAAGCTGTTCCATAAAGGTACGGACAATAATCATATAGAAAACATTCATCAAACTTGGCAAAATGAACACCGAAAATGTATCGATCATGTTCAGTGCCTTAAGCACCATGTAGAACGGAATGAGCCCGCCACTGAAATACATGGTAAAGATAAAGTACAGGTTCCAGCCTTTGCGACCAACCAGATTCCGCCGACTTAGCGGATACGCAAGCATCGTAATGACGAGAACCGATAGCGGTGCGCCAATCAGCGTTCGTTTGACGGTTACCCACAGCCCGTTTAAAATCTCGCTATCTTTCAAAATCTGCTGATAGCTATCCAAAGTCAAGTCCCTGGGCCACAAGTAAACGCCGCCCCTTACCGTATCCTCCGCGCTGTTCAATGAAAGAACGAGTATATTCCAAAACGGAAGAAATGTAACCAGTAATACGAGAATAAGAATGAAATACACAATAATTTTGAAAATACGATCCCCGAATCTGTTCAGAATCATCACAAGCGCTCCCCTCTGTCTTTTATAGTTAGAACAACGCCTGGTCGTTCACTTTTCTGGAAATCCGGTTCACGATGAGAACAAGAATAAAGGCAACAACGGATTTGAACATCCCTACAGCAGCCCCGTATGAGAACATGCTGTTCTGTAGTCCGTATTTGTAAGCATAAATATCGATAACTTCGGAGTATTCAAGTACGGTATTATTTTGCAGCAGGTATTGCTGTTCAAATCCTGCATTCAAAATGCCTCCGACCGCAAGAATAGCCAATATGACAATTGTAGGGCGCATGGATGGCAGCGTAATATGCCACATTTGCTTAAATCGGCTGGCTCCGTCCACCCTGGCCGCTTCGTAGAGCTCCGGATTTATGGAAGCGATTGCGGCGAGATACATAATGGCACTGAAACCCATCTCTTTCCACATATTCGATAATGCGATAATCCACCAGAATAGAGGCCCATTCTGCAAAAATGCAACTGGTTCTTTGACAATACCCAGCAGAACCAGTATATTGTTAAGCATTCCATCCGAAGCCAGCAGCGTAATTACAATGTTGGCTGCAATAACCCATGAGATAAAATGCGGCAGATAAGAAACCGTCTGTACAAAACGCTTGAAAAATCCCTGTCTCGCTTCATTCAACACAAGCGCGAGAATAATCGGAGCAGGAAATCCGAAGAACAGCGTCAGCAAGCTTGTCGCAAGCGTATTACGCATAACCCGATAGAAGTCCCCTGTAGTAAAGAAATACTCAAACCACTGGAAACCTACAAATTCGGCATGGAAGAACTGGTAAAAAAACGATCCCCCACCCGGCTGATAATTCGTAAACGCCATATATAGTCCAAACATCGGACCATAGGAAAATAACAATGTCGCAATGAAGGCAGGAAGCATAAGCACGAATAACCATTTTTGCTCTTTTAGTCTGCTTATCAGATTATTGCTCCTGACTGTTTTGATAGCGCTTACCTTATGCATTAAATACCCTCCCTTTTTCTATACAGCAGCATGGCCAGCCATATCTTGATCAACTTCTCTCCTATTTATCATAAATTTGACGCAGATCGCTTGCCATAGTCGAATTCTCCGAAAGATACCGCTTTTTAAAGATGTTTTTGTGCAAAGAGAGGATTGGATTTCCATAATCACTCTGCTATGATGAACTGTGCAACGAATAATCAGTCAAGAGAGGGCTACCTAATGCGCCAATTATATCGAAAATACATATACATGCCTTTTGTTAACCTGACCTTTCGTTCCAAACTATTTATGGTATTTGTACTCGTCACCATCATTCCGATGATGTTATTGGTTTATTTTTCCTATGAACTTACCAAAACAAAACTTACCGAGCAGATCTACATCAACATGACGAACTCAACAGCTCAGATCACTAAAAATCTAGAAAATAAACTGGATAGCTACGAACATATTTCCGCCTCCATTTATTTGGATAATCGTCTTGCCAATTACCTTACGAACGAGTATCAGGATGATCCATCCTATTTGGACGTCTATAACTACATTGGCAATCGAATCGACACCGTGATGGCTGCCTACCCTGATTTTGATAGCGCATTCATTTATTCAGACAATCCATCACTGCCCAAAGACAATTATTATATCCGGCCGATTACACCCGAAGTTCAGAACACGGAACTGTTCCACAAGTTGAAACAATCTTATGGGAACATTATTCATCTCTCATCGCCGCAGACCGAGAATGGTCCCGCCATGTTTACGCTTGCCCGGCTGCTGAACAACAATAGTAATCAGTATCCCTACGGGATGCTGGTATTTCAAATTTCCGAGTCTGTCATCTACTCTCTCATGGAAAAAGAAGCAGGCGGCAAAGATATCTTTATTATAAATGACAAGGGCATAATTCTATCTTCAGCGGACAAGCAGTTAATCAACACAAGCCTGCCCGAATTGCTTCATCAAAATTTTGACGAGACGCCTTCAGGTAGATTTGATACAACGTATCAAGGTGTGAAGGCTCTGGCGGTTTATAACACGCTCAAAAACGGCTGGAAAACGGTGTCCATCTTCCCCTATGACAGTATTATCAAGGATGCCAAATCTCTCTCTCAGCTTATTATCAAAATTTCACTGGGCTTCATCGGCGTGGCGCTGTTGCTCATTTATATTACCGCATCGCTGTTCAGCAAACGCATCAGGACGTTAATACGGATGATTCGGCGCATTGAACGAGGGGATTTCAACCCTACCCATGAGGAACAAATGGGCAATGATGAGATAGGACAGCTTCACTTTGCATTCGAACAGATGACAACCCGGCTGAAAAGTCTGGTTACGGAGGTCTACCAGAAGGAGCTACAGAGCAAGGAAGCCGAGCTTGATCTGCTTCAAGCTCAGATCAATCCTCACTTTCTGTATAACACACTCGGCTCGATCTCCTCTCTGGCCGTAAAACATCAGGATCCCCAGATTCAGGATATGGTCCTTCACCTGGCTAAGTTTTATCGGATATCCCTGAATAAAGGAAAGAGCATCCTGACTATCAATGAGGAATTGAAATTGACGCAGAGCTATAATGCCATTCAGCTTATTCGATTTAAAGGCAAGCTGAACATCATCTACACGATAGATCAATCGATCTTGCCCTACTCGACCGTAAAGCTTGCGTTACAGCCTTTTGTGGAGAATGCAGTGATTCACGCACTGTGGAACCAGGATCGGCCCCTAAATATCCATATCAAGGGCGTCATCGAAAACAATAGTATCATCTTATCTGTTATAGACGATGGAATGGGCATGCGACGTGAGACGCTTCAGTCTTTGTTTGAAGAGAAAGAAGGACGAGGCTATGGCATTTCAAATGTGGATCGGAGAATTAAGCTGAAATTCGGTGAATATTACGGTGTTAAAGTGTATAGCAAACTAGGCATGGGAACCACGGTCCAAATTCGTCTGCCACAAAAAGAGATCCAATAAAAAAGGAGTGCAATGCAGCCACTATTGGCTTGCAAAGCACTCCTTTTAATCCATTCTACAGCATCCTTTTATACCTGCTCACGGATACGGTATACCAGACTGTCGAAATCGCCACGTAGAGGCAGCTCCACCCCGATGTTCATCAGCGCACGGCCACTGACCGATAATCCCAGCTCTTCAATGAGATAGGTCTTGTCAGCCTGAAGACCTGCCAAACGCAGTCTAGGTAACGGTTCACCCAGCTTCTGCGAGTGAAGAAACGCGAACAGCACATGGTCACTTGCGGCAGCATTACTGTACTGGACAGCCGTAACTCCCTTATCGCGAAGCGCAGTCAGGCGGAATTGTCTGCCGAATTGTACGAGGTGGCGAATGGCTTTGTACTGTCCGATGAATTCCCCGGACTGCTCGATCCATTCATCACTCCACTCGTTCAGATTGGAGCCAATACCAAGCGTGCCCATCATTGCACTGTGGAAACGATACTTCAGGGAGACGTTTCGACCGTTCATTCCTGTAGGTGACTCGGTTACCCAACAGGTCATCATACCTGGTGCATACGTATAGGAGAAGCCTTCCTGAATGCTCAGACGGTCGAACGCATCCGTATTGTCACTCGGCCAGGATTGGTCGGCATAACGGAAAATGCCCAAATCAATCCGCGAGCCACCTCCTGCGCAAGTCTCAAACTCCACATCCGGGAACTTGGCTCTCAGCTGTGCCCATATATCATAGAGACTCTGGACATGCCTTACCCATACTTCTTTCTGGCGGTTAATAGGGTGCCCCTTCATGCCAGGCTCCGTGATGGTCCGGTTCATGTCCCATTTAATGAACTTAATCTCATGGTTGCCAAGCAGTTCGGTCATAAAATTGATAATGTATTGCTTAACCTCCGGCTTGGAAATATTCAGCAGCAGCTGATTGCGAAGCTCCGTACGTCCCCGGGTCTCAAAATGATATACCCAGTCTGGATGTTCTCTATAGAGATCACTATCCGGGTTGACCGACTCCGGCTCTACCCATATGCCAAACTCCATCCCAAGTCCGTGAACCCGGTCAATCAGCTCAACAAGTCCGTTCGGAAACTTCTCCTTATTCACGTTCCAGTCGCCCAACCCCGCTCGGTCGGAATGCCGCTGTCCAAACCAGCCGTCATCCACGACGAATAGCTCCACGCCCATCTTGGCTGCCCGCTCGGCAAGCGCCATTTGGTCCTGTGCGTTAACATCGAAGTAGGTAGCTTCCCAGGAGTTGTACAGCACTTTCCCGATTTCACTGCGAGGCAGTATGTAATTGTATTGATATTGATGCAAGCGGTGGCTCATTCCGCCAAAGCCTTCTGGGCTGAATCCGCCGACAAAGACAGGCGTCTCGAACGTTTCGCCCGCACCCAGCAACCATTCATTGTCAAAATCATTGATGCCACCTGTTACCCGTACATGCGTGAATGGGGTCTTCTCCGCAACAATCTTCCAGTTGCCGCTCCAGGCCAGAGCACCAAACCATACCCCACCGCCGCTTTCTGTCGAAAGACCATCATCAATCGCAAACCATGGGTTGGCATGACCGTCCGTGAAACCTCTCCGCGATTCAAGTACCTTTTTTCCCTCTGTCAAAATGGTATTGCGCAGTTGGAATTCACCCGACCATTTCCCCGTAACATGCGTCAGGCGGTAATCCTGGAGATATGGCAAAGTCCAGGCTGCGGATTGCATGCTTTCCAGCACGATATCCTCTTGTCCCTTATTTACGATATTGGCATAACGCTCCACCAGGTCGAATTCCGGGATGACCCGATATACCAGCTGCGTTTCAAGTGCATAGACCTGATCCTTCAACGTGATAATCAACGTCTGTCTGCCATCTTGTTCAATGATCTCGTGACGGTCATACTTTACCTGAAGATCGCGGACACCATCAGACATACGCAGCTTCAGAGATGGCTCTGTATAAGATGCTCCTCCCCAGAAGCTGTACTCCTCCACCTCTCCTTCCACTTCCGCGTCAAAAGAGCTATGGGATTGTAGATGGAGCAACGGAGCGCTGTCCTCGATGTCCACGGGGTTACCCCAATACAGATGCTGGAGGTGTTCCCTCTCATTAATTCCGAAAATGTAGGACGAATTTTGCGTCTGTATTGCAAATATACGTAGTTGTTCATTATATTGAATCGTCAAGTTTATCATCCTTTCGAGTTCCTGTTACCCTCGTGCTGTGTGTTGTGAACATACATATTATTGTAGGAAGCAGGAGTTAAATTAGCCATATCGCATTCTTACAATCCATAGGGGAAATCATCTGTCATTCTAAGTTATGAAAATAAGGCTGCGATGCATTTCGCAGCCTTATAGCTTACTTCAAAATCAGGTTATAGATGACCTGAGCCGCCTCTGCACGGGAAGCAATCCCTTTAGGTACAAACTGTCCTTGTTTTTGGCCTTGGACCAGTCCTAGTCGGGCTGCATCCTTCACCGAAACAGCTGCCCATGAAGAAACCTGAGCCATATCTGTAAACAAGATGTCTGTAGAACCAACAGGCACTTTCCCATCATTCAGTTCGTATGCTTTCATCAGCATCACCGTAATTTCTTCACGGGTAATCTGTGCGTCCGGCTGGAAACTGGCTGCGCTTCGGCCGTTTACAATACCGGCTTGGGTCGCAATCGAGATGGGTTCCGCGTACCAAGCATCTGTCGCTACATCTGTAAATTGTACTTTCCCCGCTACGGTCAGTCCCAGAGAATGAACGAGCATGGCGGTGAATTCAGCGCGAGTGACTGCCCGTCCTGGCTCAAATTGATCTTCGTTTGTGCCTTCGACATAGCCTTTTGCAGCCAACTCCTTGATTACAGAGCTGGCCCAATGATTGGCCGGAACATCGGCAAACGTCCGATTCAGTTCCAGAACGGCGTACTTGCTGAAGTGGCTCACTTTAGTCGTTAATACGCCATTCAAGTAATCCGATTTGAGAAATTCCAATTTCCCATTTTCGTTAATATAATATATTCCTCCCTGTGAAGGGTCGAAGCCTTCAGCCGCTGCCAGACTCAGCGTAACCGGATGATCAAACGCAGAGAGGGTTTCGGTTGCACCAGATTTAGTTGTTACCGAAAGGCTGAATTCATAGATTTCACCCTTAAGGGAAACCGTTGCCCGGGAAGATGATTCCACTGCAGCAACGACCTCCTTGGCCTTGCTGCCAAGCGAAAGCATTTTCAAGGAAATCGTACTATCTTCCTGTTGCCCCGCTGGTAGCTTGCTCAACAGCTGCTGGAACAAACTCGCAGGTACTTGCAGGGTTAACTTACCTGATTTCACTTCCAGTGTATGGTCGCCGAGCTGGCGTAAAACAGCAGATGACAATTGTAGCTCTTGAGTACCAGCCTTGATGTCCACAACGGCTTTCCCTGCCCCATTGTCCACTTTCAGCATATCGGCCCTGATGACCAATTTTGCTGTATCATTCTCCTGAGCCGTGCTGTTGCCGGAGTTCCCACTAGTAGTATTATTGTTATTGCCATTGTTGCCAGGGTTGCTTGGATTTCCTGGGTTGCCTGGATTTCCTGGATTTCCTGGGTTGACTGGTTTTTCGGTCAATTTAACCAACTTCGATTCAGCCGGTCCAAGCGAGATGGACCATGAACCCGTGGCTGACGAAGATTCTCCTGTCCACAAATCTTGTAACGTGTAGGATTTGGATTCATTTAATCCGGCACGACCCAAATTAATCGTTTTGTTCGCTGAACCATTAGCGCTGTAATTAAATACGGCAAGGTAATAATCATTGCCGTCTTTCAGAACAAACGTATCTGCGGCATTTGCATTCGTATTTCCTTCAAGCGGCTTGAATACTTTGCCTTTCAGCGCCACCTGAAGAACATCCGTGTTATTGTACAATGCTGTCATGTATTCCTGTGCCTTGGGATCGTTCACATCATCGGAATCCATCATCACCGTGCCGGCAATTACACCGGAATTTACCCGGCTGCGGGCTTCCTCCAGGCTTGAAGCACTGCTTAATGCCAAATGATCTGGGTCTGTATAGGAATAGATCGTTCCATTTTGCCAGAAACCATATGTCAATGAATTGAGCATGTACTCCGTCTCATTGATTTTGCCATAGGTGTCACAAGAGATCCGTCTGCTATGCGCATATTGACTTGGAAAGATCGGTGCAATGGACGCACTAATAAACATTTTCCCATCCAATCGCTCTTCGACATAACGCATCCCTTCATTGTAAGCCTGGATTCCTGTCGTCACGGTAGTGTCATAGTGTTGGCCTTCCAGTGAGCCATGGGTCAGGAAATCCAGTTTGATGAACGTGAATCCAAGTGATTTAAACTTATCCAAAAAATAATTCATACGCATTTGACTCCCCGGATGTGTCACATCCAGTGCATATGCTCCATCCAGTGTAGGCAGAGGTTTCCCCTCAGCATCCTTAAGCACAATATCACCATACGTATATTGCCCGTTGGTACCATCTACTTTTTGGCTCATATCGTTGCCCCAATACACAAATGGTCCCCAATAGATGCCTGCATGCTGACCATTGTCCTTAATTACAGATACGGCTTGGGCAAGCTCAGCATCACTTAGATTGTCCCAGTAGGAATCCATATTAATGAATACATTGCCGTTATTGTTGAACTTCTTAAGATTGTTCTTGAAATAATTGGACACGTCCACTACGTTCTGATACGAAAGCCCGCTATCATAAGCTCCCCAGCTATTCCAACCTACTGGAACACCTTGTGGCAGCTCCGGATTCAACGCCAGCGGAGGAGTAATAATCGCATTGGCTTTACCGTATTCTTCAAGTCCTGTACGGTAGTCACTGAAACCACCTACCATAATCAGTGGTGAGGACAGTTCAGTACCAGTCAGGCTGCCATGTGGCTGAGTATCGCGAGTAACGTCACTCGCTGCACCACCATACACAGCAAATTCATTTAGACGATTAGCTGAGCCTTTCCAGTCAATACCGGTCTTCCAGGTGTCATGGGTTACTGAACCGATCACGAGACCGTTACGTGTTGAGTTATTGAATACCGTTGTCATTTCGTAACTGGTATCCGCCCGGTTCATCGTTTGAGATTTATAGCGAATCCATGCATCGTTGTCAAAAGGCACCGTAAGCACGCGGTTATCCGAGCTGACGCCGATATCCACACCACCCGTATTTTTCACGGTAATTGGTGACATGTAATTACTCTGGATCTCTGTATCACTGATGGCGTCCAGACGGTTGAGGAAATACGATTTATCTTCATAAAACCGATAGATCTGCTTCAGGGTTGGTTTGCCAGTTGACGTATGAACAAAGTTCAACTCAATGCCTTTGCCGAATCCATCCTGAATCTCCCGCGGTGCTCCACCGCTCGCATGACTCTCATAACCTTTGGTTTCCACAAGACTCTCACCAAGTTTAATGCTGCTGAAAATCCCCCGCATCTTCTGCCCTTCTGCCCAGCTATAGCCGACGAATCCAGTCTGGGTATTATAAGACACTTCGTATTGTCCGTTCGATACCAGAAGGCCATACGTGTAATCAGTCACCGTGATATCCCCGTATCGTTGAGAGTCACCCGGTGTTCCCAGATCGTCATCTCCTTCACCTGGATTTTCGGGTTCTGTCTCTATCGCAGGCTCTACGATAATCCGGTCCAGATCGGGAGAATAGCCATTGTTGTCTGAAAAGGTAATCGTATTCTCGCCTTCAGTTAATGGGAGTGTAAGATCATACGTACCTGCCGTATCCCAGTCCGGGGTTTTGGGCAGGTCGTGGAACTGCTCTTCCCCATCATTCGCATGGACATAGAAACTCCGCGGATCACCGGAAAAATAATCTACCTTAACGCGGTAATCACCTGTCATGGGGGCTATAATTTTATTGAACGTCAAGGAGCTCCCGCCATTCAGATAGCCGACCTTTTTGCCTCCGGAAGCATTCGGGCTCTCTGTTACGCGTGCTTCACCAGTCAGTGTATTGCCCGAATCTTCGGCTTCATAGCTAAGCGTATACGGGATCACTTCAATTCGGTCAAAATCGGGGGAGTACCAATCATGATCCGAGAACGTGATGCTATTAACTCCCTTATGGAGGGAAGCTTCCGCATCATACGTGCCTACCGTATTCCAGCTTGCCGTTTTGGGCAGATCAATCATCTCATCCGTGCCATTGTTCACCTGCATATAGACAGGTCGCTGGTCACCAGAAATATAAGATATCCGGATCAAATATGTACCATCTGCCGGTACGTTTACATTCGTAAATTGCAGTGAACTGTTTTTGTTCATATCCGTTACTTTTTTTCCGCCTGAACTGATACTGCTGTCCACCACCTTGGCATTGCCTTTCAAAATATTGTCGGCTGCTTCTGCCTCAATGATTGCACCATGCAGATTTTTCTTCCAGTCGTCTCCGCCACCTTCTCCCGGCATGTCACTGTCCAAACCGCGGATCACAATCTTGTCGATGTCGGGAGAATACCAGTTGTTGTCATCAATCAGGATTGTGTTGGTACCCGCGTTCAACGGAAGAATCACATCATACGTTCCCACCGTATCCCAGTCGACTGTCTTGGGCGGTTCTTCAAATTGCTTCTCCCCGCCATTCGCACTAATATTGAACGGCCGCGAATCACCTGAAATGTAGTAAACGGAAATCTTATAATTTCCTGTCTCACTTACAGTAACATTGTTAAATTGCAAGGAACTGCCTTGGTACATGCCTCCGACCTTTTTGCCGCCTGAAGCCGTCGGGCTATCAGAGATTTTCGCGTTGCCAAGCAAAATATTCCCCTCGGCCTCGGCTTCATAGGTATTCATATCATCGGCGTGAGCTGTTCGAACGAACTGACCTCCACCAACTACCAGGCAAAAAATGATTAAGCACACAAATCCTTTTTTCATAATCCGTCCCAACATAACATGCCTCCATTTTCTTTTGATTGAGTTAGGTCTCCATATGCCTATCCTGCGTTGGTTCACAGCCTTTATCTGTAATCGCTTTCATAAAGATCTGTTAAATCCCCTCTCTCCTCCTTCCTTTCCTATATGCCTAATTGTAAAAAGGAGGCGGGGGATGTTCCATACCACAATGTTACTATTCATACAGGAAAGCCTCTTTCATTTACCATATCATGGGGTTAGTAAGAGGGAGCCTATCCAAATCATGTTCAAGGAAAACAGGAGGATCAACATCATCATTACCAAACAGCCTGTATCGTCATATACTTTTCCTGTATTCGTTGGGTGTTACGCCCTGTGTCTTCAAGAACAGAGAAATAAAATAGGATGTACTTTCATAGCCCACGTTCTGCGCGATATCGTGAATCTTGAGCGAGCCATCTGCCAGCAGTTCCCTGGCTTTATCCAGTCTGATGCGTGTCAGATAATCGTGAATTGTCACCCCTGTTTTTTCTTTAAAAATGGATCTCAAATAGTTCGGTGACAAATAGACCTGATCAGACAGGCTGTTGATGGTAATCGGCTGATTGTAATTCTGATCGATGAGGGTACGGACCTTGTGAATCAATTTTGCATTTTTGTCCATAAACCGCTCCCCCAGCATACTCACGGCATCTTCCGCAGTACCGAGAATCAGATCTTCGATCTCATGCAGAGTCAGTGCATTATAGATGGAATGATATAGCTCAGCCCGCTTCGGAACAGGTTTGTGAAGCTGCTCCAGCAGCTCATTAACGAGATCTATCGACCAGTCACAGATGATTTTCTTCTTGACTCGCAATGTTGCCAATCCCTCAATATACCCGTGCAGCTTCTGTGCGGCCCATTCAAAATCCAGTCGATTAATAGCCTCAAACCATTCCTTTTGTTCAAAAGGGGGCATATGCTCCGTATAAAATTGGTTCGAAAGCGTCTCCGCATGAATTATCGTGCCTGTACCTTCATAGAAACGCTCGTTCAAGATGGTTCGCGTCTGTTCGTACAGACAGTGAATGTTGGATAACTCGGTCTCTTGTCCGCCTACAGCTGCCGTTACCGTAAAATCCAGGGCACTACGAATAGCCTCCGCTAAGTCTTCCCACGCATAATGTCCCGGCTGCTGGGCCGCTTCCATAAATACACCGGTCTCTCCTTCCTTGTAATCCACAAAGATTGCTTTCAGATTCTTCGCCTTAAAGAAATGATCGAGAAAAGACACCAGCCGAGCTGTACATTCCTCCAGACTTTGCTGTTCCTCTTCAGCCTCCTTGGGATCGATACTGAACAAGGCCATTGCATATCGGGTGGTCTCCGGTTGTCGGGTTAGACGGCTGAAACTAAAAGCGAGATCAAGAGCACGATCCTCATTTTTTTCGTAAGATAACTCCTTCAGAATATTGGCTTTGGCCGCCTCCATGGAACGGTTCTTCATTGCAACTTCTTCACAACGCTGTTTAACTTTACTGATAACGCTTTCAATTTCGTTTAAATCCAAAGGTTTTAGCATATATCCCACGGCCCCTACGTTGATAGCCGATTTTACATATTGAAATTCATCGTGCCCGGTCAGAAACATCACCTGGATCGAGTCGTAGCTCTCATGTATCTTTCTCGCCAGATCAATACCGTTCATTATCGGCATCTGAACATCCGTAAGAACGATATCAGGCTGGGTGGCCTCGATCTTCTCCAAGGCCTCCCTGCCGTTATTCGCCGTTCCCATGATATAGATACCCATCTCTTCCCAACGGATATAATCCCTCATCATCTCAAGTCCCAGCTCTTCATCGTCTACCAAAAAAATACTATACATCAACGTCCCCTCCCTTTGTCTCTTTCTGTCTCTATTATATGTTTTTCCCCCCGTGGGACCATGGTCCATATAAATGAAAGTTATTTTCAAGTATAGATCGTTATTTTACCAACTCCAGCTCGCTATTGAAATAGTAACTTTCGCCTGCTTCGGCATGAAGGATCGTTCTTTGGTTGCCCCAACAAATGGTGAACGTTCCCGGTGAGAAAGTATGAATGTTCGTAGAGGTCGGCTTTCCATTCTCCCAGACGATGTCAACCTCGGCATTTCCTTTTGCTCTCAGCCCGGTTATCGAGCCGGCGCTCCATGCCTGTGGCAGCGCTGGGAGAAGCTGGATCTCGCCCGCATAACTTTGCAGCAGCATCTCCGCTACGACAGCTGTACCGCCGAAATTTCCATCAACGACAAAAATATTACTCTCTGCACCAGCAATTCCGGATTTGGAATAGGTGAACAGATTATCGAAGCACAAGCCGCCGATCAAATGTGAGAGGTGTTTATATGCCGTCTCCCCATCGTGCAATCTCGCAAAACCCAGTCCAAACAAAGCAGCTGTAAATTCAACATCCTCTAGCTCTTCCTGGACCATGCGGTTCTCCAGCGTTACTCGTGCTGCCGCACTGAGTTCCGGTGTATGGTCAGGTGTAATCTGATTGTCCGGATACAGCGCATACATATGAGACAAATGCCGATGTTCCGGCTGCACCTCCTCATAATCTTCCAGCCACTCCTGTAACTGGCCTTTCTTGCCAATCTGTAGAGGTGGAAGCTTGCTAATTGCTTCTTCCAGCTTGCGTCCGAGTTCCTCGTCTTTATTCAAAAGTTCAACTGAATTAAGACAAAATTCGAAGAGCCTGCGCACCAGCATCTGGTCCATTGTTGTTCCCATAGACAGCTGCTGTGCCCCCTCTCTCGAATTATCGGGATAAAAATGATTCTCCGGCGAATTGGAAGGACCCGTCACCAGCCAACCGTTTCGAGGATGCTCACACATGTAGTCCAGATAGAAGGCCGCGGATTCTTTAAGTACAGGATAGGCCACATTCTCTAGGAAAACACGATCCTGACTGTACTCATAATGCTCAATCAGGTGTGTAGCCAGCCATAATCCGCCTGTAACGTTCAGCCCCCATGAGGTTTCCCACCCAGGCAACGTAAATCCCCATACATTGGAGAAGACATGAGCTACCCATCCATCGCATCCATATACATTACGAGCCGTTTCCCTGCCCGCCTGTGCCAGACCCTCAACATACCGAAATAACGGAAGATGGCTCTCTCCAAGATTCGTAATCTCTGTGGGGTAATAATTCATCTGGGTATTCACATCAAGGTGATAATCACAGCTCCAGCCCATTCGGCACGCTTCACCATCATTCCAAATTCCTTGGAGATGGAGTGGCAGTGGAGAGTTCTCGCGAGAGCCCGCAATGGTCAGATACCGTCCATATTGAAAAAATAATGCAAACAATTGCGGATCTTCATTCCCCTCACCCTGTTCCAACAAACGAATGCGTTGGTCTGTAGCCAGACCGGATTTCCCCTTGTGCCCCAACTGAATATCTACCTTGTCATATTGCTCACCGTAATCACGGATATGATCTTCCCTCAGCAAGGCATACCCCTTCTCTAAAGCCTTCATCAGCGTAGACTCGTTCTCTGTTTCCCAATCCTGATCTGTACGGCGATAATCTGTGCTCACACTAAAATAAATCCATGCCTCATCCGCTCCGGTCACAGTCAATCGACCATCTATACTTGCGATGGTCCCCCCGGATATAACCAACTTGACCAAACCCTTGGCCCATACACCGCAAGTCCCATCACTATGTACGTTTTCCGTTGCCTGCCCTTGGAATTCAAGCGTGTTGTCATCTAAGGCTACAACCTTGAATGATTCCGTGCCTGCCTGTAAGCCAAGTGTAAAAGATACGCCACCCGGGGCATCGCTCCAAATTCGGGAGGCCACTATATCATCGGCGTGAGAAGCGAAAACTTCACGAAGAATCGTGATGTCATCATCCTTCCAGAAAGCCCCGGCCAGCGCATGAGTCAGATCCAGCTCACGTTGGAAGCTTCCAGCTTCATCAGAACTCGAATTCTTCTTCCCAAAATCAATAACAACATCACATAATCCAAGATGGGTGCCGAAATTACGCTTCTTTGGCTGCAAATGTTGTTTGGCAAGTCGATCTCCTTCATCATAATCGCCGGAGAAGAAATAGCTACGCATCTCTTCCAGTGCAGCCTTGCCTCCTTCGGAAGGATGCTCCGGGTCAATCCGACCCGACCAGAAGGTAACCTCGCTCATACTCCATACCTCACGATGCGATGACGCCATAACAACTGCCCCTATTCTTCCATTGCCCAGCGGCAGGCCTTGAGACCAATCCGCTGCAGGGGTTGAATACCACAAAGTAAAATCGTTCATATCATGTCCTCCAGTCCAATAATGATTATCTTTAGAAATAGACTCATACCCAAAATAGACAAACGCGCGATCTGTGAGATACAAAAGCGCGCGTTTGACTTTGTTTGTTTTTATATCCTACAACCGATCACAGCTCTTGGTTGTCATGTCGCCCAGGTCAGTTTCCCTTCACGGTCAATCTGAAGATTTTGGATTCCGCCGGTTCCAGTGAGACCGCAAGCTCTCCAGACGTTTCCCCTTGTGAGCCTTCCCACAGATCTTGCAAGCGGTATACGGCATTGACGTTTAGTCCGGCCCGCTCCAGCGAGATGGATTTAACCGCAGCTTGTTCAGCATCAAAATTGAAGACAGCGAGATAGAAACTCTTCTCTTCCGGAGATTCAAGGACAAACACATCAGAAGACAGTTTCCCAAAATCACCTTCAACTGGACGGAAGGTTTTGCCCATACGAGCAACGTTCAAAATATCCTTGTTGCCAAGCCATTCTTTTGCTCGTTCGGCAGCTTCCTCTTTACGGAAGTCATCCCCGAGTAGAAGCACCGTACCGGCAATGACTGAAGCAGTCAGACGGCTACGTCCTTCATGCCAGCCGGTAGCTTCCTGGTTGAAGCTCTTGTATAACACCGAATGATCCGGATCATTGTAGCGATAGAGCGTCTTGCTCATCCACCAACCGTGTGTCAGCGAGTTCAGCATATATTCCGTATCCGCGAGTGTACCGAAGACATCACAGGAAATACGGCGGCTGTGGGCAAATGCATATGGAAATAATGGAGCGATGGACAAGTTTATGAAAAATGGCCGTCCGATTACTTCTGGTGAGATCTTATGCTGCAAATAAGACATGCCATAGTGATAAGCCGCGATCCCTGTTGTAATATCCGAATTGTGGTGCTGTCCCTCCAACGAGCCATGTGCCAAGAAATCCAGTTTGATATATTCGAAGCCTTCCGCGATGAATTTGTTCGTGAACCAGTCGATTCTTTGCAGGTTGCCAGGATGTGTCGGGTCTATCGCCAGACCACCGTCTACATCTGGCAGAATTTCGCCCTCACTGTCACGCAGCAGGATATCTGCATAGGTGTATTTGCCGTTCGTTCCTTCGACCGCCTGACCGAACTGATCAGGCCCTCCCCAGAAGGCAAATGGGGTCCAGTACGTTCCCGTTCTATGTCCATTTTGCCGCACCCGGTCCAGCGCGCTCTTCATCTCTTCCGGCGTAAAATTGTCCCAGAAAGCATCAAAGTTGATGTATAACGTTTCCTCATTCTCGAATCCAAGCGGCTGTACTTCATTTTTCAGAAAATCGCTGGTCGCTGTATACAGATCATAGTCCAGATCACTCATGGCCGCGGACCAGCTGTTCCATCCAATCGGAACACCGCCCTCCCAAGGTAATTGAGCCTCAATCCAGGCATTCGCCTGACCGTAGGCTTCAAGACCTTCACGGTAGTCTTCATAGAACCCGACGAATACCAATGGGGACTCAACTCTTTTTCCCTTCACATAACCATGAGGCTGGGAATCGCGAGTCAGTTCACTCACGGCACCGCCATACAGATCAAGTCCCTCGATATGTCCGCTTTTTTCGCTTTGCATACGAATCCCTGTTTTCCATACCTTATGCGTAAGGGAACCCATCACAATTCCCCGGCGGCTGTCGGGCGCGAACAAGGCTGTCGCCTCGTAACTCTCCACATCAAGCGGCGGCTTAACGACCGTATATCTGACCCATTTATCGTTGTCAAACGGAACACGCAGAATGCTTGGTTCATCCTGGCCGGATTCTCCGCCGAGCGATATGGCTTTGGATTGGATGACAGCCATGCGATTCGCCTTAAGCTCTTCATCGCCGACTATAGCGGTCTGCACCAGGACATACGGTGAGGATTCATACATATAGAAATGCTGCTCCAGTTGCGGCAGCAACGAGGCTTTATGCAGAACGACCAAGCGGATGCCTTTTCCAAATCCTTCTCGAACAATATCTTCCTGTGCCGTCAGCTCATGGTTCTGATAATGATCCGTGCTGTATTCCCGGCCCTGCCAGCGAAAAGCACTACGAATGCCCTTCACATGGGAAGAATGCTTGCCGATGCAGGACACTTCACCATTTTCAAGATTGATCTCCAGGCTCACGTGGCCATTTGTAACGCTTACAAGATTAACATTCTGTTGCTGCACTTGTACGGCTGTATCGCTAGTTAGCATCATATGCCTCCTTATTGTTGCATGCTGTGCCCTGAGCGGAGCTGATTATGTCTCTCCTGCCCAAGTCTGCCCTCATTATAAAGACCGAATAGAGCATTTTCCATGCAACGATCTTCCGATCCATAACGCGATTTAACTCAACTTAACCCTGTAGGTTTGTCCTGCAGATGTAGGGAAACTTATGATATTTGAATCGGTGTCCTCCGTTTCAACCACGCTGCCGTCAAGCGTTACCACAATCGGGCCTTCACCTCTAAGGACACAGTCCCGGCCCAGTTGTGAAGTGATGTGCGCTTCTGCAAGTTGTCCGTTGTCCCACCGGATGCTGACCTCAAATCCGCCTCGGGCACGCAGGCCGGAAACGCTACCCTGCTGCCAAGCATCTGGCAGTGCTGGAAGCAGTTCCATATAAGGACGGTGAGATTGCAGCAGCATCTCGGCTATCCCGGCAGAGGCCGCGAAGTTGCCGTCGATCTGAAACGGAGGATGTGCGCCCAAAAGATTCGGATATACACCGCCATGGTTGTATTGTTCCGATGCTCCATCTCTGACCAGGCGCAGCATGTTGGAAAGCAGACGCAGGGAACGATTTCCTTCCCTGAAACGACTCCAAAGCGCAACACGCCATCCCAGGCTCCAACCCGTGCTTTCGTCTCCCCGCCGCTCAAGGGAGGTTCTGGCGGCGACAAACATCTCTGGTGTCTCTTCGTCCGAAAGCTGTCGACCCGGATACACGCCTACCAGATGCGAGGTGTGCCGGTGGTAAATGTCCTCATCCTCATAGTCCTTCGACCACTCCTGCAATTGACCATATTTGCCGACTTGCAGCGGCAGAAGACGATCACGGATGCTCACCAGTTCTTTTCTGAAATCCGGGTCCGCTCCAAGTATTTCCGAGGCTTCAATACAGTTAGTGAACAACTCCCAGATTAATGAGATATCCATGGTTGAACCCGGACTGACCGCTGCTACGCCTTCCGCTGTCCGGAATTTATGCTCCGGCGAAGTCGAAGGTGAGGTCACAAGGTTACCGCTACCATCGTCAATGAGCCAGTCCAGTGCGAATAGCGCAGCTTCCTTCATCACTGGATAAGCGGAATTTCGCAAATACGTCTCATCTCCGCTGAAGGCATAATGCTCCCATAAATGCTGGGTCAGCCAAATACCTCCCATCGGCCAGAAGGCCCAGCTTGGATCACCGTCACCATAATTGCCCACTGGTGCCGTCTGTCCCCAGATATCCGTGTTATGATGCGTGGTCCAGCCGCGAGTGCCATAGTTGACCTGTGCGGTCTCAACGCCCTTCTTCGCCAAATTGCTGATCAAGTCCAGCAAGGGCTCATGGCATTCAGCCAGATTGCATATTTCAGCCGGCCAATAGTTCATCTCAGTATTAATATTCAGCGTGTAATTGCTGCTCCAGGGAGGACGAGTTACGGCATTCCATATGCCCTGAAGATTTGCAGCCTGCGTTCCAGGACGGGAGCTTGCGATTAGCAAGTAACGCCCATAATGAAAGAGAAGCTCCACAAGCCCCGGATCCTCCGCCCCATAGGTTGTAATCCGCTGTTCAGTGGACATCTGCTCTGGAGCAGGTGAATTCCCAAGCTGAAGCTTCACCCGATCGAATAGCAAACGGTAATCCGCAATATGTGAGTCAAGCAGGCTGTCATATGTCTTGGCTAACGCCTCATTCAAAAATGAACTTGCAGTGAAGGAAGCATCTTTTCCCTCGACTCCCGGAATGGCATCCATACCGTTAAAACTTGTAGCCGCACTGAAATAAAAGGTTGCCGTTGTTGCACCCAATACATGAATTCCACTGCCATCTACCGTTACCTGTCCGTCCTCTGTCTTCACCGCTAGCTGGCCTTCAAAGACCATGCCCTTGTTATTTCCGGGATCACCGTATCGGATCGGCTCATCGCTTGTAACGTAGCTGGGATCGACATGCTCCGGGGCTGTTCCTTCCAGAACAAAGCGGCCTTCCCTAACACTAATCGCATGCCGAAGTGGGCTATCCAGTGACGCATGTACATTCAGCGCACCTTCCGCACTTGCAGCCAGCCGCAGTACAAGTACCTGATCAGGATGCGACGCAAACATTTCACGGGTATAGATAACATGGCCAATCTGATATTCAAGGCTGTGCACTGCATTTTCTACATCCAGCGTCCGCTTGTAAGAATGGTGGATGTCCCCGTGTTCAAAGCGCAGGAGTAAATTCCCGAAAGGAAGATAGGACTGGGTGTACGGACCCAACATCTCTTTGGTCAGCGTGTCTGCTTCTGTATAACGTTCCTCCTGTAACAGCTTGCGAACCTTTGGTAGAGCGTCCTTTGCGCCAGGATTACTGCCGTTCTTCGGATAACCGGACCACAGCGTGTCCTCATTCAAGCTAATTTTCTCCTGCTCCACCCCACCAAAAATCATGCCGCCAAGACGGCCATTACCTATGGGAAGCCCTTCCGTCCATACATGTGCAGGTTTGTCATATTGAAGTTTCATGTGCACTCTCCCTCATGTTTTCTCAATTGCTAGTCAGTTCCTCTGGAACATTAGTGAACGTATTATCCGCAATGTCAACCTCGCTGCAGGCGGTTGCATAGACCGCCTCTTCAACGCAGAATAACTTTCCTGTCTCGCTGGAGGAACATATTTTATTCGACTTAAAAATCAACCCACGGGTGGACTTGGCGCTCAGAATCGAGACATCACTACAAGTTTCGAAACGGTTATTCAGGATAACGACCTGTCGGTGGACAGGAGCGCTCTCATCAACCACCACATTCTCCGGGGATATGAATATCACGGGATGCTCACTGCCGCCACAATCAATAAAATGGTTATCGGTGATCGTCACATCCTCTACCCTTCCGGACTCATACCAGGACTCGGCATCCACCGCAATCAAAATAGCATTCATGGACATGCGTTCAAACGTATTCCCGGTAATCAGCACTTTCCGACGAGTCGTTATGAGTATGCCTCGTGTTGGCACTCGTGCAAAATGATTATTTGTAATTTCCACTTCTGGTGTCCAGGTTACATTCTCAATGACATCATGGCTGCCAATACCATCCGGTACCGGATGAGCAAGAGTCAGCAAGAGCTCACGAGCACTTAAACGCTCTACCGCAACCACATTGTTGGAGGCGTAGGTCGTCAACGAACCGGAACGGACAAATTCGATTTCATCACCAAGATAAAACGCCGGAAGCCCATACGTCTGGGGATGCATGAATCGAACTTTCACGCGATCCACCGCCGGCTGATCTACAATTCGTAAATAGGTACCGTGGACATTGACAGGATCATCATGCGAACCGGAAAAATAGCTATCTCTTATGGCAACCTTGCCTCTGCAGCTGGAAATGTGCAAGAAATCCGCAAAGCCGGCAACCGTACGTTCCGTTTCAGTGCGGGGAGCCAAGTTCATCCGTGAGAAGGTCAGATTTGTGCTGAACTGGCCGACGACACCGAGTCCATGCAAAAAATGCAGACTCACGTCTCTCCACGTTATATCTGAACATTCGGTAATAAAAACTCCAACTTGATCACGAATGCCATCGCGGTTTTGTAGTACATGACCAGGGACCACATCAGGTTGAAAATCAAAATGCAAACGGATGGTCATGGGCTCAAGTTCTTCCACAGATTGGGCCAACTCCAACCAATTGTCGATTCGCCAGGTTGTATTCCGCAATGGATCATAGGTTTGCATGGGACCTTCCGCAAAACTCCAGCCTTCACCGAGCCAGGTTAGCTTGTTGTCCCGAATCTGATAACGGGAATCGGGGTGAACCCGCGCATCGAAATAATGCTTTCCGTTTGAGATAATCGTCATTTCGGTCACCGTAGGCTGGTGATAGTCTGTACGCAGGTTGCGAATCTCTACATTGATGCATTTGTCCAGCAAAAACAGGGTCTGTTTGCCGTGGAAAATAAACAGGGAGCCGTTGCCCTCCAGCGTTACATCATTCATTCCTTTAAGCAAAATGGCAATGGTCTTGGTTACGTCTGGGTTCTCTTCTTCACTCGTTGTATTGGAGATATAATAAGGCTGCCGAATCGCTTCCTCCGGGTAGAAATGATACCTACCTCTCGCACAGTCCAGCACCACCGGACCAGGGATTTCGGCCGCCGCCTGAATGGCACGAGCCATCGCTGGCTGGGTGTCCAACTCAGAGTCTGGCACAGCGCCATAATCCGTCAGTCTTATCGTCGTGGAATTCGTGATATGTTCTTGTTCAGTCACAGGAATGTTGATCCCACCCTTCTTGGTATGTAACACATCCATTGCTTATCTTCTATCAACACATATATTCCATCATCATACTTCTCTTCTGCCTAAATACAAGGAAAATCAGGCGCCGGTACATCATAGGCACCTGATTCCGATATCCCTGTTAATTACTTGCTTGTGTCATATGCTTTTTGCAAAATTTCCAGATAACGATCGAGCTTCAGGTTCTGTAAACCTTTCACATAAGCATCCCAGTCCTTATTCAAGTCCTTGTTGCCTGTGATGAATTGCAATTCATTTTGCTCAATGTAGTTTCTGATGTTGGTTTGCAGCAAGCTGGCTTCATCAATTTCGTTTGGATCAATCCAGACGGACCAGATTGGGAACAGCTCTTTAGGCTCATGCCCTTCGTACAACAGCGATGCATCATATAATCTGCGCTCATAACCATTGGATGCATAAATATCTGTGCCCTGTACGAAGGTATCACGGTATTCTTTTGGCATATAGAAGTGAGCCATGCCGCTCCAGCCTGCATTACGTGGTGCCTCACCTTCAGCCATAGGGATTTGTTTCACTACAGGTTTAACGTCTTTACCCAGTGCCACATCACCTTCCACAGGATCAGTCCAGTCAATCCCTTTCATACCGCTCGCACCGTTCGTTTGGCCTTCTGGTGTGAACATGTAGTCTACCATTTTGATCAGGGCAATCTGCGCTTCTTCACTTGCCTTGTTTGTGATTACAAACTTCGCTCCTGGAGATACACCGCCCGCATCATGCGTCGCATAGGACACACCCTGTGGTCCAGAAATCGGTGGCAGCGGGTTATAGTGCGCCGATCGAGTATTGCCTTCGTCAATGTTTACGAAGATTGCAGGATGCATGGCTGCACCAGCACCCAAAATTTCAGCGTCAGCATTTTCACCGATTTTCTTGAATGCTTCTGCGTTTTGTGTGAATGCGCCAGGATCAATCAGACCTGCATCAAAGAGGGACTTGATGTAAGTCAATCCGTCTTTCCATTCTGGTGTAATAGCTGCAGATTGAACTTTTCCATTTTCCATTTGCAGATAGTTTCGGTCATCGTCATAGACAAATGCATTCATCAGGAAAGGAATAATTCGTACGCCGAACTCCTCTATGGAACCACTCAGCGGTACCTCATCTGCTTTGCCGTTTCCGTTCGGGTCCTGCGTCTTGAAAGCTTGCAGCACGTTTTTGAATTCTTCGGTCGTCTTTGGCATTTCCAGATTCAGCTTTTTCAGCCACTCGGTATTAATCCACATCTTGCTCGGATAGGAGCAGTGGAAACATTCCGTATACGCAACAAGTCCATAGATATTACCATCAGGCGCTGTATTAAGCGTTTTCAAATTAGGGTTCTTCTCCATGGCCGCTTTGATGTTGGGAGCGTATTGATCAATGAGATCGTTCAAAGGAACGAGCACACCCTGCTTGCCATACTTCAGCAGATCTGCTTGAGAGAATTGGTCTATATAGTGGGTCAGCAGATAGGCATCAGGATAGTCGCCGCTTGCAAGTGAGATTTGACGCTTTTCCTTGGCTCCATCCGATGGATTGATCTCCCAATTGAATTTGATATTGAATTTGTCTTCCACAAATGCAGTAAATTTATTGGTCGGAATATCAATGCTAGAATCCTGAACCGCGAACACGCTGATATTCACCTTGCCGCCCTCTTCCGAGCTCCCCTGTTGTGAGGACGAGCTGCCATTGGAACACCCGCTCATGACAACTGTAAATGCCACTACCAGCATCAATAACGTTACCATACTTTTCTTCAAATCTGATCACTCCCTTTTTGTAGTTTACCAGTTGAGACGATGGTACCTTGCGTATGAACTGTCTATATCTTCTTTCTCCATACACCGAATCTAAGGATCAACCCTTAACGGAACCGACCAGCATCCCCTGTACAAAATGACGCTGTACAAATGGATAGATGACAAGTACAGGCAAAGTGGCGACCACAATTAACGAATATTTTAACAGTTCGGTAAGCTGCTGTCTTTCCACCATTTTCGCCACGTCCATGGCACCCGAACCGTTGTTTTGAATGATGATACTTCGTAAGATGAGTTGCAGCGGGAACAGGTCTGCCGATTTGAGATAGATCAGGGCATCAAAGTACGCATTCCACTGCCCCACAGCATACATGAGAACCAGCACGGCGATGATTGGCTTCGATAACGGGAGTACAACACTCCAGATGAATCTCATATCACTACAGCCGTCAATTTCACTGGCTTCCAGAAGCTCCCCAGGAATCGAAGATTGAAAGAACGAGCGAGCAATAATAACCTGCCATACCCAGATTGCATTCGGGATCAGTAACGCCCAGCGAGTATCAATCAGATGAAGCTGCTTCACCACCATATAAGTCGGAATCAGCCCACCACTGAAAATCATGGTAAAGGTGATGATCATCATCAGGGTGTTTCTGCCGAAAAAAGTTTTTCGTGACAACGGATAGGCAATCATGATGGTCAACGCTACACTGATCAGCGTACCAGCGGCCGTATAGAAAATGGAGTTACCGTAGCCGATGAGAATCTCAGGTGTATTAAATAATGCCTTGTAACCGTTGAAGGAAATATCTACGGGCCATAGCCATACCCGACCGGAAGTTACTGCTGCCGGGCTGCTGATTGAGCTGCTGACGATAAATATCAGTGGGTAAATGACCACCAGCGCCACGAGACTGAGCAAAATGTAGATTGTAATCAGAAACGTTTTGTCGACGGCGGACTCTTTAATCTTGGTTTGAACGTTTGCAGCCATAGGTGAACTCCTTTCCTACCAAATGCTATTCTTAGTAACTCTCTTCGCCAAACCATTCACCGTAACCAGTAAAACCAGATTGATCAGTGAGTTGAACAGCCCTACGGCAGTTGCAAAGCTATAGTTGGCATTCAACAGGCCGACTCGGTAGACATAAGTTGCAATGATTTCAGAATTAGCCAGATTGAGCGGATTTTGTAGCAGGTAGACTTTCTCAAAGCCAATCGCCATGACATTTCCGACATTCAGGATCAAAATAATGACAATGGTTGGCACCAGCCCAGGCAGATCCACGTGCCGGATTTTTTGAAAACGCGAGGCCCCATCGACTTTTGCCGCTTCGTACAATGTGGGGTCAATTCCAGCAAGTGCTGCCAAATATATAACTGCACTGTAGCCGGCAGTCTGCCAAATGTCGGACCAGACATAGATCGAGCGGAACATGCCAGGCTCACCCAGAAAATTCACGGAATCCAACCCAAAGAAATTCATGGCGATGTTCACAAATCCAAGTCGTGGTGCCAGGAACAGCATAATCATGGACACCATCACGACTGTTGAGATGAAATAGGGTGCAAAGGATACGAGTTGGACGAATTTCTTGAACTTGGCTCCGCGCACCTCATTAATCATGAGTGCGAGCACAATCGGAATTGGAAATCCGGCCAACACTAAATAACCGCTAAGTAAAATGGTGTTCTTCACCAGGGTCCAGAATAATGGGTTCTCAAAGAACAGACGAAAGTTTTGAAAACCAACCCAATCACTTCCCCATATTCCCTTGATGACGTTATAGTCCTTAAAGGCAAGAACCGCATTGATCATCGGATAATACTTGAAGATGAGAAAAAATAGCAAGGGCGGAATCACCAGTAGATGTAACTGCCAGTGCTTCATCATTCTTTTGCGGGCATTGGTCAGAAAACCAGGTGCCTTCGGCTGTGTTGATGTCTTGTGATTTAATACGATTTCCTTCTCCAGAACAATCCCCCCTTACTAGCTGTCTGCGATGTGCAAATTATGATAGCGCTTTCTTGATTCTGATCATAGTCGATTTTAATGTCCCATAAACAGGTACACCTGCGCCGTTAAACGTACAGTTATCCTGTTTTTGGGGGCACAAATCCGCAGTACGACAGCCATTTTTCCATTACGGAGGCGTATTCGCAAAAAAAGACCGCATTATCCGGAACACGGACAACACAGTCTATGGGTCTTCCTTTCATTTAATCGTCAACCGATTGTCTATACACACTGGGCGAAACGCCATTCAATCGTTTGAAGGCTCTTCTGAAGGAGTGAGAACTATTGTAACCTACCCGTGACGCAATCTCATCTACTGTATAATTGCTCTCTTTTAACAAAATCACAGCCTGATCCATTCGGACTTTGATCAGGTGATCGGAGAAATTAACACCCGTAAACTCTTTGAATAATTGAGAAATATATTTCTCGGGCCGCTCAACATGCTCTGCCACTCGATACAGAGTCAGCTCAGTATCTGAATACATTTTCGCAGTATATTCCTTAATCTGTTTGATGATTTGAATATGGGCATCCTTCTTCTTGTTTGCAATAACGGAGCACAGCTCTTCCATGATTTCATAAAGCTCAGCTTTGATCGTTTCAAGCGGCTCCGAGGAACCAATATCAATGACCCGCCGTTTCACATTCTCAATGGAGGCATATTCCGTAAACGCCTTTTGATCCAGTAACTTGAGAAAAGTCCCCTTCATTTCTCCAACAAGTTGATGCTTCATTTCCATGGACAACTCCCGCTGCTCCATGTTATGAACAATGATTGCATCGACAATCCGTTTGGCCTCTTCAAGTTCTCCTGCACGAATCGTGCCAATCAGTCGCTGCTCCGAATCCAGCGGGTAATAGTACGTTGTATTTTCGGTTTGGGCTTCATTGTTCCACATCATGCCTTTTTTGTTCATGTAGACTGCATACTCCAACGCCTGATTGGCCTGATCAAAGGAAAGGCTGACCTCTGTCAACGATGTGAAGAGATTTCCGAATCCTGACTGGATGGTAATCCTGTATTCATTGAACACATACTGTGCCAGATTCTCCATGATGTGCGTGATATCTTCCTTCTCACGATCCTTTTCGGAGTCGGTTTCCTTGGAAAAGAACAGGATGACCACTTTATCCGAGCCCATATCCGTCATCAGAACATCTACGCCCAGTTCAGCCAAAGCCTGCTTCAACAGTAGTCGGGAGGCATTCAGTTCATTCAGGATCTCAACGCTGTCCATACTGGCATAACCCTTAATCTGGACAATTCCTGCATATCCAGTGCCTTGATACAAATTAATATCTGCCTGTTCGGCCGCGGAAAGAATCTCATCCCGCGATTTGAATTCGCCTGAGATCAGCCGCTTCAGGAAGGCATCCCTGACCAGTGGGAGCTGGCGATTTAATTCGGATTCGAGCAGCTTGTTCTTGGTAAGCATATCAGCGATATTTCCACTCAAAAAGTCAAATTCATTTTTGGGAGCCGATTCATCCTTCCCAAACTGCTCTTTCATTACACTTAACAGTCGATTGATTGGAACGCTGTTGCGATAGGCCAGCACAAGTCCAACAATCAGTCCGATGAGCAGTGTGCCGCCTGTAATCAGCATCGTCATCCCCTTAATCCTGTTTGCATTCTCCATCAGGACATGACGGGGAATGCCCGCTTGGTATACCCATCCGTTCTTATCAGATCTTGTAGTGATCACAAGATCATCCCCATAGAACTGGCTGACTCTACTTGGATCAAAATGAGAGTCAGAGGCCATTTTCACCATCTCGGGCTCGGAGCTCCCTTGCAGCGCAATGGTATTTCCCTCCGCATCGCTGATATGAACCCAGCCACCGTATCGGTCATTCAGGCTGGACAACAGACTGAGAATCATTTTCTCGTCAATGATTACAACGGCGACAGCCGGTGAAGAATCATTGAAGCTGTCCAGAGGCAATGACTGCATATATGTGATTACGGAAGTCTGCTTCCCCCTACTGACATAGGAACTAAGCGGTTTAATCTCACTCCGATGTGTCTTCCCCAACACGTCCTTCATCCATTCTTCTAACGAAAGATCGTTATAACGGAAATCAGCGTAATAGTGATTTGGTCTGTAAGAAGAACCCGGGGTCAAAATTAGATTGTAATTCGCAAGATAAATATAATAATTTTGCAGAAAATCATTGGTCTGTCCAAAGGTCAACACATTCTCCATCGTTCTCCATATCCCATATACGTTGGTTTCATTGTCCCTTTCATTCATAAGAACGTTCAATTCCTGATTGACCGCAAGCTGTCGGGTGAAGCCCTCCACCTCCGCCATGCGGCCCTCCAATATTTCCTGGCTTTTCTGAAGTTGGGTAACACTATTCTCAATGGAAATGGACTGTGTTACGGAGATGGACGTCAGATAAGACATATAACCGCCAATGCTGGGTATCACCAAAATGATCACGTAGGAAATTAAAAATTTACGAAAAACATTGGAATATTTAATGGGTAACCCTCCTCCCCCTCCTTGAGGTATTGGTAGCGTTATCAAAGATAATAATATTTTCCGGGTTAGTCAATTGTTTTATCTCATTCTTCAATCATGTTTCATTCGGGAATGAATAAAAGGCAACGATAAAAAGAAGATTATCATTGCTTTTTTTAACATTTCCGAAGTTCTTTGGTTTGAGATGATACGCGACTCCAAAAACCTGTTTTTGTGTACAGTAACCCTCCTTTTCCATACCTTCTTATCATTCAGAAAAAAGGGGCCGAGATGGCCCCCAATCCTAGTTCACATCATTTCTTCTTTGGTTCTTCCCCCTCTGTCCGGGGATTTACAATCTGATCGACCGATGCTGCTTCAACATCACCAAAGGCCCAATGTGTGGAAGGAACATCCTTCCACTGCGCCCGCGAAACGTTCGTGAGCGGTGCTCTGCCCAAAGCTCTGTTGATTGCTACAACGGCTTCCGCTCTTGTCAGTAAGGCATTCGGTCGAAAAGTTCCATCACTATAACCTTTCAGAATGCCTGCGCTTTGCGCTTTCAAAATGGCTTCCTTGGCCCAGTGGCCACCGATATCCGAGAATCCATCGCCTGAAGTATCGGAAGCCAGACCGAGAAGGACCACAAGGCTGGCCATCTCCGCACGAGTCAACGGCTGATTTGGCTTAAACGTGCCATCCTTGTAACCATTCATCAGCCCCATCTTGCTTACCTTAGCAATGGCGTCGGCTCCCCAATATTCAGTTTTAACGTCACTGAATGCAACAGCAGATCCTGTGGCTTCTTTCTCAGATACCAATGTGAGTATGGTTGCCATCTCTGCACGGGTGAGTTTGTTATCTGGCTTGAACAAACCGCCCGGATATCCTTGAATATACGCCTTGTACAGAATATCTTGACCACCCTCTGTTCCTATTGTCCCGTCTGTAGTTCCAGATTCAGGAGTTGGCGCTGGCACAGAAGTGTCTGAAGGCTGGACGACTGGAGTCGATGGTCCGCCTGGATTGGATGGACCGCCTGGATTCGACGGATTGGACGGATTCGTTGGTTCACCGTTTCCGTTTCCAGTAGGCACAGTAAATTTCAGTTGATCGGCCAGCATAAGATCACCAGATTTTTTCACAACTTTGAGTGTATGCTGACCTTTCACCAGTCCTGAGATGCTGTAAATCTCCTGCATTATTTGGCGACTCGGACTGTATGCGTTCACGGTTTGTTTCAGCTGTCCATCGACATAGATATCGACTTCCCCTTGCTCCGGTCCCATAGGTGTAATCAAGCTTATTCCGGTACCCTTGAAGGTATATTCGAAGAAAGCTCCATCCGCCGTCGTAGAATGTACGTCATTGAGATAATCACCGCCGAAGGAAAAACTGAGATTTAACGTTCCCACAGGCTGGGCAGCAAGATACGATTTTTTCAGTGTAACTCGGTTCCCTGCAACTGTATAATCGGACCCCGGAACCAGATCAAATGATCCGTTAGTAATACCACTGAAGCTTTCCGCCTGTTGCAGCAGCGTCACATCAATGTCCGTCTGAGCGGAAGCTGACTTGTCGAAATCCGTGGTTACCGGATTAATTAGATTCGGAAGCTCAACTTTGAGCATATCGAGCAGCATGTATTCCCCCGATTTCTTCACTGCCTTGAGCGTGTGCTGCCCATCCGGCAGCCCCGAAATGCTGTACAGGTTCTGCTGTGCCAACCGACCGTTACGATGGGCGCTGACTGTTTCCTTGAATTGGTCGTCAACATAGATATCCATGTCTCCCTGTGACTGGTCAACCTCCGTAAATAACTGGATCCCCGTTCCCTTGAAGGTGTATTCAAAAGAATCATCGTTTTTTTCGGTATACTGCACATCGTCCTTATAGTCACCCAAACCTCTGCCAGTGCTTCGTGACCAGGAGCCGTTGTACTTGATTGCCGGATCGTCGTTATTGATCATTATAAATCGAATGCCCGTAGTATCGCTGATCCTTATTGCCAAAGACTGCGGATCACCCGCGCTAAAGATTACGTTTAGACTCGTTGTCCCTATAGGCAGCTGCGTGAGGTACTGCTTCCTGATAGTCAGCTTGTCATTGACCACCGTGTAGTCGTCTTCACTGAGGAGCACCCCGTCATTTTCAACGCCGGTCAGCGTATTGCCGTTCAAGGACAGCCTCACGGTGACATCCTTCTGTTGTTCCGTCTCCTTGTCAAAGTTTGCAGAGGTCGGACTAATGGTGCTGTTCTGCCCTCCAGGAGGAATTTCCATGGTTACTCTAAGCGCATCCAGCAACATATACTGGCCCGAGCCCTTGACCACCTTCAAGGTATGTGGGCCGTTGTCCAAATCAAGTTTGCTGTACAAAACCTGCTGGACTTCCCTTTCTCCACTGGTATAGGCGTTTACAGTTTCAGGTGCTCCATTATCGAGGGTGACAATCATGTCTCCTTGGTCTTTATCCTTCTCCGTCAGCAGTTCAATGCGAGTGCCCGTGAAACTATACTCAAAATAATCGCCGTCTTTTTCAGTAAAATGCACATCGCCATTGTAATCACCGTAACTTCTGCCGGTATTGGAGTTCCATGAGCCCGTGTATTTAATACTGCTATCATCATCATTAATGTAGACCTCATTGGTAACAGTGGCGGCATCTTCCACGGAAATTGAATTTGCAGCATTGTCAGCTTCAGCGTCCAAGGTACCCTCTTGACTGCTATTCGCTGGACCAGTACCAGAGGATTCCTTAATCGCTATGCTCAGATCCTGTCTCCCATCTGTCTGCTCCTTGCCCCCGTTGCGCTGCCAATCCCCGCTATAACGCATGCCTGTATCATCGTCATTGACGGCTGATGTGCCTTTCAACGCTGTTACTTTAAGCATTCGAGAAGCATGGGGTTCCAGCACGCCGCCACTGAATTCCTTATTAAAGGTTCCCAGTTCGGAACGACTCCACAGGTCGCGGACCGAAGCAGGACCGTTGAGGCCAAGATCGCTCCATTTGACTTTAACCTCCGCACTCTGGTCGCCCAAATTGAACAAGGCTACACTGTAAGTACCATCTCCGTTATTAGCGTACCAAACCTGCTGCTGGGTCTCCATGGAAACCGGATGGCCTGGACGTCCGGCCTGATTGACGGCAATGACTTCGTCATTAGTAAGCAATTCCAATCCATAGCTGTCCAGCCTTGTTAAATCATTACCTGTATAAAGCGGTGCTGAAGAGATAGACCAGAAGGTCGTGGCGGTTTGCCGCTCAACCTTGGTCAGACCATCCATCGAGCCATTCCCGACATTCAGTGAATCGAAGTCGTTCCAGCCTCCGGGACCTGCATCCCGCCACCAGAGGGCCGCTATGGGAAATAAGCGTGAAATACTCGACCACTCCGTTAAGCCCTTACTGCTATCGTAGGCTTCAACATCCCAGTCGATCCTCCAGCCGTTTGCATACTTTTTCCAGAAGTCCACGTAATTGTGATCAAGCGCCCAGGAAAGCTCAAACCAGATGTTATTCCTGTCCAGGGCTTTGGACCATGCCTCCACATCACCGCGTGCATCCCGGCTCAGGTTATTAATTCCCGATCCTGGCGTCACACTATCGAATTTGACAAAGTTGATACCCCACTCGCCAAGAAGATCCGCGATGGAGTCAATGTACTTCTGTGAGCAAGGGTTCGAAAAATCAATTTTGTACGTGTACGAATCCCAAGCATCCATAACAACGAGCGGTTTTACTGCAATATCTTGCATACGACATGCCCCGCCCGTCCCATAAACCTCAAGGTTTTTATCATAGGCTGTGATTGATAATCCAGGAATCAGATAGATTCCGATCTTCTGTCCGTTATTATGGACATAATCGATGACCTCCTGAAATCCATTTGGATAAAGAACAGTACTCGGAATAGGACGGCCGTATTCATCTTCGTCACCGTTCCAGCCAGCATCAATATTAATGTATTCATATCCATGGGCTTGCAGCTTCTCACGCATCGCATCCGATTGCTTCTTAATACTCTCAGCAGATGTCCAGTTACCCGCCCCGTCATATACCTGCATGCTGTAACTGCTCCAACCCATATACGGCTTTTGGGCCAGGCTCTTATCTGCTGCTTGTGCCACATTACCTGTCGTTCCCATAATTCCGAACTGCACTGCCGCAATCATGAACACCATGAAACACATTGCCATCCTTTTTCCGATTCGTTTCAAATTATCCCTACCCCCTCTGAATTTGGTCAATCAAATTCCTGTTGATAGCGCTTCCATACGAGAAGAGAATAGTGTATGGTGGATTTCCAGGATAGGTACAATTCGGTATTTTACGTACAATTAGCCTGAAATATAGGGGCAAACCGTCGCAGAACAAACATATTTCCATTAATGGATAAATAAACAAATAAAAACTTCATCTTTGCTCAAATTAAGGGAATGGGTTGAAGACAACCAGGATGAGCAATCACTCTAATTCGTAAACAAAGAAAAAAGGTTCCTAGAGTGGCAGTAATGCCATTCTAGGAACCTTTCTTCGTATTACATATGATGCGGTCGAGAGGACTCGAACCTCCACGGGGGTTAGCCCACACGGACCTGAACCGTGCGCGTCTGCCAATTCCGCCACGACCGCGTATATTGTATCTCCGAGAAATTATATCGCGGCGACAAGAAATAATATATCATGTGCAGGTAATTAGTGTCAACAAAAAAATAATTCCCCTTCTAATGTGTAAAGCTATATTCCTCCATCATTTCATGCAAAACCAATACTATCAACATGCACTGTAATACATACCCACCTCTTCTTTCAAGTTTTAGGAAGCTGGAATCCTGCATTTGAAACAGTAGTTACTTTTTTGTCATCTGTTAGAACCCAACATTCGAGTTATTTCTACATAAATAGCGATAATTCCGTTAACATTGAGATGATAAGAAGTGTTCAAGAACGGTTTGACATTTTCGCATTTATGCAATATAGTTTCAAAAGGTTACAAAAACTTAATTATTCATTTGCCGAGTTTCATGTTTGAAAACGGGGGAACCATTTTGGGTGAATTATTCTTATACATAGGAAATATAGGGAACCTTCTACCGAACCCTTAGCTAACTCCGTAGGCATCGAAGGGAGAACAAAAATTTTGAAAAAGCTTATCATCTCCATTTTTGGAGCAGCAGTACTATTTACATCCGGTGCAGCAAGCACAGAGGCAAGCAGTATTAACACCGTCGTTAACAACATGACTGGCATACCTTATAAATGGGGCGGCACAACAATGGCCGGATTTGATTGCTCTGGATTTATGAGATATATTTTCAACAAATATAGCATTGAATTACCACGTACTTCCCAGCAACAAGCTAAGGCCGGAACTCCTGTATCCAAAGCTAATCTGCGTACGGGTGACCTGGTATTCTTTAATACGATGGGTAATGGTATTTCACATACAGGTGTATATATCGGGGGCGGACAGTTCGCTCATGCTTCAAGCAGCAAGGGCGTTAGCATCACACAATTATCTAATCCTTACTTCAATGATCGTTACGTAACAGCACGCCGGGTAACAGGACAGTTTATGTATAACAAAATGCTGGGCAAAATATAAGTTAAACAAGAAAAGGCTTCGGTTATAACCGGAGCCTTTTCTTCGTCTATCTTTGTCTACATTGATATTGATTCTAGAGATACGCAAGGTCATAATCAGTCTTAACCAAAGCTTTTAATGTAAAGCCTTCTGTACTCTCATTGCACCCTGAGACAACGCATGGCCTCCGCCAACAGCTCCAGCCACAGCAACCGTCTCCATAATCTCCTGATCGGTCGCTCCTTTGGCACGCGCTTCTTCCACGTGGTAAAACGTACATACCTCATTGTTTGCAAACAGTCCAATGCCCAGCGCAATCAGCTGTTTGGTCTTGGCATCAATCGCCCCTGCCTGAAAGCACTCTCCAGTGAACTCATGATAAGACTTCACCACAGCTGGCAGCACGTCGCTTAATTCACCAATCTGATCTTTATAGGCATGGACCTTATCATTCATCAATGTCATGGTTACCGCACATCCTCTCGGCTGATATGTTACAAGCTCTCACTGTACCTATCTTTTCTCCCGAGAGGTGTAATTATGCCAAAACATCCATGGTAAATGAACCTAAAAACGCCTGTCCTATTCTTCGAGCGGGCTCTTACGTGGTTCGCTGAACAACTGATACTGATAATTCCGATCAAGCTTAACCACACGACGATTCTGACGGCGAATGAGCACCTGCTCCCCGTCCCAAGCCACTACAATGCCTGTCACATCATTAGACTGAATCTCGTCCCGTACTACCCTTACTTTCTCACCCGATAAACGCAGTGCATCCAATTCTGCATCACTGATCATATTCATGGCGCCTACTTTCCCAAAAAAAATTATTTACAAAAAGAGACCTAAATGAAAAGTCATTTAGGTCTCACGTGACTGTATTGGACTGTCATGTCATTCGAAAATATGTCCCGACTGAAAGTTACCGCTGCGCGTGCTCTTTGCTGTCGTTCTTCTCAAACCAAAAATCAAGCACTTTGGCGGACATCACACGTTCTTCAAGGTACTCCACTTGATGCGGTGTAAATTGTTCTTTCCAAGAGAAGGACAACTCTTCGCACAAGCCTACAATCGTCAGCAATTCTGACCAGGCAACGTAGCGTTTGTACCAGAAAAATTGAGGATGTTCAATCATATAGGGATAAAGGTCATCGAATTCCGTATGTTTACAATCCAGGGCACGCTCAAAATGTACTTTCGATTCCGCCAGCTTATCAATAAAAAATTGTTCTGTTGCCGGTTGGTTACCCATGGTGTTGCCTCCTCTCCCTAACATAACCCCATTATAAATGAAATCAGCGGTCATGCAAAGGCATTGTTATAAAAATAGGCACTTTTTCCTTTAAAAAGTCACAATTCGTTATCGTCAAATTGCACGGTACCATCGTTCAATGAACGAATGCGCACCAACGCTTCAACCGGGATGCCCTGCTCACGAATGGTGCGCGCTCCGGCCTGAAAACATTTTTCGACCACAACACCGAATCCAACCAGTTCTGCACCCGAACGTTCGATAATTTTAATGACACCACGAGCGGCATCGCCATTCGCAATGATATCGTCAATAAACAAAATGCGGTCATTCTCATGAATATATTCACGGGACACCATAATATCCGTTACAATCCCTTTGGTAAAAGAAGGTACTCTTTCACAGTAGGCATCGGGGTCAGCCAAAAGTGTTTTTTTGCGACGGGCAAATACCAGCGGAACACCCAGTTCATGTGCGGCAGCAAAAGCGACCGGAATCCCGGAAGACTCCACTGTAATGACCCGAGTTACCCCACTTTCACGAAAACGAGCGGCAAATTCCCGTCCCATTTCCATCGTCAATGCAGGGTCAATCTGGTGATTCAGCAGACCATCCAGCTTCAGCACCTGATCTGACATGACTACGCCTTCTTGTAAAATTCGTTGTTTCAATACTTCCATAATTTGACCTCCCAAGCCTATCCTATGACGTAAAAGTATCATAGATCAGGCTCTCAGTTCAAGCGAAATTGCCTTTGCTCTTGTTCAGAGCATGTTAAATGACCCTTTGCCAAACTTCAATTGTCATGACTTTGACGGGTCAAGCATACCTTGTACCATGGCACCCACATGTCCAAACTATTCAGGGGCCTGAGAGGGGAAACGCATGAAACAGGCATTTCGGGTGCTGCAGATCGCATTTACATACATTGGAACGGTAGTAGGAGCCGGCTTTGCAACAGGGCAAGAGATATTGCAGTTCTTTACCCAGTATGGCAAATGGGCCACTATTACCATTGGCTTATCGACCATGCTCTTTGTCTGGTTAGGTACAAAAATGATGCTGATTGCCCATGATACCGGCTCGCGCTCTTACGAAGATCTCAACAAGCATCTATTCGGTCATAAAGCAGGAAACTGGATTACATGGGTTACCCTTGTAATTCTCATTGGAGTAAACAGTGTCATGCTGGCCGGAGCAGGGTCGGTCTTTGTAGAGCATCTAGGGCTTCATTACCAGACCGGACTGATTGTTACCCTTATAGGTACATATCTGCTGCTTGGACGGGGTATTCAGGCTATTCTGCAAATGAACAGTATCGTGGTGCCCATGATGCTCCTGCTCTCTCTGCTTATGATCACCAGCACCATACATCATCCCGGCGCAAACCGATTTATTACATTAACCACGGACAGCAATCCAATCCAGGTCTGGTTATCTCCTCTTTTGTATACTTCATTCAACCTGGCACTTGCCCAAGCAGTGCTCGTTCCGGTGGGTAACCAGATTCGCAGCCGAAAGGTACTCAAATGGGGCGGCGTTCTGGGCGGGATTGGTGTAGGATTCATGCTTATGGCAGCCCACTTCGCCATGTCAGCCCAGATGCCTGGCATCACACAATTTGAAATTCCGATGGGCAGCATTGCCTTTCAACTTGGATGGGTAGTCCAGTCCATCTATGTATCCCTGATTTTTATGGAAATCTTCAGTACATTTGTAGCCGATATTTATGGAATGACGCTCCAACTCAGGCAGCATGTCCATGTACATCCCAAACTAATCATACTGGCCATCATGCTGCTATGTTATTCGCTTAGCCAGTTTGGATTCAGTTCCCTGCTCTCTATCCTTTACCCCATTTTCGGCAGTTTGGCACTAATCTGGGGTGCAAAATTAGTTATGGATCGATGGGGAAGCTTTGGAGATCGTAACAAACACCTATAACAACGTATTTTTGTTGCGAAACATCATTTCCCTAAATATAAAAAAGCCGCTGTTTACGCAGCGGCTTCCTTCTTTTCCCTTTCCAGAAGTTAGAACTGGCTCGGGAATTGCAAATACATTTTTTTCAGTGCATTGACCGATCTGCCCAAAGAGTAATGGGTTTTGGCCTTCTCACATGCCGAACGAGCGAGCTCATAACGGTACGCCGGGTCAACCATCACCTTCTCCAGCGCTTCTGCCAGTGCAGACGGATCTTCTGAAGGTACCAGCAAGCCGTTACTGCCGTTCTCGATCTGCTCTGGTATGCCGCCAACATCTGTACCTACAAGGGCGAGACAGCTAAGCGCTGCTTCCGCGAAAACAGACCCGAACGCCTCCGCCCGCGAAGGAAGTACAAAGATATCAAAAAATGGCATGAATTCCTCCGGGTGCAGCGTGTAGCCATAAAAAATAGTCTCATTATAAATGCCCAGCCGCTGGGCTAATTCTTCCAAGTCTGGACGGATTGGTCCGTCCCCAATAATATGAAGTACGTAATCATGCCCCCGCGCTTTCAATTCCGCACAGGCTTTGAACAGAATATCCAGCCCTTTCGCCGGAACCAGACGGCATACGGTGACTAGCTGTGGTATCGCATTCTCATGGGGGATTGGCTTAAACCTTTTCTCATCAAAACCATTCGGAATCACACCGATAACATCGGGATGCTGTACATAGGGAGCCAGATAACGACGGAAAGAATCCGATACTGTTAACATCCGCTCTGCCTGATGCTCCAGCTCACCATAGATGGCCAACAGGAATTGATGCTCCGGTCCATCCGGCTCAATGCGTCCATTCAGTATCAGCTCTCGCTCATAACTGGAGTGGATCGTTTGAATGAGAGGAACATCCGGAAAAACCTTCTTCATTGCAAGCCCCGCAATAGGGTGATGGGCATGAATCAGATCGTAAGGCTTCTGAATACGCAGCTTGGTCCACCACAAATAATCCCGGTAGGTTTGCATATATTTTTGCACGACAGGACTGTCCTGATACTGAGTCCAATCGAACGTCTCAAACTGGATATCTTCCCTGCCCTTGTTGCGAATTCGCTTAGGCAGCGAGAAAAGATCCATTTCCCACCTCGGGGTTGTAAACCTCTCTTGCATATACGGAATCATAGAGGATACTCCTCCGGGCTGCTCCGGAGGAAAGAAAAGCGCCTGCAGCAATCTCACCGTTAGTTTCCCCCTTTCTAGCATAAATCTTTTCATTACATCTTCAATCATGATATATCAGAACATATGTTCAGTAAAGGTACAAAATGAGATTCCTTATCACTCGCTCATTTACAGCCGAATACTAGAATTCATTTCAATATCAATTGTACCATGTTGCATCTGACGCTGACGACATTACGAATACTGTTAGGTACTGGGGAATTCCAATGGAAATAATTGCGTAAGCCCTTACTCCGGAGTCGTATATACAACATATTCAGAAGATGCTCGGCTAAGAAGCGAATGTATGGATTGAAAGTTAAACCTCTTTGCCCACATGCAAATGAAAGCCGGTGAGCAGTGGTAGCTCCCGGCTTTTGAATGCACTCGATATGTTGCATACAGTGTTATACAGACAGATGTGTGACCGCCTTCTCATACGTACTGAAGCCGTCTGTCTCTCCCACAAAAGTATAGTCATTACGCACATAGAATGCGTTCAATGTTGCGTTCTCGGCTCCACAATCCAATCGGACGATATGTTTGTCCTCAAACTGTATCCCGCTGCTGGACCATTGCAAAATCGCCCTTCCCAATCCACTCTGGGCATACTTTCTGCGAATGGCTAATCGGTGCAGATAAAGTGCGCCATCCCCGGCATGCGCTTTGCTTCCCCACAAATGCAAATCCCATGCACTTGGCTGGCTCATCAAAATAACCATGCCAGCTACGTCAGAACCCTTTTTAAATACAAATACGTCGCCACGCTGAATAGCCTCCGCCGTATTATGAGAATCCTCACCTTTTAACAACGCATTCCATTGAGAAGACCCCTGGCTCCGCAGCCATTCGGCTGTTTCCATAAGCAGAGACATCACATCCTCCGTGTCTTCGGGCTGAGCCTGCAATGCCTTAAATTCATCATTAATGTAGTCTGTTGTGATACTGAATGAGTGCTTCATGATTCTCCTCCACTTCCAGGTCTCTCTTAAACTAATGGTACTATACCGGGAAATGGCTTTTTCGTCAAAAAGAAAACAAAAAAGGTAAGAGGCTATGCCTCTTACCCTTCAATCTTCGCTTCATCGATAATTTGGTTTCGGTATAACATCGTGAGATGTAATGTATCAAACTCAAGCTCTTTGTCCAGCTCTCGCATCAGAACTTCAACCAAACTCTTTCGTTGAACACTTGTGCCGGGAACCTGATAATCGATATAGCCTGACAAATCTGCTTGTGAGGTATCAATCGTTGCTGTACCTACAGGTAAGCCTCCGCGTTCTTGTAGGTACAGTTCATATACCCGAAATTCCCGATCTTTGCGTACCAACATGACATAACAGGCTTCTTCAGCAGCTTCAATCTCTTCGAGATCTTCTTCGGACACTATCTGATCATCATCCGCAAAATCTCGGTGTACCCATTCCGCCGATTCCAGCTCCTGCCCTTGATGCCACATGCGGATCGTAATCGTATCGATGATTTCTTCATCCAGCTCTCGTACCAGCAGCTCGGCAGCCGCATCCTGATAATTCTCTGCCGGTTCATCATACCAGTGGATCTCACCCTGTACATCAGCACCATATTGTTTCAGAGAGGCTTCGGCCAGTTCCTGTCCATTGGCGTCATTAAATACATAGGTGGAAATGCTGCGTCCGGCGCTTACAAGCTCCATCTCGAGCAAATGTTCGGGGTCTTCATATGTAAATGATTCGGCTTGTGAGCCAGGAATGACGTGTACTTCATTTACATCAGCTCGACCATTCTGTCCATCGTGATTATACGTATCTTCAGACCGTGAAGACTGAATTAACACATCCGTTTGAGACTGTGGCTTCTGTAACACAGAATACAGTGTACCGCAGCTTACAAGCACTTCATATTCAGCAGCACTTACCGCATCCGCGAGAGAACGAATATATTCGTGCACCTGCTCCACAATATACTGTTCTGTCTCGTCAGGTAGCGAATTTTGCTCAATCTGAAGGCTGCCGGATACCCGATCCCCTTCCCTGAACACGAGCAGCAATGAACCCGCATATTGACCCTCCACCATTATATCCTGCACTTCGCCACCTGATGTACGAAGATCAGGAATAAGCTCTACTTTCAGTTCCATGCACCTGTCCTCCTCGGTTCCTAACGTTATTCTATTAGGTTACCCTTGAGAGCGACAGTTTATAAGATACAACGCTATTCAGATTTTAAGAGCGAACTATTAGACGGACAACACATATTTTTGGATAGCGTAGGCCACACCCTGATCGTTGTTCGAAAGTGTAACCTCATCCGCAGCAGCCTTAACTTCCTCCGGGGAATTGTCCATCGCAACCCCTTTGCCTGCAAAGGTCAACATGGTGATGTCATTATAGTAGTTACCTACCGCCATGATCTCGGAAGGCAGGATTCCTTTTGCTTCGGCCAGTCTTTTTAGGGCTGCACCTTTGGAGGCTTCGGGATGCATCAGATCAATGAAAAAATCACCACTGCGCGTCATATAATATGGAAGATTCCAGGTCGACCACTCCTGTTGCACCGCATTCATCTGCTCGATGGGTCCAAACGCAGTGAATTTGGCAAGCGGCTCTGTCATATCCGCCCATTGCGGCAGCTTTAATGGCTCTGCCATGAAGTTTTGATACATTTCGCGTACCTGCAACTCCAAACCTTCCGGCTGATCCACATAAAGTCCAAACGCTGTGTTGATATCAAAATGCACACCTTGCGTACGGCAGTAAGATATGAAAGGCTCCAGCCCCTGTCCATCCATGGCAAAATGGTGCACTACTTCTCGAGTCTGGACCTGTGCAGTTACCGCTCCATTATGTGTAATGACATATCCATCAAGTCCCATCTGTTCCATAAACGGAATCGTATTCGCAGGACCTCTGCCTGAACACAGAACAATCTCAGCTCCCTGACGGGAAGCACGAATTAAGGTCTCTTGCGTCATTTCGGTAAGTTCATGATGATCATTAAGCAGCGTTCCATCGACATCCAGTGCGATTAATTTAATTGTCATGTCTTCATTCCTTATCTGTAAAAGAGTCGCACCCACCCAACCC